>JAFIHI010000079.1 GCA_017848755.1 Nakamurella sp. | reverse complement strand
GGACAACGATCCCGGGATCGGCTTGTAGGCGACACCCTGTCGCGTCAGAACCACCTCGGCGGGTGGCGCCGGCACCCCGCGGCGGGCCGCGATGGCCGCGACCGCGATCGGCGCCACCGTCGGGCCGGTGAGCCGCACCGCAAACTGGCTGCCGTCGTCGTTGACCATGTCACGACGCACCACCTCCGCGGCCAGATCCACGGTTGTCCCCCACACCTTCAACCGGGCGACGCTCTACGACCCGTACAGGTCACGGCGGTTCCAAGATCGCGAGAATGCAATGCTTCTGCGGATGAGAGTGGGTGGCCAGGGCCGGGATCGAACCGGCGACCTTCCACTTTTCAGGCGGACGCTCGTACCAACTGAGCTACCTGGCCAAAAACGAGGCCGGATCCGGCGAACCACCGAAATCCGGCCACGTCCCCGCGACCCAGACGGGACTTGAACCCGCGACCTCCGCCGTGACAGGGCGGCGCGCTAACCGACTGCGCCACTGGGCCTTGCTGCGCTGCGGAGCGTTCCCGCGGGAACGCCTCGCACTGGACACGGTACCTGAACAGCGCCGCATCCCTGTACCCCCAACGGGATTCGAACCCGTGTTGCCGCCGTGAAAGGGCGGAGTCCTAGGCCGCTAGACGATGGGGGCCGGGCTTTTTATAGTCTCACCCGCCTCCAACGGCTTGCCGTTGGGAGCCGAACCAGCATACGGCACGGCGCGCATGCGATCCAACTCGGGCATTTCCGGCAGCCGGGGTATCGGGTATGACGATCTTCGCGGCCTCCGGCCGTCGTGCCGGTACGTCTCCTGGAGCCGACAGTACCGATTCCACAGATATTTCCGCCCGAATGCCGGCGCGATCAGCTTGAGTTCCCTCGGCGAACGCCGCCAGCCCCCTCCCAGCGCGGCCAGCGACCGTGAGACGTCGACGACAAGCGAGGGCGCGGACCCCAGCGGGAGGTCGATCGAGTCGTTGATGTACACATGTCAGCTCCGCCTCTAGAGTCGACCTGGACAGTCGGGTGCGGCAGGCGGGAGGGCACAACGTGCTGGTGGGACATGTCCGGGTGCCGAGCGCCGCCGCACTCGCGATCCGGACCCGCGCATGACTCTCCGGGGTGTCGCGCGGGCCTGGTTCGGCGCGACCGCGGTCGTGGTGGCCGTGGCGCTCGTCATCCAGTTCATCGTGACGGCCAGCAGCGCCGGGGTCGATTTCCCCAACCCGATCGCCCGCACGGCGAACGTGTTGGCGTTCTTCACGATCCAGTCCAACATCATCGTCGGAATCACCACCGGCCTGCTGGCACATCGCCTCGAACGAGACTCGTGGTGGTTCCGGACGTTCCGGCTGGACGGGCTCGTCTGCATCCTGGTGACCTTCGCCGTGTACCACACGGTGCTCGCCGGCCTCGCCGACCTGACCGGCTGGGCGAAGATCGCGGACGTGCTGCTGCACACCGTGGTGCCGGCGATGTGCGTGCTGGGCTGGGCTGCTTTCGGGCCGCGCGCCAGGCTGACCGGCACCGTGGTCCTCGGCTCCTTGCTCTACCCCCTCGCGTGGCTCGCTGTGACCCTCACCCGGGGTGCGATCACCGACTGGTACCCCTACCCGTTCCTCGAGGCGCCGCGGCTGGGCTACCCGAAGGTGCTCCTGAACAGCCTGCTGATCGCCGCTGTCTTCCTCGCCCTCGCGGCATTGGCGTGGGGCATCGACGTGCTCGTCGCACGCCGCGAGCACCCGGCCCGGGTCGCCGAACGGCAAGACGCACCCGCGGGCTGAATCCCGCATTGCACTCCCGACCCGGCATGCCCCAGCCAACATCTCCCGCAGTGTCGTAGCCCCCCGCCCCGATCGCCGGGGCTACCGGCGGCTCACAGGTCGTTGCCCGGGTACGACAGGTTGAAACTCTTGTTGACCAAAGGGAAGTCGGAGACGATGGTGTCCGTCAAGCAGATCGGCACCGCCGGCCAGTTGAACCAGGACGGGTCCACGACCTTCGCCCGCAGCAGCCGGCCCGCCCCGTCGATCTCGACCCGGTGCACCACGGTTCCGCGCCAGGCCTCGACGATGCCGACGCCACTCCTGGCGGCACTGCGCACGCCGCTCGCGGCCCCGCCACGGACACCGCCCACCGCGGAACGCGCGTCATCCCCGACACCGGCGGCCCGGGCATCGCTGCCCTGAACGCCGCCGCGCCGACCAACAGCCGCAAACGACAGCGGCCCGGCTTCCCCCACCAACCGCTCGACAAGCTCCATCGATTGCGCGAACTCGTCCCGACGCACCGTGAAGCGCGCGAGCACATCGCCGCCGTCCCCGAGAACCGGCGCCACCGGCAGGTCGGCGAACGGATGGTCGACGCGCGCGTCGACGGCCACGCCGCTGGCCCGCGCGGCCGGGCCGAGGCAGCCCAGCTCGACCGCGTCGCGCAGAGCAAGCACGGCGGTACCCGAAAACCGTTCGTACACCATCGATTTCGCGAGAGTTGCGCGCGCCACGTCCGCGAGATCGTCCGCGACAGCGCGCAGGCGCGCAAGGTCCGGCAGCGCCCGCACCGAAACCCGGCCGACTCCGATCGCGCCGCGCAGCAGCCGATGCCCCGTCACCGTGTCGTTGATGCGCAGCAGCTCCTCCCGGATCCGGCCGGCGTGGGAGTTCGCCAGCCCGAACCCGACATCGTTGGCCAGCGCACCGATGTCGCTCGCGTGGTGATACAGCCGCTCCAGCTCCAGCAGCATCGCCCGCAGCCGCTGTGCACCGACGGGCATCGAGAGCCCCAGCGCGTCCTCCACCGCCAGGCAGTGCGCCAGCGTGTGCCCCACAGACGTGTCCCCGGCGATCGCCGCGGCCAGGTCAACCGAGCGCCCAGAGGCCACGGGATCCAGCCCCTCGAACAGCTTCTCGACGCCGCGATGCGTGAACCAGAGCCTGGCCTTGAGCCGGAGGATCGTCTCGCCCACCACGGAGAAACGGAAGTGTCCGGGGCCGATCATCCCGGCATGCACCGGGCCGACCGGGATCTCGTAGACGCCCTCCCCCTCGACCGTCAGGAACGGGAAGCGCTCGGCGTCCACGAACTCCGGCGGCGGCCCGGCATCGCGACGCATCGGGTACCACCCGGCGGGCCAATGTGCATGGCGCACCAGCCTTCTCGGCATCGGATGCCCCACCGGAATGATCCCGAACAGGTCGTGCAATTCGCGTTCGAACCGGGACGCGGGCACCGACAACTCCGCCAGCGACGGCAGCACAGGCTCCGCCGCGGGCAGCGTCACCGTCATCTCCCGCCGCCGATCGGGGCCGCCCGCCAGGAACAGGTACACCACCCGCAGCGTCGCGCCGTCGTCATGCCCGGACACCAGCGCCAACCGGAAACCTGCCGCCAGCAGTTCGGCCGCCTGCGCACGCAACTCGCCTACGTCAACCGCGCGCACCGAACGGTGCGCCCCCACCTCGTGAGACACGAAAGAATCGAGTATGACGATGTTCTCGCCCTCAGCGTTCGGGACTCCGATGCTCATCGGACCCCCGCCAGCATCAGTCCCGCGTCCCGGAACAGCCCGGCCAACAGACCGGCGCTCAGCCCCAGCGCCAGGCAGGCGGCGATGCCGATCACCAGCGCGAGCGAGATGGACCGCGGCGTCGTGATGGCCGGCGCGGACGGCTCGGGCTCGCCCAGCAGCATGCCCACCGTGCGGCTCGCCAGCGCGGCGAACGCGACCACCATCAGCGTGCCCTGCACGGCCAGCACCCAGCCGAGCCCCACCTCGGTCATGGACCGGCCGACCGCGATCATGCTGCCGAAGATGGCGAACGGCGGGACCGCGACCACCACGGCGATGCCGACGGCGAACGACGCACCGACCAGCCGCGAGCGCGACAGCACACCGTGCACCGCCGCGAGCGCGGAAGACCCATGCGCAGACTGGATCTGGCCCGCCGATAGGAACAGCACCGTCTTGCCCATGCCGTGCGCCAACACCTGCCACAGCAGGGCGGCGACAGCGAGCGGCGTGCCGACCGCCGCGGCGACCGCGATCACCCCGAGGTTCTCCATGGACGAATACGCGAGCATCCGCTTGAAGTCCCGCTGCACCAGCAACATGAGCGCCGCGACCGCGACGGTTGCCAGGCCCACTACCAACAGCGCCGTCCGCAGATACCCGCCGCCAACGGCGAGGTCCACCACCGGCTTGACGCGCAGCACCGCCGAGAAGCCCACTGCCAGAAGCACTCCGCTCATCAGCGCCGAGACCGGCGCCGGCGCCTGGCTGTGCGCGTCGGCCAGCCAGGTGTGGAACGGCACCAAGCCGGCCTTCGCCCCGAAGCCGATCACCATCAGCCCGGCCGCGACGCGCAGCACCGCGGGGTCGAGCGCCGTGGCGTGCGCCAGTAGGGTGTCGATGTCCAGCGCGTGGCTCGCCGGGATGCCTGCCTGCACGGCCGCGAAATACACCAGCACCGTGCCGAGCAGGGCCACCGCGATGCCCACCGAGCAGATCACCACGTACTTCCAGGCCGCCTCGACCGCCGCCCGGCCGCCTCGGTGCCCCACCAGGAAGGCCGTGACGATGGTGGTCGCCTCGATGGCCGCCCACATGACGCCGATATTGGCCGCGGAGACCGCCGTCGCCATGGCCGCCAGGAATGTCGGGACGAGCACGCCGTACAGCCGCACGCGCCGCGGGGTGGTGTGGCCGGCCGCGACCTCCTGGTCGACGTAGCCGATACCGGCCCAGGCCGCCGGAGCGCCGACCGAGCCGATCACCACCAACATCACCGCGGTGAGCGCATCGGCGCGCAGCAGACCGCCGAGGGCCAGCACCGGGCCGGAACCCCGGGCCACGGCCAGCAACAGGCCGCACGCGCCAATCGCGAGCGCGGCTGCGGCGGCCACGGCGGCATTCAGGCGCCGGTTGCGGCACACGGCCGCGAACACGGCGGCGGCGACCGGAGCGGCCACCGGCAGAACGAGCAACGACGTCATATCAGTCACGCAACTCCCGTAGCCGGCCGACGTCGCTGTCCCCAAAGTGCGCCTGGACCTGCCGCGCCAACAGCCCGAGCACGAGCGTCACGAACAGCACATCCAGCGACGCGCCGAGCTCGACGACCAGCGGAACGCCCGAGGTCAGCAGGAAAGCGGCGGAGGTGATCCCGTTGTCCACCATGAGGAATCCGACGGTCTGGGACAGGGCGCGGCGCCGGGTGGCCATCACCTGGATGCCGATGAGGATCAGCGCGAAGGACACCGGCACCGCCATCGACCCGACCGTCGCCTGCAGCAGCACGATCGGCCGGGTGATCGCGAATGCCGTCACCGTGAGGAGCGCCGTAATCAGCAGGGATAGGGACGTCCCCACCACCGGGGCACTCTCCCGGCGTGCGGGCCCCCGCCGCGCGGGCCCCCGCCGCGCGACCAGCCGCAGCAGCACGGCGGGCAGTATCGCTCCCCGCAGTGCGAGAATCGCGACGCCGACGCCGATCACCTCCGCGCTGGCGTGGGCGATCCCGTCGACGACCGGCAACGCCGCCAGCGCCACGCCCTGGCACGCCAACAGCATCACCATGGCCCGCAACTCGCGACGCCACACCACGAGCACCGCCGAGAGCAGCAGGGTGCCCGCGGCCGTGTTCATGGCGGCCGTGTAGAGGTCCTGGTTCACCGCACCTCACCCCACCGCCGAGGCGAAGAACGACGAGGTGGTCACGGCCAGCAGGGCCAGCACGAAGGAGCCCGCCAACAGCTCCGGCACCCGGAACAGGCGCAGCTTGGCGACGAACACCTCGATCCCGCCCAGGACCAGCGCGAGCACGGCGACCTTCGCGGCGATCAGCACCGCCGCCAGCAGGAACCCGCCGACGCCCGCGCCCGCACCGGCGATCCCCCACGGCGCGAAGAGGTTAGCGAGCAGCGCGAGCAGCACCGTCAACCGCATCGCCGAGGCCCACTCGATGAGCGCCAGCCGCGGTCCGGCGTACTCCAGCTCCATCGCCTCGTGGATCATCGTCAGTTCCAGGTGCGTGCTGGGGTTGTCGACCGGCAGCCGCCCGGTCTCGGCGACGATCACCGTCAGCAACGCGACGAACGCCAACGCGCCCGGCACGCTGAGCACCGTCCACGGATCGTGCGCGGTCGCAGCGACGATCACGCCCAGGTTCGACGACCCGGCCGGCAGCGACAGTGCGAATACGCTCAGCAGAATCGTGGGTTCGGCGAGCGCGGCGATCGTGATGCCGCGGCTGGCCCCCATCCCGCCGAATGCGGTGCCGGTGTCCAATCCGCCGAGGGCCATCGCCACCGTCCCGATCAGCAACAGCCCGACGACGGCGAACAGGTCCGCGATGCGGTCCAGCGGCGAGAACGTCGTCACCAGCGGCACTATCGCTGCGATCAGCAGGGCGCTGCCGGCCACCACGGCCGGTGCGAGGGAGAAGACGACCGTGGTTCCGGACGGCGTCATCGATTGTTTCCGCAGATGCTTTTTCAGGTCCCGCCACGGCTGGCCGACCCCCGCACCGACCCGCCCCTCCAACCGGGCACGGACCTGCCGCATCACACCCGCCACCAGCGGCGCCCCGAGCAGCACGCCCACAACCTGCGCCGCGGGGGCGACCATCGCGAGAATCGTCATCGGGCCAGCACCAGCACGATCAGCAGACCCAGGCCGCCGTAGACGAGATAGAGCTGCACGCTGCCGGTGTGCGCCCGCCGCACCCACCCGGCGGCGGCCCGCACCAGGCGCAGCACCGGGCGGTAGAGATGCGCCTCGACCGCATCGGTGGGCCGTTCGCGGTACGCCATCTTCGCTATGTCATAGGAAGATCCAGGGGCGCGGACCACCGACAGGTCGGTCTCCGGCCGCAGCACGCCGTGGAACACCCGCTGCATCGGCTGCGCGAACGAACTCGCCGTGTACTCCATGCGCGAGGTGAGCCCGTCCGCGCCGCACGCCCAGAGCGACACGGCGGACTGTGCCGGCGGCCTGCTGCGCGCACCGATCCGCGACAGCGCAACAGCGAATATGACGGCGCCCACCATTCCGGCGGCGAGCACCGCGGGCGCGATGCTGCCCAATCCGCCCAGCGGGCCGATGACGACGCCGCCCAGGGTCGCAACCGGGACCGGCAGAGTTCGGCCGAACGCGCGCAGGGCCGGGTCCAGGGCGGCGGGAACCAGCGCGAGCACCGTGCAGGCCAGCGCGGCGAGCGCCATCGCGACGAGCATCGGCGCGTCGGCCTCCCGTGCGTGGGCCGCCTCGTCGGTGCGCGGCCGTGCCAGGAATCCCACGCCGAACGCCTTCACCATAGTGACCACGCCCACCCCCACGCTGAGCGCGACGACGCCGATGGCCAGCGGCATGGTCAACGCCATGAGCGTGTCGCCGGGCGCGGGCCGGTGGATCAGGCTCTGCAGCAGCAGCCATTCGCTGACGAACCCGGCCCCGACCGGCAACCCTGCCGCGCCGAGCGCCGCCACGCCGAACAGCGTTGTGGTCACCGGCATCCGTCGGGCCATCCCGCCGAGCCGGTCGAGATCCCGTATGCCCGTGGCGTTTTGCACCGACCCTGCCGCCAGGAAGGCCAACATCTTGAACGAGCCGTGCACCAGCAGGTGCAGCATCCCGGCGGCCAGAGCCAGCGCCGCCACGTCGCGCATACCGCTGCTCGTGAGCAAAGCGGCAGCGCCCAGTGCCACCAGCACGAAGCCCATGTTCTCGGTGGTGGAGAAGGCCAGCAGCCGTTTGAGGTCGGTGGCCACCGACGCGTGCAGCACCCCGAACAGGGCGGAGACCGCGCCGACGGCGAGCATCATCAGGCCCCACCAGCGCGGCCCCGGGCCGAGGATGTCGAGGTCGATGCGGACGATGCCGTACACGCCCAGGGTGACCATCGCGGCGCTCATCAGCGCCGAGACCGGGCTCGGCGATTCGGCGTGCGCCCGCGGCAACCAGGCGTGCAGGGGCAGCAGGCCGGCCTTGGAGCCGAAGCCGAGCAGCGTCAGGACGAAGATCACGGTGCGGGCTCCGGGCGCGACATCGCCTATGGCTGCGGAGATCTCGGCGAACCGCGTCGTGCCGGTCGCGGCACTCAGCAGGAGCAGGCCGAGCAGGATCGCCATGAAACCCAGGTGCGTCAGGACCGCGTAGTAGACGCCCGCCGAGCGGACCTCGGCCCGTCGGTGACCGGTGAGCACCAGCACCATCGACGAGATCGCCATCAGTTCCCACATCAGCAGGAAGGTGGGCACCGATGCGGCGGCGGGGACCAGCAGCATGGTCGCGACGAAGATCGGCATCACGGCCAGCGGGAAGCCGCCGAGGTGACCGGCCCGCGCGTAGCCGGCGCTGTAGATGCCGACGATCACGGCCACCGCGCCGGTCAGCAGCATGAAGAGCCCGCCCAGCGGCGTGAGTTCGAGCTGTACGCCGACCATCGGGAAGAGACTCTCGAGGCTTAGCGACCAGGAACGGCCGGCCAGCGCCGCGATGCCGCACACCACGCCGGCGAGACCGACCAACAACGTCGCCGCGCCGCCCCAGACCGCGGCGGCGCTCGGCCTGGAATCGTGTCCCTGCCGTGCGTCGTGGCTTGCCTGCGGTTCGGCTCCCGCCGCCGCAGTGGTTTCCGGTCGGCGCGCGGCCCGGATCATCGTCATAGGCGTTTCCGCCACCTTCAAAGCGGACACGTCAGCGGCCGACGATCGAGCGCAGGGCGGCGACGATTTGCTCGGGTCGCGGCGGGCAGCCGGGGATCTCGAGGTCCACGTCGACGACGCTGGACACCGGGCCGACCACGCCGTAGCCGCCGGCGAAAACACCTCCGGTACAAGCACAGTCGCCCACCGCGATGACGATGCGCGGTTCCGGTACGGCGGCCAGCGTGTGGCGCAGCGGAGCCTCCATGTTGCGCGTGACCACGCCCGTCACCAGCAGCGCGTCGGCATGCCGGGGTGAGGCGACGAGGCTGATCCCGTAGCGCTGCAGGTCGTAGACGGGGCCGAAGGCGCTGGCGATCTCCAGCTCGCACGCGCCGCAGGAGCCGGCATCGAGGTAGCGGATCTGCAGCGATCCGCGTAGGAGTGCCGGCGCGTTGATTGTCGATGACGGGCGCGGCGGTGCTTGTTCGGCGATCCGCCCGATCCGGCGGATGCGCCCTAGCCAACCCATCGGTCAGCCCCGCTTTCGGGCTTGGACGTTCCGGGTGGTGCCGATGGTTGCGGTTCGAGCGGTGCCGGATCGGCCGGTGCTGGTGCGGCCGCTGCGGGCCTTGCGGCCGGGCCTGGCCTGGGCCTCGTCCGCCACCAGGTCCTCCAGCAGTTCCGTCTGGTCGCTCAGAATCCCGGCCAGCACGGCGCGAGCCACCCGCATCAACTCGGCGACGGCCGGGGAGGTGAGGGAGTAGATGACCTCGTTGCCCTGTTTGCGGGCGCGCACTACCCCGGCGCGCCGGAGGACGCCGAGCTGCTGCGACAGGTGCGATGCCTCCAGGCCGACGTCCGGTATCAGTTGGCTCACCGAGCGCTCGCCGTCGACCAGGAGTTCGAGCACCCGGATGCGGGCGGGATGGCCGAGGGTTTTGAAGAACTCGCCCTTGAGCTTGTACAGCGGTGTGCTCACGGGTTCGCCCTTCTGCCTCGGGGGTCAGCGATCGACAATCCGATCAATGAAGTACTTGATAAAGTTATCAGATAGTTCGCGGCCTCTCGACCACTGTTGGCGGGGCGGATGGGAGCGGACCACACTCGGACGGGTGGGAGCGACCGCGCCGGGGTGGGGGCGCGAGGTCCTTCTGCTCACTCCCGAAAGTATGTATATTGTGTGTATGGCAAGGCTCAATGTCTACGTGCCGGATGAGCTGTCCGAACGCGCCCGTGCCGCCGGTCTGAACATTTCCGCCCTCACGCAAGCGGCGATTTCTCAGGAGCTCGACCGCGCAGCCGCCCGGGATTGGCTTCTCGACATTCCCGTGGGCACCGGAAGAGTGACGCATGCGGCGGCCATGGACGCACTGGACGGTGCCCGCGACGAGATCGACGGCGGCAGGTGACGCCGCCCGCCGAGTCGACGGCGGCGGATCACGTCGTCATCGATGCGTCCGCCATGGTCGACCTCCTGGCCGGTACCGAGTTGGCGAAGGCTGTGGCTGCCCGGCTGCACGGCGCGGTGTGGCACGCGCCGGCGCACTTCGATGCCGAGGTGCTCTCCGCACTCGGCCGGCTGCAGCGCACGGGCGGGCTCACCGAACGCTCCGCGAGCGATCGGATCCGGCGCCTGAGCGCGGCGCCCATCACCCGCCATGCGCTCCCCGGCCTGCTCGCCGGGGCCTGGTCGCGCCGGCAGTCCGTGCGTCTCACCGATGCGCTGTACTGCGAACTGGCGTCGGAACTGTCGGTACCGCTCGTCACGACCGACCTGCGCCTCGCCCGCGCGTTCCCCGCGGCCGACGCGATCGTCGTGTAGCGCCATCGCCAGGCTGGCTCAAGGCGACGGGCCCCCGTTCTTTGGCGGCCTACCGCTCCCAGCGAATCGTTGCCGCAAGAGCGCCGCAGCAGCAGGAGAAACCGGGCCTGCCCTCCGTGTACACAGTCGGATGAATTGGTACAGTGTTATGTATGGATACCGTGACGCGGGAAGTCTCGATCCGGGAACTGCGCAGCCAACTCGCCGACGTGCTCGGCCGGGCGATGTACGCCGGTGAGCGCATAGGCGTCACCCGTAACGGCAAACTCGCCGCGATCGTCGTCAGTGTCTCCGACCTGGAAGCGCTCGAAGAGTTCGAGATGCAGCAAGACGTCGCCGCCTACCGCCGGGCGAAGGCCGAGGACGACGGCAGTCGCGTTTCCCTCGGCGAACTTCGCGGCGATGCGGCTTCGTGAGCTATCACGTCGACTTCACCACGGCGGCAGCGCGCCAGGTGAGGAAACTACCCCGCCCTGTGCGTGATCGCATACTCGACGCGGTCGAAGGCCTCATCGATGATCCGCGCCCGCACGGAGCAAAGAAGCTCGTTGGCGAGCAGACCGCCTGGCGTATCAGGGTCGGCGACTACCGGGTGATCTACGACGTGTTCGACGCCGAGCTGACCGTCACTGTCGTCCGCGCAGCACACCGTCGCGAGGCTTACGACCGCTGACAGCACCCCAGACGATGTCCCGTCGCCGACCGGCGCACGCGCCTGCGCGGTTCCCAGCCATGGAGGCGTGCCACTACCCGGCCTCCGGGCGGCGCTGAATGATCAGCACGGTCATCGTCGAATCGGCCCACGACGTGTGCTGTTCCCCGCGATCCCACACCGCGGCCCAGCCCGCCGAGATCGGGTGCTCGACGTCGTCATCGCCGGCAACCCGACTGCGTCCGCTGACAACGTAGAAGACCTGCTCCCGCCCCGCCGGGTGCTTCGGCAGACTCGATCCGGGCTGCAGCACGGCGAGGTCGATCTTGACCCGTTCGGCAGATGTTCCAGCGTTCAGCGGCGCCATCGTGATCCCGCTGGCACCGTCCAGCTCGACCTGTGGAATCTGTTCGATGCGCATATCGGAACCTTAGGTCCGACCCGACGCCCCGGCTCGGCCCTCACGTGCGTCCATGGGCTCCCCCGCCACGAGGCGTCCAGGAAACGGAGGATGCCCGCTGGGCGGCATCCGGCACCGGGTCGTCATCCGATACCTGGGGAGTAGACCCACGTCGGGCGCAGGTCCACGTCGGGTGTGCGCATAGAAATGTCGAAATCGTCGATCCGGAATCCGGCCTCCAGCAGGTCTCGGACCACCGGGTGCGGCCCGGGCAGGCATAGCGTCACCTCCGGCGCGTCGAGGGTGAGCAGAGCGGCTATGACGGCCGGCGCGGCGTTCTGCCCTTCCGCGCACGTCAGGTGCGCAAGGGTGTTCCGAGTGGCAGCTCCGGCTGCCACCGGCCGGGCCCCGTCGATGACGATCAGCCCGGAGTGCGGCTGCCCGCGGCCCCACCAGCGATAGTCGGCGGCGAGTCTCGACACATCGGCGACATCGGCGTACCCGGCTGATGCGAGTTGCATGTCGGCGGAGGCCGCCGTGGCGGCGTCGACCCGCCGGACCTCCAGGTGTGCAGGCCCGTCCGGTGCGGCCAACCTCGTGCGGTCTCCGCTCATGTAGAGCAGCGGCCAGCCCGGAACCAGGCCGGCGCGCGCGTAGAGCGGGAGCGCCGCAGGGTGACGCGAGCTGAAGGTGAACCGGGCCGGTTCTCGCGGCCCGCTCGGCCACAGCCGGCGGAGCAGGCCGGCGCCGACACCGCGGGCTTGGTGATCGGGATCCACGAACAGATCGGTGAGCATCGAGCGGCCGCGGGACTGCTTGACCGCGCCCCATGCGATAACGCTTGAGCCGCTGACAGTCTCGGCGACCATGACGGTCCCGGACGATAGGAGGAATCGCACGTACCCGGCGTCCGAGCCGGAATCCTCCTCGGCCTGCCCCAACGCCAGCGAGATCCGCCGTATCGCCGGCACGTCATCCACGTTCGCCACCCGGAAGACCACCACGACAGTCTCGCACGGCGACCCTGCTGATCACGCAGCCCTGCAGGACCAACCCGCCCGCGGTGACGCAACTGCCGTTCACGCCGCGGCTGCACGACTCGGGTGGCGGATCGGAGGCATCCGCAGGTCGTCACTCCTTATCGGTGTCTATGACGGCCGAGCCAAAATCAACCATTCCCCGCATCAAGGATGTTGAACATTTGTTGAACGCACAGTAGCATGGCCGACATGCCTGCATCGATCGGTTTCCGTCCAACGCAAGAGGACGAGCGCATCCTGCGTGAGGCTGCGCGACCGGGCGAGAGCACCTCGGACACGCTGCGGCGGGCGCTGCGGCTGCTGGACCACGAACGGTGGCTGGCGCAGTTCCGGGCGGATGCGGAAGAGCTGAAGGACGAAGATGTCAATGCGGAGCCGGAAGCGTGGTGATCCGCGGAGCGGTATACCGGATTGATCTCGGTCGGCCACGCAGCCATGAGCAGGGCGGCAAACGCCTCGGTTTGCTTGTCTCACCGTCGGATTCGCCACTCTCGGTCGTGACCGTGATCCCGACTTCGACCTCGGCCGGCCCCTCCATCCACCGCCCCGAGATCGACATCGCCGGACGGTCGACGCGGATGCTTGTCGACCAGATCCGCTCGATCGATGGGGGCTACGTCGTGGGCGATCCGGTCGACTACCTGACCCGTGATCAGCTCATGGAGGTCGAACTCGCGCTCTCCCACTACCTCGGCGTTCAAGACGCTTCCGCATCGCGACCTGCATAGCGTCACTGTGAGTCCAACGGCCCCCGGTAGCCCTCGCCTACCACGTCGTTGGCGACCCGACTTCGGCCGAACTCGTCTCGAGTCGTTCAGCCAAGGCTTCCTGGGTGAGGCCAGACGCTTCCCGGGCAGCCCTGATGACCGCCGCGGTGACCGTGGCAGCCGCGACCGTCCGGGTCTGGAATACTGGCAGCGCGAGGGGTCGGGCCGCTTGTTCCCTCGGGAGTTCTCCCTAGAGTTTTCCCTAGGGTTCTCCCGGTTAAAGTCCCTATCCCCCGGCCCTCTAGCTCAATTGGCAGAGCTGCGGACTTTTAATCCGTAGGTTCCGGGTTCGAGCCCCGGGGGGGCCACATCGACGGAGCGGGGGCTGCCGACACACGCGCGAAAGCCGTTGCCGGCAAACGACTCCGCGCTCGTGGCACGGTCACGGCCCGAGCAGCGCCAGCGGCACCACAGCGATTCCGTCAGGCCGACGATATGCATGCCGGCCGGTATGCAGTACAGCGGCGTCGATAAGTCGCTCGCCCAATTGTGCGCGGAGCCAGCGCAGGTGACGCACGTCGTCATCCCGGACCGTGTCCGCCAGCTTCACCTCGAGGGCGACACACCGCGCATCGTCCCGTTCCACGATGATGTCCACTTCGTGATCACCGCTTTTCGTACGCAGGTGACCGACACGTGCCCCCATTGCGTCGGCATACACCCGAACCGACTGCACGGCAAGCGATTCGAACAGTGCGCCGAGCCAGGTGCCGGTGGAGGGCGAGGCGGTCTCGCCCTCGCCGACCAGGAGGCCCGCGGCGCCGACGCCGACGACCCGAGCGGCGAGCGCCGGGTCCACAAGGTGGTGCTTCGGCGAGTAGGTGAGACGCTTCAGCGGCGCGAAGGCGGGCGTCCACGCCTCGACCGGGTCGAGCACGAACATGCGCAGCAAGTGCTCGCGATAGACGTCGACGGTGCTGCGCGCTGGTTTGTCGGGACTGCCGGCGGTGGCCGCATCGAGGATGGTCGTGTAATCCGCGGTCGACGCGGTCGCGGCAGCGTACGCGCGCAGCCATGAACGTAGCGACGCGGGGCGGCGTACGCGGATGCCGTTCTCCGGCATGTCGCGATCGACGATCCGCGAAAGGTAGCCGTCGAGTTGACGCTCGCGGTTGCGCGGCGGCAGGTCGCGGATGCCGGGAAAGCCCGAACGCAGGATCTCGTCCACGTAGTCGCTCATGCGAATCGTCGTCGTTCCGCGAATCCGCGATTCCCCGGCAGCCACGGAGCGCAATGACACGGTCGGCTCTTCGATCGCACGCTCACTCAGGGACATCGGACGCATCACGAGGCTCACGATGCGTCCGGCGCCACTGTGGATACGCACGCCTGGTGCCACATTGGCGGAACCCGCTAACAGAAATTGCCCGCCGCGATCGGGCTGAGCGTCCACGGCTCGCCGCACCCGGTCCCACACCTGGGGTTCGAGTTGCCATTCGTCGATGAACACCGGCCGATCGACGTCCGCGACAAGGTCGAAGTTCGCGGCGACACTTGCCCGGTTCCGCGGGTCGTCCAGGGACAGGATCGTGGTGGCGCGACGAGCCGCCGTCGCCGTCTTCCCGACGCCCTTGGCACCCTCCAGCGCGACGGCCGGGAGGTCCGGCAGGGCTTCGTCGAGTACGTCGTCAATGACACGGCGCTGATAGCTCATCCCGCCAATCTAGCACCCGGACAGGTTCTAATCAGGCGTTTGGACAGTGTTCTACAAGACATATAGTCGCTTCTTTATCAGGCATTTCGACGGTCTAGAAGCAGGAGCATGGTCGCGTTCACCGGGCGGCCGCCGGGTTGCAGACGGGCCAGCGTAGATGACGAAGATCCTGACCCCGGGCCGTGTCTGCGAGTTCGGCTACCCACATCGCATGGCCTACGCGACAGGTGGCGCGGGCTAGCGGCCCGGGCGCAGGCGGTAGCGCAGGGCGAGATCGGGCCCCAGGACGCGGATCTCGGCAAGGCCGGCACGGCGCGCATCGGCCAGGGTGGTGAGTGCACCGCCCTCCAGTGCGGATCGGCCGGCGCCGAGCAGCAGGGGCGCAAGGTACACCAGGAGTTCGTCGACGAGCCCGGCGTCCAGGAAGGATGCCGCGAGGCGCGGCCCGCCCTCGACCAGCACGTGCCGGCGCCCGTCGCGGTACAGCGCCGCGAGCAGGGCCGCGAGGTCGACGCGACCGTCCGGGCCGACGCCGAATTCCCGCGCCGTGGCAACGAGTGTCGGTGCCGATACGTCTCGCACCTTCGCGTCAGTCGGGGTGCGCCCATGGGCGTCGACCACGACACGCAGCGGCTGCCGGCCGTGCGGCGCCCCGTCGGCGCCGCGCGCGGTGAGCTGCGGGTCGTCGGCGAGCACCGTGCCGACACCGACCATGATGGTGTCGATCTCGGTGCGCATGCGATGCGCGTCGGCGCGGGACTCGGGCGAGGAGATCCAGCGGCTGCTGCCGTCGGGTGCCGCCACCCGGCCGTCCAACGACATCGCGGTCTTCAGGGTGACGAACGGCCGCCCGTGGGCCACTGAGCCGAGCCACACTCGGTTCACATCTCTTGCGGCGCCCACGATCTCGTCGACGGTCCATTCGTCAGCGACCCCGCCCGGCCGCGCGGGGAAGCCGCGCGCGAACAGCGTCATAGGCGAAACTGCCGTAGGCGAAACATCCTGGGCGATAGCGGAAACCGGCGCGTCGACGCCCACCGGACCGCCGGCACTGCCGGCACCGCCCACATCCGCCGACAGGTCGACGACCTCGACCCCGGCGGCGCGCAGGCGCTCGATCCCACCGGCGGCCGGCGGCCACGGGTCGCGCACGGCGACCACGACCCGGGCGACGCCCGCGGCCACCAGCGCGTCGCTGCACGGCCCCGTCCGGCCGATGTGATTGCACGGCTCAAGCGTGACCACCGCCGTCGCACCGCGCGCCCGGGCACCGGCCGCCATCAGGGCGACCACCTCGGCGTGCGGCCCGCCCGGACGCTCATGGAAGCCCTCGCCCACGATCTCGCCGGTCGGCGCCAGCAGCACGCAGCCGACCACCGGGTTCGGCAACGCGGTGCCGACGCCCCGCGCCGCGAGCTCGCAGGCACGGGCCATCGCCGCGAGTTCGGCGGAAGATGCAGGGCGCGGCGCGGTCACGTCGTCATCCTCGCAGGTTCGCCGGCGACCGGGCGACGACGCCGGTGCCGCCGGTCAGTTGAACTGGAACGAACGCTTCGCCAGCCCGTACCAGAAACCGTCGATGACGCTGTTCGCAGCCACACCCGTGTCGGCAGTCGCGCCCAGGGCGACGAAGAGCGGGGCGAAGTGTTCCGTCCGCGGATGGGCGAGATGCGCTGCGGGAGCGGTGTTCTCGAAATCCAGCACGGCGTCGATGTCGCCGTCCTCGACCGTGCGCTTGGCCCAGTCGTCGAACTCCTTGCTCCAGGTAGGGGCGGATCCGGTGGTGTCGCCGAAGCGTGCCTCGCGCAGGTTGTGGGTGGTGAAACCGGACCCGATGATCAGCACGCCCTCGTCGCGGAGCGGCGCCAGGCCGCGGCCGAGCCGGAAGAGCCGCTGCGGATCCAGCGACGGCATGGAGACCTGGAGCACCGGAATGTCGGCGTTGGGGTACATCTCGACGAGCGGCACGTACGCCCCGTGGTCGAGTCCGCGGGCGGGGTCCTGGTGGACGTGCTGGCCCGGCGTGGCGACCAGCGCGCGGACCCGATCCGCGAGCTCGGGCGCGCCAGGTGCGTCGTAGCGGACCTGGTAGTAGTGCTCGGGGAAACCCCAGAAGTCGTAAGTGAGCGGCACCCGCTCGGTCGCGCCGATGGTGACCGGTGCGGCCTCCCAATGCGCCGAGACCACCAGGATGGAGCGGGGTTTCGGCAATTCGGCGCCCCAGCGTGCCAGCTGCCCCGTCCACAGGTGGTCGTCCGCGAGGGGCGGGGCGCCGTGCGAGAGGTAGAGCACCGGCATGCGATCCGCCACGTCGTGCACGTCCCCTTGCGCCGTGTCCACACGCGGGTCCACATGGGCTGAGTTCTGATCCATCGCGCACCTTTCCACCTCGACGCTGAACCCACGGTACGCCTATTATGTGAATGTTCAACTATCTTGCCCCGGGTCGGCCGCCGGTTGCGACCGCGGTGATAAGACGGAGATGACGATGTTCGCGAAGCCAGACCCGTCTCGATGGCGCGGGACCCAACGGGGCGGTTCCGCGCGCGACCCCGCGGGCCATTCCGGGGGCACGCTCGGGAACGCGCCGGATCGCGTGGCCGCCGCAGAGCCGACCACGCGCGACGAACCGTGGCTGTCGGACCGGGAACAGCAGGTGTGGCGGAGCTTTCTGGAGCTGTCCGGCACCTTGACCGAACACCTGGACCGCGAATTGCGGCGCGACGCGGGGATCCCGCACACCTACTACCAGGTTTTGGCCATGCTGTCCGAGGCGCCGGGTCGGGCCCTGCGGATGTCGGACCTGGCGGCGGCCGCGTGGGCCTCGCCTTCTCGGATGTCGCACGCCGTCGATCGACTGCAAGAAGCCGGATGGGTGGAGCGAAGGCCCGCACCGGGCGACGGGCGCGGCCAGATCGCGGTGCTGACCGAGGCGGGTCACCGGAAATTGGCCGAGGCGGCCCCGGACCACGCGCGAACCGTCCGCGCGATTCTGTTCGACCCGCTCGGCCCCGAACTCCTGGACGCGTTCGCCGAGATCTGTCGCAGCGCCCTGCAGCAGCTCGCGGACCGAGACGCAACATGCCGCACCGCGACCACGTGATCGATTGACGGCTACTCTCCGTAATGGCAGGGGCGCATGTGACGGCGCCATGCCGAGCCGATCGGATGAACGCCGCGGTGCCGGTGACGGCGCGCAGCGACATCCGACACATGCGACGTGTTCGCGGCAAATGAGGCACTCTTCCCCCGCTCAAGATTCACCTGACCGGGCTATCAACACGGTCCGTCATCCTCCGATACAGTACGTAACAGCGCAGCGACTGCTTGTGGTCGCCGAGGCGGGGTTCCTCTGGGGAGGGGGACCCGCCGGGAGATTTCTGGGGGGACAGATATGCATCGACACGTCCGCGCATCCAGCAGGCCCACCGATACACATCGGCCCGCTTGGTTACGGTTCGTAATCACTTTCGCCGCGAGCGTCGGCCTGATCCTCGGGTCCGTCGCCCTGGCGCCCAGCGCCGCGGCAGCCACGCAGGCCGCCGTTCGGCCGGAGGCCACTCGGCTCGCCAGCTTCGACGCGCAGATGGTCTCCTATATCAACGCGGCCCGCGCAGCGAACGGCCGGCCCGCGCTGAAGGAGGCCGGCGGACTCACCACCCTGTCGGTGTGGTGGTCGCAACAGATGTCGAATGGCGCCACCGGCGGCAAGCTGCAGCACAACCCGAACGCGTTCCAGCAGGTGACCAGGTACGGCGCGGCGAATCGGACCGCCTGGGGCGAGAACGTCGCGAAGTTCACGGCAAGCGCCACCGCGAAGCAGGTCTTCGATGCCTACATGAACTCGCCGGGGCACCGGGCGAACATCCTGAGCAGCAAGTACCGCTACATCGGCATGGGGACTGTCTCGGACGGCACCGTCGCGTTCAACACGATGGAGTTCACCGATCTGATCCAGGGTGCGGCGCCTGCCAAGCCAGCGGCCAAGGCCGACGCGAAGCCCGCTGCCAAGCCCGCCCCGAAGCCTGCCGCCAAGCCGGCGCCGAAACCTGCCGCGAAGCCGGCACCCAGACCGACCGCAAAGCCCACGGTCAGGAAGACCATCGCCGCACCGCAGGCCATCCGACCCGTGGAGAAGCCGGCCGTGGTGCCCGCTGCGCCGCAGCTCGCGCACGGCACGATTGCCGCGTCGTTCGGCGCCCTTGCGGCCTCCGGTATGACGGTGGAGATCCGCGATTCGCAGTGCGAGAGCATGATTGCCAGTGCCGTGACGACCATCGAGGGCCGATTCCCGGTGTCGCTGATGCCCGGAAACTATTGCGCGACACTGATTTCCGGTCCGGGCGACGTCGCGCGCCCGGCGCCGGTCACCTTCACCGTCGCATCCGGCAGCGACTTCACCGTTGCCTTCGCGGATCTCACGCGAGATACGGCGAGCCGCAGCGTCGTCGGCAACCGTTTCGTCATGCAGCCGCGCTGACCGCGTGACCGTTCGTCATGGAGCCGCCCCGCCCTGGTTCATGAGTAGTGGCCCGGCCGCGCCAGCCGCGGCCGGGTCCGCCGAACGTCAGATCTGCTCGAACCGCGCCGTGAAATGCCGCAGCGCCGGCGGCTCGTAGCAGATTCGGTACCCCGGCAGGCTGGGCACCGCCTCAGCCACCTTCTCGCACACCTCGATGACGTAATCGATGTGGCTCTGCGTGTAGGTGCGACGCGGGATGGCGAGCCGCACCAGGTCCATCGGCGCCGCCGTCTCCGTTCCGTCGGGATGCCGGCCGAACATCACCGTGCCGATCTCGCAGGACCGGATACCGCCGAACTCGTACAGTGCCACGGCCAGCGCCTGCCCCGGGTACTGCAGCGGATCGAGATGGGACAACCACGCGCGTGCGTCCAGGTAGATCGCGTGCCCGCCGTACGGCTGCAGCACCGGGATCCCGCGTTCGGTCAGCGCCTTGCCGAGATAGGCCGTCGAGGTGATCCGGTAGCGCAGATAGTCGTGGTGCACCACCTCTTTCAGACCCTGCGCCAACGCCTCCAGATCGCGGCCGGCGAGCCCGCCGTAGGTCGGGAATCCCTCGGTGAGGATCACCAGGTTCCGGCACTGCTGGGCGAGTTCGTCGTCGTTCAGAGCAAGCCAGCCGCCGATGTTTCCCATCGGGTCCTTTTTCGCGGACATCGTCATACCGTCTGCGAGGCTTGACATCTCGCGCACGATGTCTTCGACATCCGTCTCGCCGTAGCCGTCCTCGCGTTCGTGGATGAACCAAGCGT
Organism: Nakamurella sp.; assembly: GCA_017848755.1. Lineage (GTDB taxonomy): Bacteria > Actinomycetota > Actinomycetes > Mycobacteriales > Nakamurellaceae > Nakamurella. Next base: position 136 of record JAFIHI010000079.1, on the reverse strand, counting down.
TCTCCGCGAACCGGCACGCGTCGAGGAAGAGCATCTTGCCGTACCTATCGCACACGGCGCGCACCTCGCGCAGGTTCGCGAGCGAAACCGGTTGCCCCCCACCGGAATTGTTCGTGATCGTGATGAAGACGACTGG
>JAFIHI010000078.1 GCA_017848755.1 Nakamurella sp. | reverse complement strand
GGAGCCCGAGTTGTTCCTGATGGACGAACCGTTCTCCGCATTGGACGAGATCACCCGCGAGACCATGCAGCGAGAGCTGCTGCGTATCTGGGGAGCGCGGGGGTTCACGGCGGTGTTCGTCACGCACAACCTCTACGAAGCGGTGTTCCTGTCGCATCGGGTGGTGGTCATGTCGGCGCGGCCCGGTCGGATCCAGCACATCTTCGAGATCCCGTTCGACTATCCGCGCGCGGACAATCTGCCGTCCGACCCGGCTTTCGCCAAGTTGGCCCAAGAAGTCTCGGACTGTCTGCGGGAGGCTGCGCGATGAGTGCCCCATCGGTCAAGACGCCAGATCCGACATCGTCAGTGGTCCAGAAGTCCGGTACCCGGGTGTATGCGAAGCCGCAGCATCCGGACGGCAGTCGCCCTCGGCGTCTGCTCAAGAATGCCGGTCCGCCGATCCTGATCTTCGTCCTGTTCATTACCTTGTGGTGGTTGCTTTCGGCGACGATCTACGGTGATGCGAACTACCTGCTACCCCGGCCCCTGGCCGTCCTGCAGTCGATGGTCGATGATCGTGATCTGATCCTGGGCGGATTGTGGATCACGACGAAGGAATCCGCGATCGGCTTCGGCCTGGCCATCGTCATCGGAATCATCTGCGCAGTAGTCATGTCGCTGAGCAAGGCGCTGGAGCGAAGTTTCTACCCGTATGCAGTGCTGCTGCAGACCGTACCGATCGTCGCCGTCGCGCCCGTCATCGTGTTGTGGTTCGGCTACAACCAGAACTCGGTCATCGTGATCGCGTTCATCATCGCACTGTTCCCGATCCTCAACAACACGCTGTTGGGCCTGAACAGCACCGATCGGAATCAGCTCGATCTCTTCCGAATGCACCGCGCGAACAAGCTCACCGAGTTCCTCAAACTCCGGTTCCCGAGTGCGCTACCCGCAACGTTCGCGGGTCTGCGCATCTCGGCCGGCCTGTCCGTGATCGGCGCCATCGTCGGCGAGTTCATCATCGGCTCGGGCGGCGAACAGGGCGGCCTCGGCGTGAAGGTGATCTTCTCGCAGATGCGTATGCAGACGAACCTGCTGTTCGCTGAGGTGCTCGCGGCGACGCTGCTGGGCTTCGCATTCTTCATCATCGTCAGCTGGGTGGGCAACCTACTCATCCGGTCCTGGCACGAATCCGCGATGAAGGACGGTGGCTGACGAGGCCGCCCGTACGGTGCCGGCAGATACGGCCGGTGGGTATGGCCGATCAAACGCGGCCGACAAGCACTGCTGTGGTAGTACGACGCCCCGGCGTCACCTACTGAAGTACGACGCGCGAGCGTCACGCCAACAAGTCCGTACCAACTAGGAGGTAGGGAAGTGAAGAGAAGGCTGATCGCGGGCGTCGCCATTTTCGCCACGTGCGGCATGGTGCTCGCGGCATGTGGATCGAGTGGTGGCGGATCTGCGTCCCAGTCATCGTCGGCGCCGGAGACCAGTAGTTCGCAGGGCTCCACCAGTTCCGGCGAACAGCCGCCGGCAAGTTCAAACGGCTCCGGTTCCTCGGAGAGCTCCGGCACGGCGGTGCCGAACCTCGGGCATGCGACGATCCTGACCAACTGGTTCGCGGAGTCGTCGCAAGGCGGCTACTGGGCGGCCCAGGCCGAGGGCCTTGCCGCGGCGCGCGGCGTCGACCTCGAAGTGAAGCAGGGCGGTCCCGGAATCCAGACGATTCCGCAGGTGGTGGCCGGCCAGGCGGACTTCGGCGTCGGCAATGCGGACGAGATCATGGTGGCCGTCTCCAACGGGCTGCCTATCGTCGCGGTGGCCACCGGCGAAGCACAGAACATCCAATGCCTCGCGTACCACAAGAGCACGGGCATCAAGAGCTTCGCCGATCTGAACGGCAAAACGGTGTCCCGCGTGCCCAGCCCGTACTGGGACTTCATCAAGTGGAAGTACAAGCTGGACAAGGTCAACGAGATCAATATCGGTTCGTTGGCGAACTTCCAGAAGGACCCGAACCTGGTCCTGCAGTGCTTCATCACCCAGGAGCCGTACGAGATCGACAAGATGGGCATGAAGGATGTCGGCTACCTGGAGGTCGGTAAGGACGCCGGGTACAAGTCCGACCTGACGATGCTCTTCACCACGAAGAAGCTGGCCCAGGAGAAGCCGGATCTGGTGCGCGCGGTGGTGCAGGCGTCGAACGAGGGTTGGGCGAAGATGCTCGCGGACCCGACGAAGACCAAGGACTTGATCATGAAGGTCAATCCGGATGGGGATCCGGCAGCATTCGACTACAGCATCAAGGTCGGCAAGGGACGCCCTGAGCTGCGTGTCGCGCCGAACTACGGCATCATGTCGCCGGAGCGGTTCAAGGAACTCAAGCAGCAGCTCGTCGACATCGGACTGCTCAAGCCCGATTTCGACGAAACCAAGGCCTACGACATGTCGTTCGGCCAGAAGTGACGATCGGCCGGGCCGCGCAGTGGGCTTCTTCGCTGCGCGGCCCGGGCGTCCGTTGCGGTCGCTTCCGTCGCCGGACGTATGACGAGTAAGTGGAGAGTTCCGATGAGACCTGATGTGACGAATCGTCTTCGACAACGGCTCGACCGTGACGGCCTGGACGCGCTCGTGTGCATGTCGCCCGAGAACGTCGCCTACACGGCGGGGTTCGTCATCCCGTCGCAGTCCCTCATGCGCTGGCGGCATGCCATGACGCTGATCACCGCCGACGGCCGTGAAGCGATCGTCTGCATCGATATGGAGGAGACGACCGTTCGCGCCTCGTCCGGCGACACCGAGGTGCGTGTGTGGCGCGAATTCGTCGATCGGCCCATCGACGTCTTCGTCGAACTGTTGCGTGACTGGGGCCTGGCGTCGGCGCGCATCGCGATCGAGATGAATTACCTGCCCGCCGCCGACTATGAGCTGCTTCGCGCGGCACTGCCGGGTCTTCAGCTCCACGCCGCGGACGACATGCTCGTCGCCGCAAGGCAGGTCAAGTCCGCCGACGAGCTGCTCCTCCTGGAGCGGCTTGCCCGCATCTCCGATACGGCGATCCGCACCGCCTACGAGTCCGTCGCCGCCGGCAGCAGCGAAATGGACATCGCGGCCGCGCTCACGCGAAGTGTGTATGAGCAGGGCGCTCAGCAGTTCAAGCTGATGATCGTCGCCACGGGCGAACGAAGCCAGCTGCCGAACGTCGGCCCGACCACGCGCAGACTCGCGCCCGGGGATGTCTGCCGGGTCGAGATCTTCTCCGTCATCGATGGGTATCACGCCGGCGTCTGCCGCACCGCGGTCGTCGGCGACCCCTCGCCCATCGCCGAGCGGATCTACGCGAACCTCGTCGAGTGCAAGCGCGCTGTCTTCGATGCCATCCGGCCCGGCGCGAGCAGCCGGCAGGTCTACGAGACCTACCAGAAAACGTTCAATGCGCTCAAAATGCCGGCGATCTCGTTCGTCGCGCACTCCATCGGCGTCAATCTTCATGAGCCGCCGTACTTCGGTCCCTATTCGGATCATGTTGTCCAAGACGGCATGGTGCTGGGGATGGAGCCGTTGGTCTATCGGACGGGGCACGGCTTCGGCATGCAGATCAAGGACATGATCGCCGTAGAGGCATCCGGTGCCCGGCTCCTGTCGGATGTCACCGACACAGAGAAGATGTTCCGCATCCCGGCATAACGGCACACGGAGCCGCACGCGGCGCCGAGGATGGCGCTGTCGTTGCGGACGGCTTTGACGAGAGCTGCTACGTTCCGCTGTTTTAGGTATTCGACGGTGGTTTTGATGCCGCCGTGTAACGCGACCGCAGGAACAGGAAATCGCCGCTGCGGGCCACCGTCAACAGGTGTGAGACGGGTGCGGTATCCGGCCCGAACGCGATGCCCTCCACCAGGCTCGGCCGGAGCGCCGCCGAGGTGGCACCGAGCACGATGGGTGACAGGGTCAAGAACTCGTCATCGACGAGGTGCGCCGCCAGCAGGGAAGCATAGACCCTCGGCCCGCCCTCGCACAGCAGCCGCCTGATACCGAATTCGCTCCGCAGCATCCGCATCATCGCGGTGAGGTCCACTGCCGTCTCGCCGAAGGCGCGCACGTCGACCTGAGCGGGCACCCGATCGGCGAACTCCCGAGCGCGGTCGGCCACCGCAAGCGTCGTCACCAGGATCGTGTGGGCGGCAGGGTCGGCGAACTGTGCCGCGTCCTCCGGAAGATCGGCGTCGTACGACAGCAGCACCAATGGCACCGTCTCCG
>JAFIHI010000010.1 GCA_017848755.1 Nakamurella sp. | reverse complement strand
GTCTCGTTCGCGCCTCGCAGCCGAAAGCGGTCCGGCCAGCAGGCGTCGCTGGGTCACGATCCCAGCCGGGAACGCTCGACATTGCACCAACTGGGCGCCCTTGGAGACAAGCCCGATGACTCGAGCCCCCCGACACTGCCAGCCAGCTGAGTGGCATCTAAATGGATAGCCCTTTCCACAAAAAGCGCGAACGGCCCGGCGGAACCGCCGGGTTCAGTGGGTGGTCAGCGACGCCCGCGATAGCGAGAAGCCGTGGCCGGACGGACCCGTGCACGTCACGCCGTCCTGGAGCACCTCACACACGAACCCGCGGCCGACGGCGAGCCGGCGATAGGAGATCTTCGTCTGTGGGCTGCCGATCAGCGTGTACCCGAGGCAGCCGTCGTAGCTCACCCGGCCGGACCGTACGACGGACACCCGCAACCCGCGCAGCGCGACCGGGACCTCCGCCTCCGACTGGGTGCAGGTGGGCACCTTGAAGGAGTACTTCTTCGCCGTGCAAACCAGGTCGTCACCGGGTAGCAGCGAACACGCGATATTGCCGGACGGCGTCACGAACCCGCCGAGTTGGACCATCGTGTTCCCGGACGATCCGCTGTAGCCGGCGATCACCGGGGTGCCCGAGCACGGCCCGTGCTGCGCCGAGGTCGCGGCCGGCGGCGTCGCATACAGGTGCGGCACGCCGCATCCGGTGGAGACGAGCTGACCACCGGAGATCGCCCAGGTGCGGCTCGACACGGGGGAATCGGAAGGGAAGACACCGTAGCTGTCGAACCGGTAGGTGCCCGCGACGAGCAGCGGCCCGTTCGCCAAAAGCTGCATCCTGGTCGTCGAGGAGGGCGTTCCGGGCACCGCTGTCAGCGTGCCGGCGCCGACCTTGATCAAGGTGCCGAAGTACAGGTTGTAGTTGCTGCCCTGCACCAGGCAGTACGAACCGGCGCAGGTCACCGCGGGGGTATCGACCCACGGGATCGTGAGCCCCGTCGCCGGGTGGCCGGGCACGGTGAGCACCGCGGCGACCGACGCCCGCCCCGGGGTGATCACGATCTCGATCTTTCCTCCCCCGACCGGTGCCCAGGACTGCGATCCGCAGGTGCCCTTCGTATAGCACTCCGGCGGGGGCGACGCCACGGCGGTCGGCGCCGAGACGGTGGGCGCGGTGACCGGGGCGAGACTCGTGAAGGTGAGCGTGCGGGTGGTGGTCGGTGCGGTGAGTGGAGCCGCAGACGTGGTCGGCGGCGCCGAGGTGGTCACCAGCGACTCCGATGGGGTGGCGGTGGGCGCCACGGTAGTCGTTCCGGTGGGGATAGTGGGCACGGTGATCGCTCCCGCGGTCGTCGCCGGGCGGGCGACCGACGCGGCGGAGGTGGTGACGGTGGGATCCGCGGGTCCCGCGGTGTCCAGGCCCAGAACGGAGCAGCCGGAGACCAGGACGGCCGCAGCCACGAACATCGTCATACTCGTTACTCGGCCGCGAGCTCGACCCGGCGCGCGTCTGTCGCGTCGTGCGGCAGTCGCGGCGGACACGCCCCCGCTCCCCTGTGCCGTCATATGCCTCTCCCCTGATCGTGCACGGCCGTGGTCGCTTCGCCCGCGTTATCCGGAAGTGGTCTGGAGTCACTCCAGTCACGCGGTCACCATTGGCCACACCGACGATAACCGCTGGCTGTGCGGATCGGAGCGCGACGTGACCGGTAACCTTGAAACGGCTGCCGCTCCCGCGGCGCACCACGCGTCGACCCGGCGCCGGTCGGCGGCCAGCGCCGCGCACGTCACCGCAGGGGCGGGAAGATAAAGGAGATGGCCCGACAGATGCCGACGGATGTGCCGAAGGAGCCGACGGCGATGCCCGAACCCCTGCCGCTGCGCGTGGCGGTGGTCGGCGCCGGCCCGGCAGGCATCTATGCCGCAGACATCCTGTGCAAGTCCGACCCTCAGGCGACCGTCGACATCTTCGACCGGCTGCCGACGCCCTACGGCCTGATCCGGTACGGCGTCGCGCCCGACCACCCGCGGATCAAGGGCATCATCAACTCGCTGCACCATGTGATGTCCAACCCGCGCATCACCTTCCACGGCAATGTCCACGTCGGGGTCGACGTCGGCGTCGACGAGCTGCGCGAGTTCTTCGACGCGATCATCGTGGCCACCGGGGCCGAGCGCGACCGTCACGTCGATCTCCCTGGAATAGACCTGGTCGGTTCGCACGGTGCCGCCGAGTTCGTGTCGTTCTACGACGCCCACCCGGACCGGAAGCAGGCCTGGGACTTGACCGGCGCGTCCTCGGTCGCCGTGATCGGCGTGGGCAACGTCGCGCTGGACGTCTCCCGCATCCTGGCGCGGACCGGCGACGAGCTGCTGTACACGGAGATCCCGCCGCACGTGCATGCGGCGCTCAAGAAGTCGGCCGTTACCGACGTGCACATGTTCGCCCGCCGCGGGCCTGCGCAGGCGAAGTTCACGCCGGTCGAGTTGCGCGATATCGATCGCTCGCCCAACGTGCAAGCCGTGGTCGATCCCGCCGGCATGGAGTTCGACGAGGCCTCGGAGAAGGCGCTCAAGGGCTCCAAGTCGCTGCGGATGGTGGTCGACGTGCTCTCCGAGTGGGCGCTGCGGGAGCCGGCGCCCGGGCCGCATCGCCGCATCCACATTCACTTCCTGCAGAACCCGGTGGCCGTGCTGGGCGAGGGCCAGGTGACCGGCCTGCGGACCGAACGGCAGGAGCTCAGCGGCGACGGCACCGCCCACGGGACGGGCGAGTTCACCGACTGGGAGGTGCAGGCGGTGTACCGCGCGGTCGGCTACCGGTCCGAGCCCATCGACGGGCTGCCGTGGGACGCCGCCGCTAACGTGCTGCCGAACGTCGCCGGGCGGGTTCTCGAGGGCGGGCAGCGGGTACCCGGCCTCTACGCCACCGGATGGGTCAAGCGCGGACCGGTGGGCCTGATCGGGTCGACGAAATCGGATGCGGCGGAGACCGTCGCGAACCTGCTCGCCGACGCTCCCCGCCTGCGTCGAGCCCCGCAACGGGACCGGCAGGCCGTGCTCGACCATCTGGCCGCGAAGGGCCTCGAACTCACCGACTTCACCGGGTGGGATCGCCTCGACGCCCACGAGCGCTCGCTCGGCAGGGCCGCGACCGCCGCCGGCGCGAGCCTGCCGCGGGAGCGCATCAAGGTGATCTCGCGCGCGGAGATGACGGCCATCGCCCGGGCGGACCTCGCCGCGTTCCGGGGGGATCCGAACGCGTCCCGGGCGGATACCACCGGGCGCCGGGACGGGTGAGGGCCGTCGACGCCGGCCCCGACGGCGAGGGGGCCACGCGCAAGGGCGGGCCGATGGCCGGCGAGCAGCCTGCGCGACCGCGTCAGTGGCTCCAGTGGTGGGCCCTGCCGATCCTGGTCACCGTGGCCTTCCTGATACTGCAGCCGCTGCTCGGTTCCGGCTGGGCCCTGTTCCCGGACTCCTACCGGTACGCGAAACAGGCCGAGAAGATCCTGGGTGCCAGCCCCGGCGACGCGCACATGACCGCGCTGCACGCCTTCTGCGAGTCGCGCGCCGATCAAGCCTTCCGCGCGGATACCTGGGTCCCGATCGACAGCTCTCCCGCCGAGCGGGCGCAGAGGGTCACCGCGTGCCTCGAGAAGTACGGCGCCGCAGGAGATCTCACCACACTCGACCCGCGGTACCAGTCGATCTTCACCACCCGGCCGGGATATCCGGTTCTCCTCGCGCCGTTCGTCGCCGCATGGGGCGTGATCGACGGCATGCGGGTCCTCGGGTTCGCGCTGGCCGCCGCCGGCGGGCTGGTCGCCTACGCCGTACTACGTCTCGCCGGCCTATCAGCGCTCGCGGCCGGCGCCGGGCAGGTCGTCTACCTGGTGAGCCCACTCGGCTGGTGGGCGCTGCAGGGGCTCGGCGAAGGACTCGTCGACCTGTGCGTTCTCGGCGCCGTAGCGGGAGTGGTGCTCGCCCTCCGCGGCCGGGCCCGCGCCGGGATCGCCGTCATGGCGGCGTCCTGGCTCGCGCTCGGCTTCGTCCGATTCTCCAGCCTGCTGCTGATCTCGGCGGCGATGGCCGCCGCGTGCGTCGCGCTCGGACTCTGGGCGGCGCGCGCCCGCCGGAGAGCGATGTTCACCCTTGCGGGCGTCTGCGCGGGGGCCACGGCGCTCACCATGCTGGCGATGCCGGTGCTGGGCCTGCCCGGCGCCGCGGTCACCTTGCAGGACACGTTCACCAACCACTTCGCCGACCCGCTGGTGCCCGACCCGTGGTGGCGGCTCGCCGCGGCGAACGTCCACTTCTGGCCCGCCTGGCTCGCGACACCGTCGGCGTCCTGGGCCGTGCTGGCGTGCGCGCTGATCGGCGCCGCGGCGCTCGTTCGGTGGCGGCGGGACCTGCTATGGCCGGCGCTGGCGCTGTTCGCGGCCGGCGCCGCGCAGGTCGCCGCGCATCCGCTCCCGCAGGAGGCCGAGCGATTGGGGCTGCTGATGTGGATCCCCGCGACGTTCGGTCTCGCGGTCCTCGTCCACGTCGCCACCCGTAGATTCCGGTCGCGGGTATGACGATGTTCCGGGGTGCAGCGGCTCAGCACCGCCGCACGACAACAGCGCGACCGCAGTGCGCGCGCCCCGTCCGCCCCGCTAGGCTCGTGACCGGACCGGCGCGTCGACTGGGCCGGCACCACACCGGCCCCCGCCGGCACTGCACCGGCCCCCGCCGGAGACCCGAGAGGACGACACCGTGCCAGCCGACATCATCCCGATCCAGCTGAGCCTGACCCAGGGCGACGGTGTCACGCTGTGGGCGCCGCGGTGGACCGAGGACGGCGAGGAGTGGGAGGCGTTCCTCGGGCACGGCGAGAACCTTTACGTGCTGCCGGATGCGGCGCACCTGGCGGCGTTCATCCGCTCCGACGCGGAACATGATCTGCTCGATCACCCCGCGTGGGACGTCGCCCGGCGATCACTGGCCGACGAGCTCGAACCCGACGACGACCACCGGTTCGACATCGTCGGCGTGCCCGAACTGGTCTCCGCGCCGCCCGATGTATGGTCGCTCGCCGAGCTGTCCGACACCGTCGCGATCCTGCACTCGCTCGCCGATGTCTGCGATCTGGCGGTGATCGATGAGGTGCTGGCCGAGTCGGCCGGTTTCGCCCTGGCCGCGCAGGGTCCGACCGCCTTCATCGGCCGCGCTGGCAAGAAGCTCTGGCACGAGGTCGGGTCAGTGGTCGCCGCGCGGTGGGATGAGGTGATCGAGGCGCTGGACGCGCTGGTCGTCACCCCGGACGTCGATCCCGACGCAGCCGCAGCCGCGCAGGCCGAGATCGACGCCGTCGGCGAAGCGGAGCACGCCGTCGAGACGACCGACGATCGATCCGGTACCGCTGCGGGCGCCGCGGTCGAGGGCGAGGAGCGCGACGCGGATCTCCGGTTCTGGGACGAGGTCGGCATCGACTGCGTGTCGATCACCTGCGACGAACGCACGGGGTGGACGCTGCGCTGCTACCTGGACGACGCGGCGGTCTTCCTCTCCATCGGCGGGCGCATCCAGCTGTACCCGTCACCGTCCGCGCTCGAGGAGTACTTGTCCGACGCGACGGCGGAGAACGCGCTCAGTCGGCTGGATGCCTGGACGACGATCAGGGAGGCGGTTGCCGGCGGTGAGGCCTCGGTGATAGCCGGCCCGGAGAACACCTACGTCCTGGACGGGCTGGCAGACCAGCTCCTCGACGGCCCGCAGGCCGTCGACGCGACGCAACTGGGCCTGGCGGTGGAGTTGCTCACCGACAGTGCGGCCGTGCGCGGCGACGACGAGGTGTCCGAGGCGCTGTCCACGGCGACTCCGCTCGGCAACCTCGTGCGGGCCGCGACGCAACCCGATCCCGACCGGCTGCCCCCTTCTCCACCGTTCGACGACGAGGTCGCGGCGTGGCAGGCTCTGGTCAAGACATTCAGCGCCGCGGTCGACTGGAAGTAGCGCCGGCGCGGCCCACCGGGCGGCGCGCACCTTGACGGCGCCTCTTGATGCGTCAGGCCATCAACCTGGCGTATCCCGGTTTGATGATGTTCTCGATGATCGCCAGCCGTTCGTCGAACGGTAGGAACGCCGACTTCATCGCGTTGATGGTGAACCATTGCAGCCGCGCCCAGTCGTAGCCGAAAGCCTCGACGAGCGCTGCCATCTCGCTCGTCATCGATACCCCCGACATCAGCCGGTTGTCCGTGTTCACCGTCACCCGGAACTTCAGCGCCGTGAGCAGCCCGATGGGGTGCTTCGCAATCGATACCGCCGCGCCGGTCTGCACATTCGACGTCGGCGCGATCTCCAGCGGGATGCGGCGGTCGCGGATGTATCCGGCGAGCCGGCCAAGCGTCACCGTGCCGTCGTCGGCCACCGTGATGTCGTCGACGATGCGCACTCCGTGGCCGAGGCGTTCGGCCCCGCACCACTGGATCGCCTCCCAGATCGACGGCAACCCGACCCCTGCGCCGGCATGGATCGTGAAATGCTCGTACTCGCGTTGCAGGTGCACGAAGGCGTCCAGGTGCCGGCTCGGCGGGAACCCGGCTTCGGCGCCGGCGATGTCGACCCCCGCGACCTCCCGGCCGCGGAACGCGACCACCAACTCCGCGATCTCCCGGGACCGCGCCGCCTGCCGCATGGCGGTGAGCAGCGCGCGCACCCTGATGCCACGGCCGGCGCCGGCAGCCAGCCGCGAGCCTTCGGCGAATCCGTCCAGAACGGCCTGGACGACCTCGCGCAGCGTGAGCCCGCGCTCAAGGTGCTGTTCCGGTGCGAACCGGACCTCCGCGTAGACCACGCCGTCGGCCGCCAGATCCTGAGCACATTCGGACGCGACGCGCACCAGGCCTTCGCGGGTCTGCATCACCGCGAGCGTGTGCGCGAACGTTTCCAGATAACGCTCGAGCGAGCCGGAATCGGCCGCATCCACGAACCACCGGCCGAGCTCCGCGACGTCGGTCGTCGGCAGCCGCGTGTAGCCGCACTGCCGCGCGAGGTCGATGATCGTCGCAGGGCGCAGGCCGCCGTCCAAGTGGTCGTGCAGCAGCGCCTTCGGCGCGCTCCGGATGGTGTCAAGGGTGAGCGGTGCGGCCATGGTCCCCACCGTATCCAACACATGCGTCACCGCGGCTGCGGCGCGAGCGGCGTCATCCGCGGATCGTGTTCATCACAATCGCTCGCCTCGGCACCGGGCGACCCGCGGGTACCACTTCCACGGCTGCGGCAAGCTCGGCCGCGGCTGCGGGGATGCGATCCGCGGTATCGGTGTGCAATTCGAAAAGCGGTGCGCCCTCGGTGATCTCGTCGCCGGGCTTCGCGAGACACAGCACACCGGCGGCGGCCTGCACCGTGTCCTCCTTGCGGGCGCGCCCGGCGCCGAGCCGCCACGCGGCCATCCCCACCGCCAGCGCATCCATCTTCGAGATCACGCCGGTCGCGGGCGCGGTGACGATCTCCACCTCCAGCGGCCGGGGCAACACGGCATCCGGATCGCCGCCCTGGGCCGCGACCATCGCCCGCCACGAATCCATCGCCGCACCGGACGCCAGCACATCGGCCGGATCCACCGAAAGCCCGGCCAGGTCGACCATCTCCCGCGCCAACGCGATCGTCAGCTCGACGACATCGGCCGGGCCACCGCCGGCCAGCACGTCCACGGCCTCCGCGACCTCGATCGCGTTGCCGACGGCCAGACCGAGCGGTTCGGACATGTCCGTGAGCAGCGCCGACGTCTTGACGCCGGCGTCGGTGCCGAGCCGCACCATGGTGCGCGCGAGATGCGCCGCGGAGGTGGCGTCCTTCATGAACGCGCCCGAACCGACCTTCACGTCCAGCACCAGCGAGGCGGTGCCCTCGGCGATCTTCTTGCTCATGATGGAGGCGGCGATCATCGGGATGGACTCGACCGTTCCGGTCACATCGCGCAGCGCGTACAGCTTGCGGTCCGCGGGCGCGAGATCGTCGGACGCCGCGCAGATCACGACGCCGATGTCACGGAGCTGCGCCAGCATCTCCTCCGGCGACAGCGTGGCCCTCCAGCCCGGAATCGACTCCATCTTGTCCAACGTGCCGCCGGTGTGCCCGAGCCCCCGACCGGATAGCTGCGGCACGGCGGCACCGCACGCCGCGACCAGCGGGGCCAGCGGGAGCGAGATCTTGTCGCCGACACCGCCGGTCGAGTGCTTGTCGACCGTGGGCTTGGGCAGACCCTTCAGATCCATCCGATCGCCGGACGCGATCATGGCGCTCGTCCACTGGGAGATCTCGTCCGCAGACATGCCGTTCAAGAGGATCGCCATCAACAGGGCCGACATCTGCTCCTCGGCGACGGTTCCGGCGGTGTATCCGGCGATGATCTGCGTAATCTGCTCCGCCGTGAGTTCGCGCTTGTCCCGTTTCGCCCTGATCACGTCGACCGCAGCGAATGCCATTGCCGTTCTCATCTCCTTGTCGCCCCACGCGCGCCACGCGGGACTGTACCGTGCGGGCGGCCGTCAGGCGGCGGACCCAGGCCCTGAACCGCGCCCCTCGCCGGCGGGCAGGTGCTCCGGGCCGAACGCGGCGGGGAGCACCCATGTCATGTCCCGCGGGCCTTCCGGCGTGTCGACGAGCAGGTCCGCCCCGCCGAACTCGTAGATCACCTGCCGGCACCGGCCGCACGGCATCAGCAGGTCACCGCTGCCGGACCGGCACGCCAGCGCCACCAGCCGCCCACCGCCGGACAGCCGCAGCTGCCCCACCAGCGTGCACTCCGCGCACAGACCGAGCCCGTACGAGGCGTTCTCCACGTTGCATCCGGTGATGATCCGACCGTCGTCGACGATCGCCGCCGCGCCCACCTGGAGCTTCGAGTACGGGCAGTAGGCGCTGCGTGCCGCCTCGATCGCCGTGTCGCGCAAGACATCCCACGGTATGACGCTGTTCGCGCCGCGTGCCGCGGCGTCCGGCACCTGTCCGGCCGGGGATGCCGTCATACCGATCCCCCCTTCCGGTAGATCATGCCGTCGGCCTTCGGCATTCGCAGCCTTTGCGATGCGAGGCCCATCACAATCAACGTAATCGCGTACGGGGCGGCGACGGTGAGCTGCCGCGGTACCTGGTCGACGGAGAAATACCACCATGCTGCGAGTGCCGCGATGATCAGCCCGGACATCGCCACCAGCCGATTACCCTGCTTGAGTTGCAGGGCGGCGACGATGACGAGCGCCACCGCGAGCAGCAGCACCACCGCATGCATCGCGGTGTTGGCAGAGTCGTACAGCCGCACACCGTCGGTGTAGCCGAACAGCGCCGCACCCATGGCGAGCCCGCCCGGCCGCCAGTTGCCGAAGATCATCGACGCCAGGCCGATGAAGCCCAGTCCTCGCGTCTGGCCGTCCTGGAATTTGAGCCCCACCACGAGGAACGATCCGGCCAGGCCGGCCATGGCGCCGGATATCGTCATCGCCGCGTATTTGTACCGCATCACCTTCACACCCAGGGACTCCGCGGCATACGGAGCCTCGCCGCAGGACCGCAGCCGCAGGCCGAACCGCGTGCGCCACAGCACGAATCCGCTCACCGCGATGAGGATCGCCGCCAGCAGGCTGAGCGCGGACAGTTGCGTCGTCATGCCGCGGATGATGCCGGCCAGATCCGAGACGAAGAACCAGTTCTTCGATTCGATGGTGCCGAGCCAGGTCGTTAGCCCGGGAATCGTGATCCGGAAGACGTCCGCGACCGGCGGCGACTGCCGCTGCCCACCGCCCGGAGCGTTGGTGAACAACAACTCCGACAGGAACAGGGTGATACCCGGTGCGACGATGTTCACCGCCACACCGGCAATGATGTGGTCGACGCCGAACGTGATCGCGGCGACGCCCATCAGCAGGCCACCGAGCGCGCCGCACACCACCCCGAAGAACACACCTGCCCACGGGCCCCACTGATAGCCGGCCCATCCGGCGCCGAACGTGCCGAGGATCATCATGCCTTCCAGGCCGATGTTCACCACCCCCGCACGCTCGGACCACAGCCCGGACAGCCCGGCGAGGGCGATGGGCACGGCTGCGGCGATGGCGGCCTCGACCGCGCCCGCCGAGGTGAGGTTCGTCGCACCCGAGAACAGCCGGACCGCGGAGACCACCGCCAGGCCCACCGCGATGATCGCGAGCCAGCCGACCGCCGGCATCTGACGCCGCGGCGCGGCGACCGCGGGCCTCCGTACGGGCGAGGCTTCCAGCGTCGTCATGCGTTCACCGCCGCGGTGGTCTCGGCAGTGGTGTCCGCCACAGCGAGTTGCCTTGCGACATCACGTTGTTCGAGGACCACACCCGCGCGCCGGACGATCTCGTAGGCGATGACGACCAGCAGCACGATGATGCCCTGCATGATGGCCACCATCTCCTTGGGCACCTGCACGGACTGCAGGGCGTTGGACGACGAGGCCAGGAACGACCACAGCGCCGCGGCGAACACGATGCCCACGGGGTGGTTCCTGCCGAGAAGGGCGATCGCGATGCCGGTGAAGCCGATCCCGGTCTGGAAGTTCAGTGAGTAGCTCCCGGCGCTGCCGTTGAGGAGTTCCGGCATGCCGACCAGCCCGGCGACGGCGCCGGAGAGCAACATCGCCGAGAACATCATCTTCTTCACGCTGATACCACTGGCGATCGCGGCGGTCTCGGACATGCCGGTGGCGCGGATGGAGAAGCCGAACACGGTGCGATTCAACAGGAACCAGTACGCGACGCCGACGAGCGCGCCGAGCAGGATGAGGCTGTACAAGGGTGTTCCCGCGCCGACGTCGAAGTTCGGAACTTGCCCGCCGGCGGTGATCGGCCGGGTCGAGACGTTGTTGCCCTGCTGGATCGCGAGCCGGCCCTTCGTCAGCAGGTAGGCGATCAGCGCGGTCGCGATCGCGTTGAGCATGATCGTCGAGATGACCTCGGAGACACCGCGAGTCACGCGCAGCCAGCCCGCGATGCCCGACCAGACCGCACCGACCAGCATCGCGATCAGCAGCGTGAGGATGACGCGGACGAACCCCGGCAGGGACGACATGAACATCGCCCCGGCGAACGCTGCGGCGATCATCGCGGCCAACCGGTACTGACCGTCGACGCCGATGTTGAAGAGGTTCATCTTGAACCCGACCGCGACCGCGACGGCCGAGAGGTAGAACACCGTCGTCTGATTGATCGCCCCCATCACGACACTCGGGTCGGAGTACGAGCCGGCCATGGCCTCGAAGGCCGCCAACGGATTGTGCCCGGCGGCTAGCAGTAGCAGCACGATGATGATCGCGGCGCCGATCAACGCCGTGACCGGTGCCGCGGCGCCGAGCAGGATGCGGCGCACCCGGGATTCGCCCATCACGCACCTGCCTCTTCGGGTATGCGCTGGTCGGCTGGTCCGGAAGCACCGTCGCCGGGGCCTCGCACGGGAGGCCCGCCACCATCGCCATCGCTACTACCGGCACCCGTCATCGCCGAGCCGAGTTGTTCGGGGGTCACTGTGTTGGGATCGTACCGGCCGACGAGACGCCCGCGCAGGATCACCGTGATCGTGTCGGACATGCCGATCAGTTCCTCCAAGTCGGCCGAGATCAACAGGACTGCAAGGCCTTTCGAGCGCGCGGCACGAAGATGCTCCCAGATTGCCGCCTGCGCCCCGACATCCACCCCGCGCGTCGGGTGCGATGCGATCAGCAGCTTCGGGTCTCCGCTCATCTCGCGACCCACGATGAACTTCTGCTGGTTGCCACCCGATAACGACGACGCTTTGACCTCGATGCCAGGTGTGCGCACATCGAACTCTTTGACCATGCGTCGCGTGTCCGCGCGCGCCGCGCCGCGGGTGAGCAACCATCCGTTCGAGGCCGGCCGCCTGGTCTGGTGTCCGAGAATCCGGTTCTCCCACAGCGTCCCGGAAAGGATCAACCCCTGCCGGTGGCGATCCTCCGGGATGAACCCGACGCCCGCCTCCCGCCGCGCGAGCGTCGACGCCTTTGTGACGTTGGCGCCATTGAGCGACACACTGCCGGATGTCACCGGCCGGATCCCCATGATCACGTCGACCAACTCGGCCTGACCGTTGCCCTCGACGCCAGCGATGCCGAGGATCTCCCCCGCGTGGATGGTGAGCGACACGTCGGTGAGCACGGCGCGACCGTCCTGGTCGACGGCCGTGATGCCGTCGAGCGCCAGTACGACGCGATCGGTCACGGTCGACTCGCGCGTTTCCGGCGTCGGTAGTTCCGACCCGACCATCATCTCGGCGAGCTGACGGTTGGTGACGGTCTTCGGATCGGCAGTGCCGACCGTGGTGCCGCGTCGGATGACGGTGATCTCGTCGGCGATCGCGCGCACCTCGTCGAGCTTGTGCGAGATGAAGATGATGGTGAGCCCCTCGCGCTTGAGCTCGCGCAGGTTGTCGAAGAGTTCATCGACCTCCTGCGGCACCAGCACCGCGGTCGGCTCGTCGAGGATGAGCGTCCTGGCGCCGCGGTAGAGCACCTTGAGGATCTCGACCCGCTGCCGCGCCCCGACGCCGAGGTGCTCAACCAGACTCTTCGGGTCGACCTCCAAGCCGTAGCGACGGGCGATGCCGGATATCGTCGCGATCGCATCGCTCGCCTTGAGCACGCCGGATTTCGCGGCCGGCTCGCTACCCAGCACGATGTTCTCCCACACCGTGAGGTTGTCCGCCAACATGAAGTGCTGGTGAACCATGCCGATGCCCACTGCGATGGCGTCGGCCGGCGAATCGAAGACCACTGTCCGGCCATCGACCTCGATGGTGCCCTCGTCGGGTTTGTGCATCCCGTACAGGGTGTTCATGAGGGTCGACTTGCCGGCACCGTTCTCGCCCACGAGCGCGTGTACCGTCCCCCGACGCACGGTGAACGTGATGTCCGAATTCGCGACGACACCGGGGAAACGTTTGGTGATTCCGGTCAACCGGACTGCCGGGACTTCGGTGTCGACGGCCGGCGCGCCGGCAGTGGGAGCGGCGCCCGAAGCGACGCCACGCGAGTCAGGTTGCGACATGGGCTCTACTCTCGCAGGTCTGCGCGGCGTTCGCGCAGTGTTGGCCACGGTGCTGGGCGGTCGGCGCGTCGGACCGCGACCGAGGCTTCGTTCTCATGACACAGCGGTGTTCATGGCATAGCGGTCCGGCCCCGACGGAACCCCGCCAGGGCCGGACCGGATGCTCGGGCGATCAGCCGATCGAGGTCGGAACCTTGACCTCACCGGAGATGATCTTGTTCTTCCAATCGTTGAGCTGCGACGCAATGTCGTCGACGAAACCGCCCGAGGTGGCGAAGCCGACGCCGCCGACCTTCAGGTCGTAGACATGCTGGCCGGTCAGCGGCGCACCGTTGACAGCCGACGCGAAGAAGTCGTACACGGCGACGTCGACGTTCTTGACCATCGAGGTGAGGATGACGTCCTTGACGTCGGCCAGGGACTTCGCGTTGTACTGGTCCGAGTCGACGCCGATGCCCCAGTGGCCGGGACCGGCCGCCTTGGCCGCCTTGAACACGCCGGCGCCGGAACCGCCCGCCGCCGCGTAGACGATGTCAACACCCGAGTCGTACATGCCCTTGGCCATCTTCTCGCCGGAAGCGGGGTCGTTGAAGCCGCTGAAGTCCGGCGGCTCGCTGATGTACTTGTCCGAGATCTGGGCATCAGGCTTGACCGCCTTGACGCCCGCGTCGAACCCGGCCTGGAACTTCTGCAGCAAGGGCACGTCGACGCCGCCAATGAAGGCGACCTTGCCGGACTTCGACTTCAACCCGGCCGCGACGCCGACGAGGAAGGAGCCCTGCTCCTCGGCGAACGTCATGCAGTCGACGTTCGCCATCGGCGCACCCTTGGCACCTCCGTCGGCCTCCGGGGTGCACAGGCTCGCGTCGTCCACGATGCCGAAGTGCACGTTCGGGTTCTTGGCGGCGACATCGCCGAGCGGACCAGCGTAGGCGAAGCCGACGGCGACGACGGTGTTCGCACCGTCCTTGATCAGCTGGTTGAGTCGATCCACCTTGGCCGAATCTGGCTCACCCGCGGCTGCGGTCAATTCACCGACCTTGGTAACGCCCTCGGCGACGGCCTTGTCCAGGCCCCGGGCGGCGGAATCGTTGAACGACTGGTCGCCGCGCCCGCCGAGGTCGTAGGCCAGGCCGATCTTGACGGCGGACTTGTCGCCCGTCATCTGCGGTCCAGCTTCGCTGCTGGACGACTCGGTGGGGCTGCTCTCGCTGCTGCTGCTTCCGGTATCGGACGAACTCTGCTCGGACGACGACTGGCTACTGCTCTGCGATTCGCTAGAGCTGGACGAGTTGGTACCGCTTCCGGACGAGGTGGACCCGCAGGCAGCCAGCACCATGCCGGCAACGGCCACCCCGACGAGGAGCCGCAAGCTACTGGCTCGACGCACGTTGTTCTCCTAACTGTCATGTGCACGCCCGGCGTCACACCGATGCGCGGCCGCTGCAATCGAGCGGCAGTATCGGAGGCACGGTACAGGGACCGGCCGGTGTTGGGCGAGTCCTGAACGCCCACCGTGACCTAATCGTTTTCATATCCACCTATGACGTATTGTCAGATCAGAGCCATCGAGCGGAGCGAACGAACGACGTCATCGGCGGTGGGATGCGATCACGGTGACGGGCGCTGCGGAACGTCAGCACGCTGTCGCTCGGCAGTCGCCATCCACGCGGCGACCATCAAGAACGCCCGTGCCACCAGGTTGAAGAACAGCAGCAGGCCGATCACAGCCCCGAACACCACACCCGACGGAGATGACGACATTCGTGCCACGAGCAGTGTCAGGGCAGCCTTGAGGACCTCGAACCACACTGCCATCACCAGTGACCCGATGATGAGGGTCCGCCGGTCCGCGCGGTATTCGCGGTACGGGAGCACCGAGTACACCCAGCCGAAGATCAGCACATCGGCGCACGTCGACACGAGGAACGGCCCGATCTGCAGCACGATGCCGGTGAACCCCCGAGCGTCGATACCGAGCCATCGGACGACGAGGTCCTGCGCGGCGGTGCCGACCGCCGTGAGCGCGAAGCTGACGAGGATCGCCAGCAGCAGACCGGCGAGCGACATCAGGTCGAGCAGGTAGCGCATGAAGACGTTCGCCTGCGCCTTCTTCTCGCGCTCCCACTGCGGGCGCCACTGTGCCTGGACGGCGTCCCGGACGTTGCCCATCCAGTTCAATCCGGAGTACAGCGCGATCGCCAGGCCAACGATGCCGACGGTCAGCCGCTGTTCGACCGCCTGATCGATGATGCCGCCCACGGAGTCGGCGAGAGCCCCCGGCATCATCGCCGTGACTTGGCTTTTCAGGCCGCTCAGCCAATCCGGCCGGGAGGAGAGCACGAACCCGGCGGCCGAGAAACCGACCATCACGATCGGCACCAGCGAGAGGAAGGAGAAATACGTGATGGCCGCGGCGAACTGGCTGCCCAACCTGTCGGAAAAGCGCTGCCCGGCCCGCAGCAGGTGCGCCGCGCCCGGCCGGGCGGATACCCGGCTCCACACCGTCCTGCCGCGGGCGACGGCACGAACCGCCGCAGCCTTCCACCATCGTGCGCGCGGACCGCGATCCGGCCGCGGCGCCCCCACAGCCGGACCGTCCTCGCCGCACGGCTCTGTCACGTGGCTGTCACGTCGCTGTCGCGCCTCCCTCACGTGGCCGTGAGGAAACCCACTCGGTCGAACACGGTCCGCACGGTGACGTCGGCAACCTCGGCGGCCCGGCGCGCACCGTCGGCAAGGATCGCGTCCAGCTGCGCCGGATCGGTGAGATACGCGGCCACCCGCTCCTGCAGCGGCGTGACGAATGCCTCGAACACGTCGGCGAGCGCGGCCTTCAGGTCGCCGTAACCCTTTCCCGAATAAGAGTTCTCGAGTTCTGCGATGCTCGCGTCGGAGAGGATCGCCAGCAGCGTCAGCAGGTTCGACACCCCGGGCTTCGCCGCCGGGTCGTAACGGATCTCACGGTCGTTGTCGGTGACGGCCGACTTGATCTTCTTCACCGATTGCTTCACCGGCGCGAGCAGGTCCAGCGATCCGCCGGGCGAGGATTTGCTCATCTTCACGGTCGGTTCCGAGAGGTCGTAGATCTTGGCGACCTCCTTGAGGATGAACGGCTCGGGCACCGTGAGGGTGTGACCGTAGCGAGAGTTGAAGCGCTGCGCCAGGTTCCGGGTGAGTTCGAGGTGTTGACGCTGGTCCTCGCCGACGGGCACAGCGTCGGCCTGGTAGGCGAGGATGTCCGCCGCCATCAGCACCGGGTAGGTGAAGAGCCCCACACTGGCATGCCCATCGCCGCTGCGCGCGGCCTTGTCCTTGAACTGCGTCATCCGCGACGCCTCACCGAATCCGGTCAGGCATTCCAGCACCCAGGTCAGCCGGGTGTGCGCCGGCACCTGCGACTGCACGAACAGCACGGATCGGGCCGGATCCACGCCGAGGGCAAGCAGTTGGGCGGCAGCCACCCGGGTGCGCTGCCGCAGCAGCGCCGGATCCTGGTCGACGGTGATCGCATGCAGATCCACGACGCAGTAATAGGTCTCGTGCGTTTCCTGCATCGACACCCACTGCCGCAGCGCACCGAGATAGTTACCGATGTGGAACGAATCGGCGGTCGGCTGGATTCCGGAGAACACCCGTGGGCGGTGGGTGGGGAAATTAGCGCCGCGGTGGACGGTCGATCCTTCATCGTCGCCGCCGGGTATGACGCTGTGTTTGGGCATTGGTCGATTGTCCCATCCGCGCCGCGACTGTCCAGGCGCCGGGCCACTACCTGTGGGGTCCGCGCCTCGCGCCGGTGTGATTCGTGGCCACCACGGCGATCCGGGCGATGCGCCGGCCCTCCATCGCCGCGACCACCAGATCGACGGTGCGAGGTCCGGTCGGGGCGGCTTCTGGCTTTCCATCGTCTGCGTCGAAGCCCTCGGCATCCTCGGTGTCCCCGGCGTTCTCGGAATGCTCGACGCCCGCGGCGTGATCATCCGCCTTGCCGTCCGCCCAGATGTCGCGAGTGTCCGTCACTTTCACCCGGTCCCCCTCGGCGGGCACCCGACCGAGGGCCGCCATCACGAAGCCGGCCGCGGTGTCATACGGGCCGGGCTCGAGTTCGATCCCGGTCTGTTCGGCGAAATCGTCCAGGTTGAGCCGGCCGTCGACCTCATCGACATACCCGGCGGGGTTACCACCCGCCTGCGCGGAACGGCCTGTGCCGCTCCGCATCTCGCCGACGATCTCCTCGACCAGGTCCTCGATCGTGACAATGCCGTCCGTGCCGCCGTACTCATCGACCACGACGGCCAGATGCTGTCCGGCGCCGCGCATCTCGTGCAGGGCGTCCAGCACGGTCTTGGTGCCGGGTAGCACGGTGATCGGCCCGGCCACGTCGCCGACGGTCGCTGCCCGCCCGAGCGGGTGCGATGGCGCGAGTATCTCGGTGATGTGCACGACGCCGACCACCTCGTCGGCGTCGCGGCCGATCACCGGGAAACGCGAATGTGCCATCCCCACCGTATGTTTCGCTGCCCGGGACAGCGTCATGGACGCGGGCAGGAACTCGACGTCCGGGCGCGCGACCATCACCTCCCGCACCAAGGTGTCTTCGGCGGCGAATACGTCCGAGATCACCCGGCGTTCGACGGTCGACAGCGACTCGTGTGCGGTGACGAGGCTCTGCAGCTCCTCCTCGCTGATTGCCTCGCCGCGCGCGCGGGGGTCTCCGCCGAGCACCCGTACGGCACCGTTGGTGCACTTGCCGAGCAGCCACACGACGGGCCGGAACAGCACGGCCAGTAGCGACAGCGGACCGGAGGCCACTAGGGCGATCGATTCGCTGCGCTGCAGGCCGAGTCGTTTCGGGGCGAGCTCGCCGAGCACCAACGAGACGAATGCGAGGACGAGGGTGACGCCGATGAGCGCGACGGGGACAGCGACGTCGGGGGCCGCACCGGCGTGGACGAGGACCGCGCTCACCCGGCCCGCGATGGTGGCGGCGCCGAACGCGGACGAGAGCATGGTCGTAAACGTGACGCCGATCTGCACGGCGGCGAGGAAACGGTTCGGATCGGCGACCAGCCGGGCCAGCCTCCGGCCGCGCGTCCCGCGGGTTGCCGCGAGATGCCTGATCTGGCTCTCCCGCATCGAGATCAGCGCGATCTCGGCAGACGTGAACGCACCGCCGATCAGGATGAGCACCACGACCAGCGCGATCTCCACGGCAAGGTTGTTCACGTGCCCGTCACCCGATATTCCTCGTGGCGAGACCGGTTCCGCCGTCGGGGTGCTCCACGCTGTCCGATTCTACGGGGATCGTCGCAGCTCGCGGACCGGCTCGAAGCCCGGCTCGACGTCCGGCTAGATGTCGTAGTCCACGGTGACGGGGGCGTGGTCGGAGATCCGCTCCGCGTACGACGCTGCCCGATCCACCGTGCCCGCGGCCGCCCGCTCCGCGAGACCCGCCGACGCGACGTGGTAGTCGATACGCCAGCCGGCGTCGTTGTCGAACGCCTTGCCGCGCCACGACCACCAGGAGTACGGACCGGCCTGATCGGGGTAAAGCATGCGGATCACATCCACGAACTTGGCCGCGCCGAACAGCTCGGTCAGCCACGCCCGTTCCTCCGGCAAGAAGCCGTCCGACTTGAGATTCGCCTTCCACGCCTTGATGTCCACCTCGGCGTGCGCGATGTTGAAGTCCCCGCACACCAACAACTCTCGGCTGCTCTTCTTCGCACGGGTCCGCGCCTGTTTCAGGTACGCCTCGAACTCCGCCATGAACCGCATCTTCGCCTCGTACTTCGGGCCGTACACATCGCCCTTCGGCAGGTAGAGCGAGGCCACGGTGATGCCCGGCAAGTCCACCTCGACGTATCGGCCGTGCAGGTCGAACTCCGCCGAGCCGATCCCCACCCGGATCGCGCTGGGCTCCTCGCGCGTGAGTACCGCGACACCGTTGCGTCCGGCCCGGTCCCCCGCGTCGAAGGCCAGGTGGTAACCGTCGGCGACGTCCGCCGGCACCTCCTCCCGCGGCGCCCGGACCTCCTGCAAGCAGATCACGTCGAGATCGCGGGCATCGACCCACGCCCGATAGCCGCGCCGCACCGCAGCCCTGATCCCGTTGACGTTATGCGTCGCAATCCGCAGCACGCGCTCCCCTTCCCGGATGATCACGAGTTGTGTGGGATTCGTTCCGCATTCCGCAACATATCCCACACAACTCGCGATCATCCACTGTGCCAGGCTGGGACACGTGCGAGCCGCCATGTATTCGGCCGTCGGTGGGCCGATCTCCGTGACCGAGGTGCCCGATCCCGTCTGCCCGCCCGGCGGAGCCGTGCTCGCGGTGAGGGCGACCGGGATCTGCCGATCCGACTGGCACGCCTGGCGCGGGCACGAGACCGTCGCGCTACCGCATATCGGCGGCCACGAGTACGCCGGCGAGATCGCCCAGCTCGCAACGGGTCTGGGAGAATCTGATATGACGATGTTCGCGGTCGGCGACCGAGTTACGGTGCCGTTCGTCTGTGGCTGCGGGACGTGTCACTTCTGCCGGACCGGCGACGCGCAGGTGTGCCCGAATCAGCAGCAGCCCGGGTTCGACCTGCCCGGCTCGTTCGCAGAATTCGTGGCCGTGCCGGCGGCGGCCGCGAATCTTGTGCGCATTCCGGATTCGATGACGTTCGCCGAGGCGGCCGCGCTGGGTTGCCGCTTCGCGACCGCCTTCCGCGCGGTCACGGCGCACGGCCGCGTTGGGCCCGGGCAGTGGGTCGGCGTCGTCGGTTGCGGCGGGGTCGGACTGTCGGCCGTGATGATCGCCGTCGCGCTCGGGGCGCGGGTGGTCGCCGTGGACGTCGCCGACGGACCGCTCACTCGGGCGAAGGCGCTCGGCGCCGAGATCACGCTGAACGTGGCGGCAGTCGACGGCTTGGGACCCGCGGCGCATGGGGCCGCCGACACGGTAGGGGCGTCCTCGGCGCACGGATCGTCATACCCGGATCTTCCGGCGCCACGCGAGATCGGCGATGCGGTCATCGAACTCACCGGCGGATGCCACGTGTCGCTCGACGCGCTCGGTTCGGCCTGGGCGGCGGCGGCCTCGGTGCATTCGCTGCGCCGGTGCGGTCGCCATGTTCAGGTGGGCCTACTGCACGGCGCGGATGTGCACGCGGCGTTACCGCTGGATCGAATGATCGGCTGGGAGCTGGAAATCCTTGGGTCGCACGGGATGTCGGCCAGGGACTACCCGCAGATGCTGGACATGGTGACGGCCGGCACGCTGCGACCGGCAGCCCTGATCGCGAAGACGATCGGCCTCAACGGCGTCGGAACTGCGCTCGCGGCGATGGATGCACCCGGTTCCGATGGGATCACCGTCGCCGTACCTACCGGATGATCACCTGTTGTGTGGGATTCGGTGCACTTTCCGGAACGAATCGCGCACAACTGGCGATCATCCCGTGTGGCGAGCCGCGAGCGCGGCCCGCACCTGCGCCAGCACCCACTCGGGCCGGTCGACCAGGTCGAACCAGGTGAAACGCAGTACAAGCCAGCCCTGCAGTACGAGTGCGTTCTGCCGGCTGCGGTCGCGTTGGAACCGCTGTGGCGAATGATGCCAGGCCCACCCGTCGACCTCGACGATCACCCGTTCGCGAGCGAAACAGAAATCGGGGTAGAAGGTCTCGCCCATCACCGTCATCGGCGCGTTGACTGACCAGCCATGGATTCCGGCCTTCTTGATCAGGCGGATGAAGCGCCGCTCCGACTCCGCTGCGGCTCGGTCGCCTGCAGCCGCCATGAGACGCCGTGCGCCGGCCGAGCGCCGCGACCCGATCTGTCGACAGTACGCGGCGTGCAGTTCGTCGAACGAGACCCGGTGCTGCAGCGCCCGATCGAGCATCATCGGACCGGCGGGAGGCCCCATCGCCACCGCGCCGTGCAAGGCCGACAGCGGCAGGCCGGTGACGGCGACACTGTTGTGCGCGACCCGGTCCTGTTCATCCAGGTCTCTCCGGAGAATGCGTACACGGGCGGGCGCCCGTCGGGTCACCGAAGCGGGCACCGTGACTTCCACGACCAGCGGTTCAACGACGGTCAGACTCCACCACCACGCTGCGGCCGCACCGCTGATTGTGCCGCTCGCGCCGGCCCACATCGCAACCGCCCGGATCCGCGACGAGGTGGTCAGCCGGACTTGCGCCGACCGGAAGACGCCGGGCAGCACCTCCCGCCAGGCACCGGACGCGGCCCGCCGGAATACTGCGGTACGGGACATTCCGGCCTGGATCGCCTGGGCGCGGCTGATCAGGCCGTCCTGGGCCGCCATGAGTTCGTCCAGGCGAGCGGCGTCGATTCCGTGCACGTCGGAAAGGATGCACGACTCGGCGTGGCCCGGTCGGAGTTATCCACATCCGCGGGGGTGATCACCATTTGTGTGGATTACGTTGCGGAATCCGCAACAAAAGCCACACAACAAATGATCACCCTCAGGTGAGGGCAGCCTTGAGGTTCTCATCCAACGCGCCGAGGAAGTCCTCGGTCGTCAGCCACTCCTGATCGGGGCCGACCAGCAGCGCCAGGTCCTTCGTCATCTTCCCGGACTCGACCGTCTGGATGATCACCTTCTCCAGAGTCTCCGCGAAATGCGTGACTTCTGGTGTGCCGTCGAGCTTTCCGCGGTGCTTGAGGCCGCCCGTCCAGGCATAGATCGACGCGATCGGATTGGTGGAGGTCGGCTTGCCGGCCTGGTGCTGGCGGTAATGCCGGGTCACCGTGCCGTGCGCCGCCTCGGCCTCCACCGTCTTGCCGTCCGGTGTCATCAGCACGCTGGTCATCAGACCGAGCGAGCCGTAGCCCTGCGCGACCGTGTCGGATTGCACGTCGCCGTCGTAGTTCTTGCAGGCCCAGACGTAGCCGCCCTCCCACTTGAGCGCGGAGGCCACCATGTCGTCGATCAGCCGGTGTTCGTAGGTCAAGCCCGCGGCGGCGAACCGACCGGCGTACTCGGTCTCGAAGATCTCGGCGAAGATGTCCTTGAACGCGCCGTCGTAGGCCTTGAGGATCGTGTTCTTCGTCGACAGGTACACCGGGTAGCCGCGCTGCAGGCCGTATTCAAAGCTGGCCCGCGCGAAATCGGCGATGGACTTGTTGAAGTTGTACATGCCCATGACGACCCCGCCGTCGGCCGGCATCGTCACGACCTCGAGCTCCATGGGCCTGGAACCGTCGTCCGGAGTCCAGGTGAGGGTCACAGTGCCGCCGGAGGGGATCTTCACGTCGGTCGCCCGGTACTGATCGCCGAACGCGTGCCGGCCGATCACGATCGGTTTCGTCCAACCCGGCACCAGCCGCGGAATGTTCGAGATCACGATCGGCTCGCGGAAGATAACGCCGCCCAGGATGTTTCGGATCGTGCCGTTCGGCGATTTCCACATCTTCTTCAGGCCGAACTCCTCGACGCGCGCCTCGTCCGGGGTGATCGTCGCGCATTTCACGCCGACCCCGTGCTTCTGGATCGCGTGCGCCGCGTCGACCGTCACCTGGTCGTCGGTCGCGTCCCGGTGCTCGATGCCGAGGTCGTAGTAGTCGAGGTTCACGTCCAGGTAGGGCAGGATCAGCCGATCCTTGATGAACTGCCAGATGATCCTGGTCATCTCGTCGCCGTCGAGTTCGACGACGGTCCCGGTCACCTTGATCTTTGCCATCGCTGAAACGGTTCCTTCCCGCCGTGAGATGCCCAACCCAGCCGCGAGCCTAGTTGGTCCGGTGGCGTACTCCTACGCGTGGGGCGTGACCGTGACCAGCGCCATACCGCCGAGCAGCGCCGCGATGGTGAGGAACATCGCGACGTCGAACAGGCGGGATCGGACCGCCAACGCGCCCGCCGCCCGGGTGGGCAGGACCAGCCGGAAAACCGCGCCGGCCGCGGCTGCACTCGCCAGCACGGTACCGCCCTGCCGCCAGTAGTCGAGGGCGACGATCACCAGGCCCACCGCGATGGTCACCATGACCACGGTGATCGGGATGGCGCGCAGCACACGGGTTCTCATCGTGACGCGTCCGTTCAGCGACACCTGTTCGCGCTCGGGCGCGACAGTGGCGACGTCATGAGCGGTCGACACCGGAGCCTGTTCCTGCCGCACGCTCGGCCGCGGCGACGACGTTGGTCAACAGCATGGCGCGCGTCATCGGACCGACCCCGCCAGGATTCGGCGCGAACCACCCGGCGACCTCGGCGACGGCTGGATCGACGTCCCCGGCGATCTTCCCGTCGACCCGGGAGACCCCGACATCGAGAACCGCGGCACCGGGTTTGATCATGTCGGCCGTCACCAGGCCGGGTCGCCCGGCGGCGGCGATGACGATGTCCGCGCGTCGCACCTCCGCGGGTAGGTCGCGAGTTCCGGTGTGGCACAAGGTGACCGTCGCGTTCTCGGAACGCCGGGTGAGCATCAGACCGAGCGGGCGGCCCACGGTGAGCCCCCTGCCGATGATCACCGCGTGCGCGCCCGCAATGGGCACATTGAAGCGCCGCAGCAACTCGACGATGCCGGCCGGGGTGCACGGCTCCGGTGCCGGGTGGCCGAGAACCAGGCAGCCGAGGTTGTAGGGGTGCAGACCGTCGACGTCCTTGGCCGGGTCGACCGCCGAGAGGATCGCGAACTCGTCCAGGCCCGTCGGCTGCTGCACGAGGAACGCGGTACAGGCCGGATCGCGGTTGAGGTCGGCGACCACGGCTTCGACCTCGGCCTGCGAGGTGCCGGCAGGCAGATCATGACGGAACGAAGCAATACCCACCTCGGCGCAGTCCTTGTGCTTGAGCCGAACGTAGGTGTGGCTGCCCGGGTCGTCGCCGACCAGCACGGTACCGAGACCGGGCATCACTCCGCGCTCGGCCAGCGCTGCGACCCGCACCTTCAACTCGTCTTTGACCGCCTGCAGCGTCGCCTTGCCGTCCAGGATCGTTGCCGTCACGGGTCCGATCCTCCCACGCCGCCGCGGGGTCGAAGCAGGCCCGGGGCGCTGCCCTAGACTCGGGCACACCATGAACACAGCGTCATACTCGCCGACCACCTCGCTTACTGCGCCGATCGGCCCGGTTCGCCTGCGCGTCGCCCCCTCGCCGACCGGTGATCCGCATGTCGGCACCGCCTATGTGTCGCTCTTCGACCTGGCGTTCGTGCGGCAGCAGGGCGGGCAGTTCGTGCTGCGCATCGAGGACACCGACCGGGTGCGCTATGTCGACGAGTCGGAAGCGCAGATTTTCGACACGCTGCGCTGGCTCGGCCTCGACTGGGACGAGGGCCCCGACAAGGGCGGCCCGTTCGCGCCGTACCGGCAGTCGGAGCGCCTGGACACCTACAAGCCTTATGTGGAGCGGCTTCTCGCCGAGGGGCACGCCTACTACTGCTGGTGCACGCCGCAGCGGCTGGCGCTGATGCGGGAGAAGCAGCAGAAGCTGCGGCTGCCGACGGGATACGACCGCTTCTGCTACGGCAAGACGCGCGAGGAGCGTTCTGCCCTACCGGGTTTCAGTGAGACGCCGGTCGTCCGGATGCTGATCCCAGACGCCGATGACGAGGTGCCGACCACGTTCACCGACCTGATCCGAGGCGAGATCTCAGCGCCCCGCCCGGACGATCAGGTGATCCTGAAGGCGGATGGGTTCCCGACGTATCACCTGGCGGTGGTGGTCGACGACCACGAGATGCGGATCACGCACGTGGTGCGCGGCGAGGAGTGGATCTCGTCCACGCCGAAACACCTGTTGCTGTATCGCTGGCTGGGCCTTCCGGAGCCGGCCTTCGCGCACATGCCGCTGCTGCGCAACGAGAACAAGTCCAAGATCTCCAAGCGGAAGAACCCTGCGGCCCGGTTGATGTGGTTCCGGGAGGAGGGGTACCTCCCCGAGGCGCTGATCAACTTCCTGGCGCTGCTCGGCTACCCGCCGATCGTCGAGGCGGACGGAACCGAGCGGGAGATCACCGATTTCGCCGAGTTCTCGGCCAACTTCTCCTGGGACAAGGTCTCCCCGGTCGGGCCGATCTTCGACCTGAAGAAACTGGGCTGGCTCAACGGCCACTACATCCGCTCTCTGCCGACCGGCGAGCTCGCCGACCGGATCATCGAGTTCCAGGTGCGGGCCGGCGCGTTGCCGACCACACCGTCCCCCGAGCAGATCCGGCTGGTGCGGGCGGCGACACCACTGGTGGCGGAACGCATCTCGCTGCTGTCCGAGACGGTGGACATGATGGCGTTCCTGTTCACGGCGGATGCCGACCTCACGTTCGACGAGGACGCGACGGCGAAGCTCGCACCGAACACCGCGGAGATCGTGGATGCCGCCGTGGCCGCGCTCGCCGCCGTGCCGGAGTGGGAGCACGGCGCGATCCATCAGGCGCTGAACACCGCGCTGGTCGACGAGTTGGCTTTGAAGCCGAAGATCGCCTTCGGTCCGATTCGCACGGCCGTCACCGGCAAGCGCATCTCCCCGCCGCTCTTCGAGTCGATGGAACTCCTGGGCCGGGACTCCTGCCTGGCCCGCCTCGCAAAGTTCCGCGCCACCCTCTGACAACGGGCGAGTCTGTGCGCGGTGGCCACAATCGATATGATGATTGTGGCGATCGGAGGTGGACCGATGAATGTCGGAATACGTGAGCTTCGGGATGGGTTGAGCCGTCACCTGGCAGAGGTTCGTGCCGGTCACACCCTCACGGTGACCGATCACGGTGTGCCGGTGGCCCGCATCATCCCGGTCGGTGTGTCGAGCCCGCTCGAGAGGCTGATCGCCGAGGGCAGGGTCGAGCGCGCCCGGCAACCCAAGCAACCCGCCGGGCAGCGGGTGAAGGCGCGCGGCACTGTCAGCGACCTGGTCGCCGCGCAGCGCCGGTGATCGCCTACTTGGACACATCGGCACTCGTGCCATTGCTGGTGGACGAACCAAGCTCGCCGGCCTGCGAGAGGTTATGGAACGAGGCCGATGAGATCGTCTCGGTCCGAATCGCATACGTCGAGGCCGCGGCCGCGCTCGCACAGGCTCGCCGATCGGGGCGGGTATCACCGCGTTCGCAGCGTGCAGCGGTGGTACACCTCGATGAGAAGTGGCAGCAGATGCAGATCGTCGAAGTCGATCAGCTGCTCATGCGTCGCGCCGCCGTGCTCGCCGACGCCCACGACCTGTGCGGCTACGATGCGACACACTGCGCTGCAGCCGAATCCATCAATGACGACGTTCTCGTCGCTGCGAGCGGGGACGCCGCGCTGCTCGCGGCATGGCGTGCCCTGGGGATGAACACGCTCGACACGAACGGTTGACGCCCGATCCGCGGCCCGGGTCAGGGTTCGGCGAAATCGTCGTCGGCGCGCAGCACGAGGCCGTGCGCGGCGGCGTACAGCACCGCCTGGTCCACGTCGACCCGGGCACCGGTGAGGTCCGCGGCCACCCAGACGCTCGGGTCGATCCGGGCACCGCGCAGGTCCGCCCCGACAAGGCGCAGTCCGGTGGCGCGCGCCCCGGTGAGATCGGCGTCGCGCAGGTCGCATCGCGACAGATCGGCCTCGGTCAGGTTCGCCTCGCGGAGCCGCAGGCTGGAGAGGTCGGTGCCGACCAACGTCGCACCGCCCAGCGAGACCAGGGTGAGGTCGCAGTCCGTGATCACGATCGGCACGAACCGGCAGTCGACGAAGACCGACCCGGTGAGCCGGCAGTCGGTCAGCCGCGAGGAGTGCCACGCGGCGCGTTCGAACGTGCAATTGATGAACGAGGTGCCGCGGTGGTCGGTCGAATAGAGTTCGGTGCCGGTGAACGTGCATCCGGAGAACACGGCGCGGACCGTCCGGCACTCGGCGAGCGACGCATCGGCGAAGTCGCAGTCGTCGAACGAGGTACCGTCGATCAGCAGGCCGCGCCAGTCGACGTCCGTGAAATCCTCTCCGCGATAAGCGGTTTCGGTGAGTTCGACCATGCATCCTCCCGCTGATACACCCCCCACGCGCGGAACGGGCTCAGTGCAGGAAGTGCCTCGTCCCGGTGAAGTACATGCTGATCCCGGCCTTGGCGACCGCCTCGATGGTCTCGGCGTCCCGCACCGACCCGCCGGGTTGCACGATCGCCCGCACGCCCGCGTCGATCAGCACCTGCGGCCCGTCGGCGAACGGGAAGAACGCATCGGAGGCGGCCACCGATCCGGCGGCCCGCTCCCCCGCCCGTTCCACGGCAAGCCGGCACGAGTCGACCCGGTTCACCTGGCCCATCCCGATGCCCACGCTCGCGGCGCCGTGCGCCAGTAGGATGGCGTTGGACTTCACCGACCGGCACGCGCGCCACGCGAACGCGAGGTCGGCGAGGGTCGAGGCGTCCACGCCGTCCCCGGCCGCGAGAGTCCACGAGGAAGGGTCGTCGCCCGGCGCGTCGAGCCGGTCGACCGTCTGCACTAGGACGCCGCCGGAGATGTGCCGCCAGGCCCACTCCTCCTCGGGCGCGCCGGCCGGCATCTTCAGGATGCGGATGTTCTTCTTGCGGGTCAGCACGGCGAGCGCGTCCTCGTCGAAGCTCGGCGCCAGCACGACTTCCGTGAACACGTCGGCGATCTGCTCGGCGAGCGCCAGCGTCACCGGCCGATTCACGGCGATCACGCCGCCGAACGCGGACACCGGATCGCAGGCCAGCGCCCGCGCGTGGGCATCGGCGATCGCATCGTCCGAGCCGCCCGGCGAGATCGCGATCCCGCACGGATTGGCGTGCTTCATGATCGCCACCGCCGGGTCCGCGAACGCGTCGGCAGCCCTATACGCCGCATCGATGTCGACGTAGTTGTTGTAGCTCATCTCCTTGCCGTGCAACTGCTGCGCCGTGGCGAGCCCGCCGCGCGAGTGCCGGTACAACGCGGCCCGCTGGTGCGGGTTCTCCCCGTACCGCAGCACGGCCGACCGCTCCCAGGTCGCGCCCGTCCACGCCGGCCAGGTATCCGCCGACGGGGCCAGCTCGGTCCCCATCCAGCTCGCCACCGCCACGTCGTACGCTGCGGTGTGCTGGAACGCCTTGGCCGCCAACGACTGTCGCTCGGCGAACGTGAAACCGCCGGCACGCAGCGCGGCGCGAACATCGTCATACCCGGAAGGATCGACCACCACCGCGACCGAAGCGTGGTTCTTGGCAGCGGCGCGGATCATGGACGGGCCGCCGATGTCAATCTGCTCGACGCACTCCTCGACGGAGGCGCCCGACGCGACGGTTTCACTGAACGGGTAGAGGTTGGAGATCACCAGGTCGAACGGCTCGATGCCATGTGCCGCAATGGAACTCATGTGCGCGGGGTTGCGCGTGTCGGCGAGCAGGCCGCCGTGGATCGCCGGGTGCAGCGTCTTGACCCGGCCGCCCAAGATCTCCGGGAATCCGGTGACGTCCGCGACGGGTGTGACTGCCGCGCCCGCCTCGGCGATCATCGCGGCGGTTCGTCCGGTGGACACCAGCGCTACACCCGCCTGGACCAGTTCGACCGCCAGTTCTACGATGCCGGTCTTGTCGTAGACCGAGATCAGCGCGCGGCGAATGGCGCGCCGACCGATCTCCCCGGGCTCGGGCGCAGGCGCCGACTGCAGATGTGACCCCTGCACTGTCATGGAATCGATACCGTCCTTCCAGAAATCGTCCAGCCCTCGCGGGCCATCCGGCCGATCGCGTCGACCAGCTGTGCCCGCTCGGCGACCTTGATCCGCTCGGTGAGGGTGTCCACCGTGTCCCCAGGCTCCACCGGCACCGCGACCTGCGCGACGATCGGCCCGGTGTCCACCCCGGCGTCCACCACGAACAGCGTGGCACCCGCGATCTTCACGCCGTAGGCCAGGGCGTCGGCGGGGCCGTGGGTGCCCGCGAACGCGGGCAGCAGCGAGTTGTGGGTATTCAGGAACCGCCCCGCGAACCGGTCGAGGAAGGCCGGGCCGACCAGCTTGAGGAATCCGGCGGAGACCACCAGATCCGGCGTGTAAGCCGCGACGTGCGCGGTGAGCGACGCGTCCCAGGCGGCCCGATCCGGATAGTCGCCGACCCGCACCACGAACGTCGGGATATGCTGCGCCGCAGCGAGTTCCAACCCTCCGGCGCTCGTCCGGTCCGCGCCGACCGCCACGACCGCGACGGGGTAGTCGGGTCGCGCACAGGCGTCCAGTAGGGCGGCGAGGTTCGAGCCGCCGCCGGAGATCAGCACCACGACGCGTAGCGGTATGTCGCGCGCGCGGCGCGGCAGCGCATCCGTGGTCACCAGCTTCTTCCCCGTCCGACATCGCATTCGAGACTCGGCGCCCGCCGGCAATCCGATGACGCCCAGGCGAGTCCAGCGTAGAGGTGCCTCGCGGCGCCCGCGCACGCCGGGGCTCGGCGGGTGGCAGTGCTGACCGGTCTCAGCCGGCGTCCGCGAGTCGCTCGCCGTCGCCGTCCGGTGCGGTGGTGTGCGGGTCCGGACTATGAGTGCTCATCTCCCCGAGCGGGTCGTGAGGGGCGGGGTCGTGGGCGTCGCCCTCGTCGCACAACGGGGCCGGTTCGGCAGCCGGCTCATCGTGTATGACGGTGTCCTCGGCTCGGGCCGGCGTCGTGATGGCCGCGGTCGCGGGGGCATCGGCTGCGATTTCTGCTGTGTCTAAGGCTGTTTCGGCCGCGGGCTCGGCCGTGCTGTCCGAATCGGCCTCGTCTTCCGCGGCAGACTCGGCGGCATCGTCGGCTGTGCTCTCGGGCCTGCCGGCTGTGTCCTCAGCGACGACCTCGGCCCCGTCACCCGCGTTCGGCTCGTCCCCGGAACCGGCGTCCACGTCCGCCCTCACGTCCGCCGCCGGATCCGCCGTAGACCCCGACGTGGGCTCCGCTTCCCCTGCACCGCCCAGCCCGGACACATCGTCATAAGCGGTTGTTACGGACCACGGGATCACGCGCCATCCGACGGAAACCGAGAGCGCGCCGGCGACGAGAAGCGTGACCGCGGCAGCGATTCCGGCGGTGAGCAGCGGCGGCGCGCCCGCCGACGCCCACGGCCCGCCGGCCACGCCACCGCCCGCGGCCCAGATCAGCGCCGCGCACAGCACCCCCACGCACACAGCGGCCGCGCCGCAGCCGATGAGCCGCGTCCAGCGGTCCTCGCTCTCCCGCACGACCACGATGCCTGCCAGCACCGCCGCGATGACGGGGCCGGCCAGTATCGCCCAGGACGCCGTCGACAGGGCGTGGTCGGGTGTGGCCGCGAGCAGCGGGACGGCCGGCAGATCCGCCTGGTGCACGGCGAGGGGCGAGAAATGCGCGTCCCCGATGGCGAAACCCGCGCCGCTCACATAGCCGACCGCCGCGAGCACCGCATTCGGCAGCAGCGCCAGGCAGAGCAGCATCATCCCGAGCGCGTCGCCCGGAGAGCGGACGGTCAGCTCGGCAACGCGGGTCACGTGCGGGAATGCGGCGACGAGCCCGACCACGAACACCGCGGCGCCGATCGTCAGCAGCGAACCCAACGCGGCGACGCCGGCCCGCAGCCCGACCTGCAACCAGCCCGGGGCGAGGTCGCGCCATGAAGCCCGCCACGCGCTCGGGTGGAAGGCCAACGCCAGCACGGCACCCACCGCCGCCACGATCAGCGGTGCGGCCAGCCCGGGTTCGACGTTGCCGGGCGGCGCGAGGAGCGCACTCGCTACGTCGACGGCCACGGCGTAGAACACGACGAAGACGCTCGCATGCAGCGCCTCGAGCAGCCGCCCACGGACCATCCGGGCGCGCCCGGCCGAGGTTGCGATGACGGCGATCACGAGGCCGGTCAGCAGCAGCGGCTTGATGGTCACCGCGACGCCGGAGAAAGACACCGGCAGGAAGTGCGCGGCGGCGAACCCCACGGCGCCGCCGCGCAGGGCGACGGCGGAGTTCGAGCCGTCGCCCGGCGTCACCGCCCAGAGCACGAGCGCCGCACCGGACACCAGGGCCAGTCCGGCGACCACTGCCGCCACCGCGCGCAGGGCGGCCGAGACGGTCGTCGCCAGGATCGCCGCGGGGGTCGGGCGTACGTCGACGGGCCCGGAGTCGATTTCGTCTCCGGCCAGCATCGAAAAGCCCATCACATCAAGTACTGTCACACGGCGGGCGGTGGACCGACGGCAGGCTCGCCGGGCCGCCCCCAGCCGCGCTCCGGACACCGGCGCCGGACGGCAGCGCCGGACCGCCGGCACCGCCTCCGCTCAGGAGGCCGCCAGCGCCTCCCGCAGCAGCTGCGCCGTCTGGCTCGGCGTCTTGCCGACGCGAACGCCCGCGGCCTCCAGCGCTTCCTTCTTCGCCTGGGCCGTACCAGAGGAACCGGAGACGATGGCGCCGGCGTGGCCCATCGTCTTGCCCTCCGGCGCAGTGAACCCGGCGACGTAGCCCACCACGGGCTTGGTGACATTCGCCTTGATGAATTCGGCCGCGCGCTCCTCCGCGTCGCCGCCGATCTCGCCGATCATCACGATTGCCTTAGTCGCCGGATCCGCCTCGAACGCCGCCAGCGCGTCGATGTGCGTGGTGCCGATCACCGGGTCGCCGCCGATGCCGATCGCGGTGGAGAAGCCGAGATCCTTGAGCTCATACATCATCTGGTACGTCAGCGTCCCGGACTTGGAGACCAGGCCGACCGGGCCGGGCCCCGTGATCGTCGCCGGGGTGATGCCGGCCAGCGCCTCGCCCGGGGTGATCACCCCGGGGCAGTTCGGGCCGATGATCCGCGTGCGGTTGCCCAGCGCGCAGGCGTGCGCCCAGAACTCCGCGGAGTCCTGCACCGGAATGCCCTCGGTGATCACCACCAGCAGCCCGATCCCGGCATCGATCGCCTCGATCACCGCATCCTTCGCGAACGCCGGCGGCACGAACACCACCGACACGTCGGCGCCGGTTTTCTCCATCGCCTCGGCGACTGTCGCGAACACCGGGAGTTCCACCGCCGCACCGTCTTTCGTCACATGCGACACGGTGGTACCGGCCTTGCGCGCGTTGACGCCGCCGACGATGTTGGTGCCCGCCTTGAGCATGAGCGCGGTGTGCTTGGTGCCCTCGCCGCCGGTGATCCCCTGCACGATGACCTTCGACTGCCCGTTCAAAAAGATCGACATCGCTTCTGTCCCCTTACTTTCCGGCCGCAGCGGCGAGTTCAGCGGCCCGATCCGCGCCGGCGTCCATGGTGTCCGCAGAGGTCACCAGGGGATGCGCGGCCGCCGCGAGAATCGCCCGGCCGGCCGCCACGTTGTTCCCGTCGAGTCGGACCACCAACGGCTTCGTCGCCGCGTCACCCAGGATCTCCAACGCTTTGACGATGCCGGTCGCCACCGCGTCGCAGGCGGTGATCCCGCCGAACACGTTCACGAATACACTCTTCACGTCCGGGTCGGACAGGATGATGTCCAGCCCGCTGGCCATCACCTCCGCCGAGGCCCCGCCGCCGATGTCCAGGAAGTTCGCGGGCTTCACCCCGCTGTGCTTCTCGCCCGCGTACGCGACGACGTCCAGCGTGGACATCACCAGCCCTGCGCCGTTGCCGATGATCCCGACCTGGCCGTCCAGCTTGACGTAGTTCAGGTGCTTCTCCTTGGCCCGGAGCTCCAGCGGGTTCTCCGAGGCGTAGTCCACCAGGTCGGCGTGCTGCGGGTGGCGGAACGCCGCGTTGTCGTCCAGCGTCACCTTCCCGTCCAGCGCCAACACATCGCCGTCCGGCGTCTGAATCAGCGGGTTCACCTCGACGAGCGTGGCGTCCTCGCCGACGAACACGTCCCACAGCTTCACGAGTGCCGCGGCGACCTTGTCGCGAACATCGTCATCGAAGCCCGCAGCAGCGACGATCTCCGCCGCCTTCGCCGCATCCACCCCCGCCGCCGGGTCGATCGGAACCCGCGCCAGCGCCTCGGGCTTCTCCACCGCAAGCTGCTCGATCTCCATCCCGCCCTCTTTGCTGCACATGGCGAGATAGCGGCGGTTCGCCCGGTCGAGCAGGAACGAGGCATAGTACTCCGCTGCGATGTCGCTGGCCGGGGTGATCAGCACCTTCCGCGTCACGTGCCCGCGAATGTCCAGGCCCAGGATGTTCCCCGCGTGGGTGCGCACATCATCGATGGTCGCGGCGAACTTGACGCCGCCGGCCTTCCCGCGACCGCCCGTCTTGACCTGCGACTTGACCATCACCGGCGTGCCCAGCTTCTCGGCCGCCGTGACCGCCTCGTCCGCACTCGTCACCACGATGCCCGGGCTCACCGGCACACCATGGGCGGCGAACAGTTCCTTCGCCTGGTATTCGTACAGGTCCACGCGTTTCTCCCGCCTCGGAATCTGACCAGGTGCAGGCAGACGTGCGCAACTCGTGACCAGCGCACCCCGCAAACGGCCGTTACGTGAAAACCCTAACGATCGTGTGGGTACGTGCGCATCCTCACCTGCGGTGAGGTTGTTCACGAACCGCTTATGACGACGTTCGCGGCGCTTCGCGCCGGCGGGCCCGGTCCCCCGCCTGGCCGAATCCCGAGACTCGGCTGGCGTCAGTCGGCGGCAAGCCGCCCCGCGACGGCCTCGGTGAGCCAGGCGATGATCTCGGCGGTCGGCGTGCCCGGCGTGAAGATGCCGGTGACGCCCAGCTCGGCCAGCGCCGCCTTGTCCTCGTCCGGGATGATCCCGCCGCCGAACAGCACGATGTCGGCCGCGTCGGCTTCCCGCAGCAGTTCGGCCACTCGACGGAACTGCGTCATATGTGCGCCGGACAGCACCGATAGGCCGACCGCGTCGGCGTCCTCGGCGAGCGCCGCCGCGACGATCTGCTCGGGGGTCTGGTGCAACCCGGTGTAGATGACCTCCATGCCGGCGTCGCGCAGCGCCCGGGCGACCACCTTGATACCGCGGTCGTGCCCGTCGAGCCCGGGTTTGGCGACGACCACGCGGATCGGTCTCGGCATCGGCGCTCCGTTCTACAAGGGCCATCGAGGCGGGGGCCATGGCGGCGTTCGGGTTCCCGCTCGTCTCCCATGATGATGCCCGTTGCCGCCGGCCCCCGCGCGGCGTGCGCGATCCGTGGGCTCTCTATCACCGTGAGCGACGCCGGAGCGAATCAGGGCCGTCGCGACGGTTCCGTGAGCGAGGTCGAAGGGAGGCTCGCCCGTCGCGACGGTTCCGTGAGCGAGGTCGAAGGAAGGCTCGCCCGTCGCGGCGAAGTCGCAGGGCGGCCGAGCGGAGCGCCGAGCGAACAATCCGATGCAGCAGGGCGGCCGAGCGGAGCGCCGAGCGAACAATCCGATGCAGCAGGGCGGCCGAGCGGAGCGCGGAGCGAACAATCAGACACTGCGACCTGCGCATTGTGGATAAGTCCGCGGGGCGTGTCGAGCATGCTGCGAGGATTCCTGGCATGTCACACGCCGGGAGGGCACCATGGTCGTCATGGCAGGCACTGCATCTGAAGCGGAAGCGACGCTCGCGCCGCCGGTGCTACCGCTGGGGAAGTGGACGCACGAGGCGATCGATGCGTTGCCGGACGACGGTCTGCGCCGCGAGCTGCTGGACGGGGTGCTGCTAGTGACCCCGTCACCGGCGACCGGCCACCAACGGGCGGTGGTCCGACTTATCAAGATCCTCGACGCGGCCTGCCCGCCCGGCTACGAAGCCTTCGTCGCACCCTTCGACTGGCGGCCGGACGAGACCACCTCGCTGGAGCCCGATGTGCTGGTGGTGCCGCAATCCGCCCTGACGGACAACAACGTCGTGGGCACGCCGGTCGTGGTCGTCGAGGTGCTGTCTCCCGGCACCGCGCGCATCGACCGGACCGCGAAGATGTCCCGATACTTCGATGGCGGTATCGCGCAGTACTGGCTTGTCGACCCCGGCGACGCGAAAAAGCCCGCCGCGATTGAGGTTTTCGAGCGGACCGACGACGGCTACCGGCTGCACGCCAGCGGCAGCGGCGAGGACGAGGTGACGGTCCGCGGCGTCGTCACGGTCACGCTGCGCCCCGTGGATCTCGTGCGCCCGCGGTAGCGCCGCGGACTTCGGACCGGCGGCAGCACGGGCGGCACCCCGGATCGGCTCGAAGCTGCCGAGCGCCGCCCGCTACGGTGAGGATCGTGATCGTCGCGCTGTCCTATTCCGTGGTCGGTGTGGGCTTGGCGTTGGCGGTGTGGACCGGCATCTCGGCGGCGCGCCACCGCCCAACCGGCGAGATCCAAATGGTGCTCGCGATCGTTCTCGAGGCGGCACTCCTCGCCCAGTCGGCCGTCGGCTGGCTCCGGCTGCCGGGTTCGGGGATCGCCGAGCCCGTCACCTTCGTCGCATATTCGATCGGTATTCTCGCCCCGGTCCCGCTGGGGTTCCAGCTCGCCCGGATCGAGCGCACTCGCTGGGGTTCGATCTGTCTCTCCTTCGCCGCTGTCGTGGTCGCCGTCATGACGTTGCGGCTCGCTCAGTTGTGGGGGCTCTTCTCGTCATGAGCACTGCCGTGAATCCAGCCCGTCATGAATGAGAACTGCCATGGATGACGACGCATCCGCGCCCGGCGCGGATACGCCCGGCGCAGCCGTCGAGCCGACCGGGCCGCGCCGCGCGCTGATCACGATCTACGGCATCTTCGCGCTCGCGGCCACGGCCCGCGCTGTCGTGCAGATCGCCACCAAGTTTCACGAGGCGCCGCTCGCGTACCTGCTCTCGCTGCTGTCCGGGCTCGTCTACATCGGCGCCACCGTGGGCCTCACCACCCGTCGGCGCTGGTCGCGAGGGCTCGCCTGGGCCTCCTGCGGCACCGAGTTCGTCGGCGTGCTGGTGATCGGCACCCTCTCGCTCGCCGACTCCGTCGCATTCCCCGATGACACCGTGTGGTCCGGTTACGGCAGCGGCTATGTCTACATCCCGGTGGTGCTGCCGCTGCTCGGCCTCGGCTGGCTCTGGCACACCCGCCACCTGGTGCACCCCGTCCGCCCGTAGGCGCACACCGGCCGCCGATACTCGGTCCTAGCGGTGCGCCGTATTCTTACCCGTAAGAGTATTATTGCGCCATGCGCGTCACATCGAAGGGGCAGGTCACGATTCCCCAGACGATTCGGGAGCGGCACGGCCTGTTCCCGAACACCGTCGTCGACTTCATCGAACGAGGAGATGAGGTGCTTATCGTCAGCCGGGCAGCTCCCGACGATCGCGGATCCGACGCCGTGACCCGACTCGACGGTCGCGCGGACACGGGTTTGTCGACCGACGAGATCCTCGCGCTGACCCGTGCCTGATCGACCCCGACCGGCACAACCGGCGGCGGGCGCCCGAGTCTTGGTCGACGCAAACGTCCTTTTGGACGTCGCCACGCGCGACGCCCGCTGGGGTAACTGGTCGCGGGCTGCACTCGAAGCGGCAGCCCGACGCGGCCGCCTCTTGATCAACCCGCTCATTTACGCCGAGGTCTCGATCGGGTTCGCGCGGATCGAAGACCTTGATGACGCGCTGCCACCCCACCTGTATGAGCGGTCACCCCTGCCCTACGCCGCGGGATTCCTGGCTGGCAAAGCGTTTGTGGCGTACCGCCGCCGCGGCGGGGAACGTACGAGTCCCCTTCCGGACTTCTACATCGGCGCTCACGCGGCGATCTCCAGGCTCACCTTGCTGACGCGGGATTCTGCCCGCTACCGCACCTACTTCCCGACAGTGCCGTTGATCACGCCGTGATGTCATCGCGGGCGGCCCAGGCCAGCAAGAGCAGCGCTCGCTGGTGCGCGTCGTCGAGATCGAGTCCGGTGAGCTGCTCGATCCGGCTGATGCGGCTGTAGAGGGTGTGCCGGTGCACGCCGAGTTCGGCGGCCGCCGATCCCCATTTCCCGTTGTGCCGCAGGAAGACTCGCAGCGCCTCCGCCAGGTCGCCGTCCCGTGGGGTGGCCGCGGTGTCCAGCGCGGCGAGCACCGGCTCGGTGCGGTCGCGGATGTGCTCGCGCAGCAACGGGTCGGCCATCAGCGATTCGATCGTGAGCTCATCCGCCCAGGCAACCGGCTGCCGCCGGCGCGCGGCCGACGCGGCAGCGCGGCGCGCCGGTTCCAGACCCCTGGCGATGTGCGCCACGGGCAACGCCGCGCTCACCCCGATCGGTGTGGGGGCCGCGCCGGTGCCACCCAGGCGGCCTTGCATCAGGCGGATTGCTTGGTCCGAGTCGTCCGCTCGGACCAGGACGAGCGCCTCGCCGCCGTCGCCGCGACAGAGATGGTCGATGCCGGCAGCGGCGAGATCCCGATGGAGTTCGCCGACGGTGCCCTCCCCCGCCCTGGGCAGGCACAGCAGGATCGCGTCACCGTCAACCGGAAAGCCGTACAGCGCGACCATGTCCAGCACTTCCGGATCCGTCGGGTCGCGCCGCAGCAGCGCCGCCAAAGCTGAGGGTTCGAGGCGATCGTCCACGAGGCGCCGGTCCGCGTCGAGGGAGAGCGTGACCAGGGAGACGATCTGGTTGATGAGCAGGCGGTCGGTGGGGCGCGGTTCGCGACTCGGCCCGATGGCGAGCCAGCCACGGCGCGCGTGCCGGCCGGTCAGCGCATGCACCTCGATCAGGGCACAGTCGGAAGGAGCACGGCCGGATTCCTGCTGCGGTGTCAGGACGATCGTGCCGGCCGCAGAACGGCTGCGGTGCGACCGGACAAAGGCCGTCATCTGCGCGAGGAACCAGTCCGGAGCGGCCGAGGAGACGACGATGCCGTCATCATCGAGAACCGCCAGCGCGCCGAGGGTCCGGTGCGCCCGTCGGATCAATCCGGGGATCCCACCGCGCACCGTCGCACGGCTGAGGGTCTGCTGCAGGTCGATCAGATCGTGCAGCGGTGCGGCCCGCTGCGCGGACTCCTGCCGAGCGATCTCCTGCGAAATGGCCATGAACGGCGTCCGCAGCGGGATCTCGACCAGCGGCAGGCCGACGTCGCGGCAGCGTGCCACGAGAGCCTCCGGAACGGAGTCGAACTGGACCCCGATGCCGAAGCCGAGCACAGCCACACGGACTTCGACCAGCCGGTCGACGTAGGCGATCTGGTCGGCGCGCCGCCGGGACAGTCGGAGGCCGGTCAGCATCACCATCTCGCCGCCGCGCAGAAAGCGCCGCGGATCGACCAGCTCGATCCCGTGCGCCCACTCGATCTCGATGTCCGCGGTGCCCCCGTGTGCCGGCCCGGCGATCAGTCGCAAGCCGAGTTCAGCGTCCTGCAGCAGCTTTTCCAGGGTGACCGTCACCGGATACCTCCCACGGAATCGACATGACGGCCACTGATCATGGCTCATTTTCAACACCCTGGCCATGTCCTATGAACTGGATCACTCCATACGATGACCGTCACTCGACACGTGGGCGCGGGCGATACCGCCCGCGGCAGAAGGGAACGCACCATGACGGAGACGCTCGGAGCACCGGAACGCGGCGACGAGGATGCACACCTCGCCGACCTCGGCTACACCTCGGACTTCAAGCGCAGCATGTCGTTCTGGGGCAACTTCTCGCTCGGCTTCACCTACCTGTCGCCCGTCGTCGGCGTGTACTCGCTGTTCGCGTTCGCGGTCGGCTCCGGGGGGCCGGCGTCCATCTGGGCGGTCGTGATCGCGGCGGTCGGGCAGCTGCTCGTGGCGCTGGTGTTCGGCGAGGTGGTGTCCCAGTTCCCCGTGACCGGCGGCATCTACCCGTGGACCCGGCGCCTCTGGGGCCGGCGGTGGGCGTGGATGTCGGGCTGGATCTACATGATCGCCCTGGTCGTGACGATCGCCAGCGTCTCCTACGGCGCCGGCCCGTACCTGGCGATGCTGCTCGGTATCACGCCCTCGGCGACCGTGACGGTGACGTGCGCGATCGGCCTCATCATCGTGGTCACGCTGCTCAACCTGGGCGGCACCAAGCTGCTGGCCCGCCTCGCGTTCTTCGGGTTCGCCGCCGAGCTGATCGGCGCGCTCGCCGTCGGCGGTTGGCTGCTGCTGACCGAGCGGCATCACGATGTCGGCGTCATCTTCACCAGCGCCGGCGTCCAGGGCGACGGCTCATATCTGCCGGCGTTCTTGGCGGCCGCTCTGCTGGGCGTCTACCTCTACTACGGCTTCGAGGCCTGCGGCGATGTCGCCGAGGAGGTCAAGAACCCCCGCACGCAGATCCCGAAGTCGATGCGCATGACGATCTACGTCGGCGGTATCGCCTCGTTCTTCA
This sequence comes from Nakamurella sp., assembly GCA_017848755.1. Taxonomy (GTDB): domain Bacteria; phylum Actinomycetota; class Actinomycetes; order Mycobacteriales; family Nakamurellaceae; genus Nakamurella. Next base: position 19,486 of record JAFIHI010000010.1, on the reverse strand, counting down.
TCGTGTTCGCGCTGATGCTGGCGGTGCCGGACTTCGGCGCGGTGATGTCCGGCGCCGACGCGGATCCGGTCACCACCATCTTGCGCAACGCCTTCGGCACCGTCGGCTTCCGCGTGGTGCTGGCGATCGTGCTCATCTCGTTCTTCTCCTGCGCGTTGAGCCTGCAGGCCGCGGCCAGCCGCCTGGTGTACTCCTACGCGAGGGATCACATGATGCCGGGCAGCGCACTGCTCAGCCGGTTCTCGCCGAAACGCGCCGTGCCGCCGTACGCGCTGCTCTTCGCCGCGCTGGTGCCCATCCTCATCATTCTGGGCTCGATCGCCTCCGCGGACGCGCTCACCCGCATCGTCTCGTTCGCGTCGCTGGGCATCTACCTGGCCTTCATGATGGTGGTCGTCGCATCGCTGCGCGCCCGGCTGAAGGGGTGGCGCCCATCCGGCCCGTTCAACCTCGGCTCGTGGGGACTTGTGGTGACCGTTGTGGCGCTGATCTACCAGTTCGCCGCCGCGGCCAACATGGCCTGGCCGCGAACACCAGACGCGGCCTGGTACGACAACTGGATCGTCTTGTTGTCGGCGGGCCTGGTGGTCGCCGTCGGGCTGGTGTACATGTTCATCGCCCGGCCGTACCTCCGCCGCGACGCACCCTACGGCGACGCGATTCCAGCGGGGATAAGCGCGCGACGGTAGCCGCTGGCAGGGGCGCCTCGCAGCGCCGCCCTAGGGGCGCCGCCGTTACCGCAGCGCCGCGCCCGCCATATGCGCGACTTCGCCGCCGACCTCCGCGCCACCGGCGAACTTCGCGAAGACCTGGACGACGATACCGTCGCGGACATCATCTGGAGCATGAACGGCACCGAATACTGGATGCTGCTCGTGGAACAACGCCACTGGACACCGGACACGTTCCGCGACCGGCTCGCCGACGCCTGGCGCCGCCTCCTCCTTGCCGAGCCGTGACGCCCACCGTTGCGCTGAGATCGGCGTGTAGCCACACGGTTCCGCCCGTTCCCGGCCCGTAGTGCCGCCCGGGCTCGGGCTGTGACGCCTCATCTTCAACGGGGCCGAGCGGAGGATGTGCCCTACGGGCTCGTTCAGTGGTCGCCGGCGCTCGCGGCATGGTCGGGCCTAGCGAGGCTGGCGAGGTCGAGGTCGACTTCCTGGCCGTGCATGCTCACCACGATCCGGGCGCTGTCCGCCCCGGCCGCGCTCGGTCGTCCAGCCGGTCCAGCCAGTCGCCGAAGTCGCTGGGCCGGTCAATGATCACACCACCCGTATGCTATGGAGAACATATTTACGCTAGTGCATAGCCGCTCGCGGGCGCGCCCGTGGCCAGTGCTGTACGCGCTGTGTGACGCCACACGGTTCCGTCGATCCCGGATCGTGACGCCGCCCGGAAGGGTCTCGAAGGGCGCCGAGGGCGAAATCGGAACTCTGCCGATGCGTCGTACCGATCTGCGCAGTAGGCACGCCGCAGCACCGTGACCTGTTGGCGGCGGGGCTGCGTCAGAGCTTGACCATGGGGGCGCTGCCGTTGAGGACCATGCGGACCTTTCCGGCGGTGCCGAAGTCGATCACCGCCGTCTCCAGGCCGCCCGCCCCGGAGACCTCCAACACGGTGCCCAGGCCGTACTTGTCGTGGGAGACTTTATCCCCCACGGCTAGTCGCAATGCCGGACCGCGCCGGGCGGGCTGCAGGCTGCGGGACGCGAACCGGGTGACCGTCACCGGCGCCGCGCGGTTCGTGCCGGACGAGACACCCGACCAGCCGCCACCACCGAACGGGGCCCGGGAATCGCGGGAGACATAGGGCTCGGCGGCGTCGGGCAGTCGGCGCCAATCCACCAGCTCGGCGGGGATCTCGTCCAGGAACCTGGACGGCGGATTCTCCACCGGCGAACCCCATGCCGACCGCGTCAGGGCGCGCGAGACGTACAGCCGCTGACGCGCGCGGGTGATACCGACGTAGGCGAGGCGACGCTCCTCGGCCAGCTCTGCCTCGTCGCCCATCGACCGCTGATGCGGGAACATGCCGTCCTCCCAGCCGGTGAGAAAGACGACCGGGAACTCCAGTCCCTTGGCCGTATGCAGGGTCATCAGCGTGACGACGCCCTCGGCGGAATCGGGCACCGAGTCTGCGTCCGCCACCAGGGAGAGCTGCTCCAGCACGGCGCCGAGCACCTCGCGCGGCGCAAGAGTTCCGCCGCCAGCGGCCACGTCGGCAGGAGCGACTGATCCATCCGGACCGCCCACGGTCGCTGCGCCGTCGGCTGCACTCTCGGCCACGCTCGCTGCAGTGCTCTCGGCGGTGCTCTCGGCTTTGCGCGCCGCGATGACGCCTTCCGCCACGTCCCGCAGCACCGTGACGAGCTGTTCGAGGTTCTCCAGCCGCGAGGCGTCCTGCGGATCGTCCGACGCATCGAGCTCGGCGCGGTACCCGGTGCGCTCCAGGACCGCGGTGAGCACGTCCGCGGGCTCGCCACCCTGGTCGACCACCTCGTCCAGTTCGCCGAGAAGATCGACGAAACAGCCGATCGCGTTCGCGGAACGCGGTGCGAGAGAAGGGATCTCGCGGCATCGCGCGAGCGCGTCCGCGAAGGCGATCCGCTCCTGCTCCGCGAAGATCGCGACGGTGGCGAGAGCACGGTCACCGATGCCTCGCTTGGGCGTGTTGATGATCCGGCGCAGGCTCACCTCGTCGGTGCGGTTGGCCACGACCCGCAGGTACGCGAGCGCGTCCTTGACCTCCTTGCGCTCGTAGAACCGCACGCCGCCGACGATCCGATAGGGCATGCCGGCGCGAACGAAGATGTCCTCAATCGCCCGCGACGACGCATTCGTGCGATAGAACACGGCGACGTCGCCGTAGGTGACATCGCCTGTGTCACAGAGCCTGTCGATCTCGTCGCAGATAAAGCGGGCCTCGTCGTATTCGTCGTCCCCGACGTATCCGACGATGCGTTCGCCGTCGCCGGAATCCGTCCAGAGGTTCTTGCGCCGGCGTTTCGCATTCCTGGCGATGACGGCGTTCGCCGCGGAGAGGATGTTCTGCGTGGAACGGTAGTTCTGCTCCAGCAGAACCGTTGTCGCGTCGGGGTAATCCTTCTCGAACTCGGTGATGTTGCGGATCGAGGCGCCGCGGAAGGCATAGATGGACTGGTCCGCATCGCCGACCACAACGAGCTCCGCCATCGGCAGTCCACCCACCGCTCCGCCCGCCAGTTCGCGAACCAGCACGTACTGCGCATGGTTGGTGTCCTGGTATTCGTCCACTAGCACGTGCCGGAAGCGGCGGCGGTAGTGCTCGGCGACGGTGGGGTGCGCCTGGAAGAGCAGCACGGTCTGCAGGATGAGGTCGTCGAAGTCGTAGGCCGCGGCGGATTCGAGCCGCCGCTGGTAGCCCTCGTAGACGTCCGCGACGAGCCGCGCGTACTCGGAATCGGCCCGCTGCCGGGCGATCTCAGGGGTAGCAAGATCGTTCTTCAGGGTGGAGATGGCCGCGGCGAGGGTGCGCGCGGTGTGCTTCTTCGTGTCCAGGTTCAGGCCCTCGGCAACGAGCGCAACCAGGCGTTGCGAATCGGCTGCGTCGTAGATCGTGAAGGTCGACTTCACAGGCAGGTGCTGCGCCTCCGCCCGCAGGATGCGCACGCATAACGAGTGGAACGTGGACACCCACATGGCGCGGGCGCGCGGACCGATCTGGGCGGCCACGCGTTCCTTCATCTCGGCGGCGGCCTTGTTGGTGAACGTGATCGCCAGGATCTCGCCGGGCCGGGCCGCGCCGGTGGCGAGCAGGTAGGCGATCCGCCGGGTGAGCACCCGGGTCTTCCCGGACCCCGCGCCGGCCACCACCAAGAGCGGCGTGCCGCGGTGTGTGACGGCCTGGCGCTGCGCAGGGTTGAGGTCGGCGAGCAGGGCGTCGACGTCCGGCGACTGCGGGCGAGCGGCGTCCGCGGCAGCATGCTCGGCCCACCACGGCAGCGCTGCTGCGCCGGTGCCAGCGGGGTCCGGGGGGAGATCGAACAGAGATGTCATATCGCCTTCAGACGCTACCGCCCCCGGGCGACGGCCGGTGCGCATGGACGTCCCGGAACCCGTCTACGCGACACGCACCGCGCCGATGTGGTTCAATATCCCCATGGCTCGCCGCGAGTTTTTTTATGGGTACCGGACCCCGGTGCCCGTGCGCGGCTGAGTCTTCCCGCAAACGCGACGCCCCGAGGTCTTCCGGCCCCGGGGCGTTTTCCGTGTTCGGGGCGGTGGGCCGGGGCAGAATGAGGAGCACGACATGAGTACCCAGACAGCGGCGACAACCCCGGAGGCGACCATGGCTCTGCGCGAGACGCGGCCGCACGGCCCCGTCCCGACCGGCGCCGCGAGCCCGGAGCACGACGGCCGCACGATCACCGAGATGCGCGCCGAGATCGACGAGATCGACTCGGAATTGGTCCGGCTGATCCAGCGCCGCAGCGAGATCTCCCACGCGATCGGCGCGGCCCGCGCCTCCGAGGGCGGCACCCGCATCGTCTACAGCCGCGAGATGAAGATCCTGGACCGTTTCGCCGTGCTCGGCCCGGCGGGCACCGAACTCGGCATGCTACTGCTCTCACTCGGCCGCGGGCAGCTCGGCCGGAAGTAGGCCCGCTGTCTACGCATCGGCTCAGGGCGGGGTCGCCGTGAGGCCGGCGCATTGCCGGTCGCGCGCCCATTCGGCGTCGATGCGATCTCGCTGCGGCCCGGTCGCGACCTGGGGTACTCCGCGATCGTCCAGATGGGTGGGTAGGAAGCGAGCGGATATGACGCTGTTCGCATCGAAAGTCAGTGTGAGCACGCCGTTGTCGTCCTGCTGATTCCCGAAGGACTTCCACCAGTAGTAGTTGCCCAGGCCGTAGGCGACGTAGCTGCCGTCGCTGCGCCAGCCGGCACCTTGCAGCACGTGCACGTGGGTGCCGACGACGGCGGTGGCGCCGGCCTTCGCCAGCGCGTCGGCCAGCGATCGCTGCTCGCCGGACGGGCAGGTCTGATACTCGATGCCCCAGTGCAGGTAAACGATGACCACGTCGGCCCGCGCCTTCGCCGCCTTCACGGCGGCGATGAGCTGCGGCGAGAACGCGCTCGCGATACCGGGTTTCGTGGCAGTCGCGGTGTGGGTGGCCGTCGTCCAGTCGTGGACCTGGCTGGCAGCCAAGACCGCGACCCGCACGCCGCGGACGGTGCCGATCCACGGCGCGTACGCCTGCGCGGCGTCGGCGCCGATGCCGAGGACCGGTATCGGCGAATCCTTGACCGCAGCGAGGGTGTCGGCCAGGCCCTGATCGCCGTAATCCACGGCGTGGTTGTTGGCCATGGTCACCAGATCCACCCCGCCGGCGGCGAGTGCGTCGAGAGCCGTTGCCGGAGCGCGGAAGTGGAACTCCTTGGGCGCCGGAGTGCCGCGCGTGGTGATGGCCGACTCGAGGTTCACCATGGTGAGGTCGGCCGGGCTCAACTGGGCGGCAGCCTCGCGCAGCGCCGTCGCCGGGTCCTCAGCCAGCAGCGTCGCAGTGCGGCCGGAGAAGTTGACATCGCCGGCCAGGGCCACGGTGAACTCGCCGGGCGGCTCGACCTTCGGAGTCTGATCCGCAGGTGTCGAGCCCGCCGTGCTCATCGCGGTTGCGGGGGCGCGTGCCACCCCGGTCGCCGCACCGGTCGCACTGCTCGCGCCGGCCGCACCGCTGGACGAGGCCGTATCCGGCGGCGAAGCCGCCGCGAACGTCGTCATACTCGAAAAAGGTGGCGCGGCAACCGATCCAGTCGAATTTTCACCCGTCGAGCGGGTGCTGGTCACCGTACCGACGAGCCTATCGGCGCCCCGCGACGCCACGCATCCGGACAGGGTCACCGCAGTGATCACCGCAGCGGCCGCGACAGCAACCGTGGCCGGAACCGCGGGTCGCCTCACACCAGCCGCCGCTCGGTGGCCCAGCGGGACAACGCGTGCCGGTTGGACATCTGCGTCTTGCGCAGCACGCTGGAGGCGTGGGTCTCAACTGTCTTCACGGAGATGAACAGTTCCGCGGCGATTTCCTTATAGGTGTAGCCGCGCGCCAGCAGCCGCAACACCTCCCGCTCGCGCGGCGAAAGCAGGTCCAGCTCCGGGTCGGAAACGCTTGCCGCGGAAGGCTTGTCGGAGAACGCATCGAGGACGAATCCGGCCAGCCGCGGCGAGAACACCGCGTCGCCCGCGGCGACCCTAACGATCGCGTCGGCCAGTTCCCGCCCGGAGATCGTCTTGGTGACGTACCCACGCGCGCCGCCGCGGATCACGTTGATCACGTCCTCGGCCGCGTCGGAGACGGAGAGGGCCAGGAACACGACACCGGGCAGCGTCGGGTGCAGCTGGTCGAGCACGGCCCGCCCGCCGCCGTCCGGCATGTGCACGTCGAGCAGCACCACGTCCGGCGGATCCGCGCCGATCCGGACGATGGCCTCGTTCACCGATCCGGCCTCACCGACCACCTCGATGCGCTCGTCACCGAGGTTCGCCAGTTCGGCCTTGACTCCCGCGCGGAACAGCGCATGGTCGTCGACCAGGAAAACCCGACACGGCGACACGATCACACCTCCGGTGGCGGGATGCCCGGCCGGCACCGGACGCCCCTGGACTACACTGCTCGTCAGTCTGCCGCATCCGCGCTCACCGTGTCCGCCGACACGGGCACGCTGAGGACGATCTCGGTGCCGCTGCCCGGCGACGAGCGGACTTGCGCGGTGCCGCCGTGCCGCTGCATCCGGCCGCGGATGGATTCCGCGAGTCCGCGCCGGTCGGGGCTGACGGCAGCCGGATCGAACCCGCTGCCGCGATCCCGCACGAATACCGACGCCGCGCCGGACTCGACCTCCCCGTACACGCTGACCTCTTGCACCCCAGCGTGTTTCGCGGCATTGACCATCGCCTCCCGTGCGGCCGCGACCAGCGCGGCGAGATGCGGCGTCATCGGCGCATCGCCCACCACGACCGGCTCGATGGTGATCGCGTAGGCGTCCTCGACCTCGCCGGACACCTGGGCGAGGGCGGCGGCCAGCGTCTGCGGGCACGGCTGGCTGGGCGTCTGGCTTCCCGCCGAATATGACGTTGTTCGCGGCGTTCCGCCGTCGTTGCCCGGCAGGCCGTCGGTGCTCTCGCCGCCCGGCCAGCCGTCGCTCTCACCGCCGACCCAGGCGGCGACCCAGGCCTCGGTCCAGGCCTCGGTCCAGCCGCCGGCCGCCCCGGCGCCATCGGCCGCGCGGGCCTCGCTCGCGTACCCGGCCGGGCCGTACAGCCACGCGCGCAGCTCGCGCTCCTGGCTGCGCGCGAGCCGCTGCACCTCCCGGGGGTCGGCCGACTGGCGTTGGATCAGGGCGAGCGTCTGCAGCACCGAGTCGTGCAGGTGGGCGGCCACCTCGGCTCGTTCCCGCTGACGGATACGCTCGCGGCGCTCGGCACCGAGATCGCGCACCAGCCGAGCCAGCCACGGCACGGTGATCACCGCGACGCCGACGAGGGTCAGCAGCACCGCGATGAGCGCCGACCGGGCGGCGGCGAAGTCGAGTTGCCCGACCGCGAAGACGGCGAGACCGCCGATCACCAGGGTGATCCCGCCGACGATCCGCCACAGCGCCGCACGCCCCGGCCGGGCGAACCCAGCCGCCGTACGCCGCCAGCGCTCGCGGCGGGTTTCGTCCGCCTCCCGCCAAATGAACGCACCACCGATCGCCACCACGGCCAGCGGCGCCACCAGGACGCCCATGTAGCGCCCGAGGCCCAATGCGAGCGCGGCGATCAGGATGGCCACGCCGAGGGTGGCGATGCCGATGGCCTGGCGGCGTTCGGCGGGCGCGGCCGCGCGAGGCAGGGCAGCTCCGGCGGCGCCGGCCACAGCGCCGGTCCCGGCGCCGGCCACCGGACCGTCGGACTGTACCTGCGGCACGAAGATCCACAACAGCGCATAGGCCACCACGCCCGCCCCGGCCATCAGCGACAGTACGACGAAGGCGACCCGCACCACGCCGACCGGCAGCCGCAGGTGCGTGGCGACCCCGGCGGCTACCCCCGCCAGCACCCTGCCGTCGAGCGGCCGCACCAGGGCCACCATGCCGTCCGGCGTGCGCAGGATCTCGGACGAGCTCACCTCACCAGGGTTCCACGCGAGCGCGCCCGCGCGGATCAGGGTTCACCCTGGATCTGCAAACCCGGGCGATCCCCGATGGTGCCGGGCGCCCGCTTCGGGAACCGTTGGTGGCATGGACACCGACGCACCACGCACCGCGAAACCCGGGCACGTCACACTTCCTCGCCGCTCCCGCGCGGATCGGAAGATCGCCGGCGTGGCAGGTGGCCTGGGGCGTGCGCTCGGCGTCGACCCGATCCTGATCCGGGTCGCGTTCGTCGTGCTGGCCCTGTTCGGCGGATCCGGCGTGCTGCTGTATTGCATCGGCTGGCTAGTGATGCCCGCCGACGGCGACGAGGCGTCCGCCGTGCAGGCGCTAGCCGGGCGCGGCCGATCCTCCGTCTCCCCGGCACTCACCGTCGTGCTGGTGATCGTGGCGCTGGCGAGTGCCGGCTCCGTGTTCTCCTGGGGCATCCCGTTCTGGCCGGTAGCAATCGCCGCGGGCGTGGTCTTCCTGCTGCTCGCCCGCGGGCGGGCCATGAAATGCCGTGCCCGCGGGTGGACCCCTCCTGCCGACTGGGGTGCACCCGGCGATTCGACGGGGCGCGCCGGCTGGGGTCGACCGGCCGACTGGCGGACCCGCACGGACTGGTCCGCGAGGGCAGACGAGTTCGCCGGACGGGTCGCGGCGTGGGGCAACCGCGTCGGCGAACAGGCAACGCGCTGGGCCGACCAATGGGGCACCGGCCGGCCCGGGCGCGCCCCGCAGGCCGATGCCATGCCCGCGACCGCACCGAACGCCTATGACGACCTGTCCGGCCATGCCCCTGCTGCCGGTGACGCGCCCGCGTCTGTCGATGCCCGCCGGGCGAACACCGACCCGGCGCATGCTCCGGCGGGCGCCACGAGCGGTGTCGATGACGCCGCTGGCCGTGATAATGACCCTGCGGATGGGGCGCCAGAGGCGAGGACTCCGTCACCGGAGGAGCTCTTGTCGATGGGCCTTGCTAGTGGGCGGGGAACTCCGCCAGCGTGGGACCCGCTCGGCGCCGCACCCTTCGCCTGGGACCTTCCCGAGCCGGGGCCCGACCCGGCGCAGCCGGCCGACCCCGGTTCCGGCTCGGTGGCGGCCCGCGCTGGCCGCGCCGGGGGTTCGGCGATCGGCCGGCTGTTCCTGGGGCTCGCCCTGCTCACCGGCGGCTCACTCGCGGGCGGGGTGCTGCTCGGCTGGTGGTCGCTGTACTGGTCCGCCATCGCCGGGATCACACTGGCCGTGGTCGGCGCCGGGCTCATCGTAGCGTCGCTGCGTGGCGTCGGCGGGCGGCATCTGATCGGCCCGGGCATCTTCCTCGCGGTGCTCACCCTCGGCCTCACCGTCACCGGGATCAGCGGCACCCACGGGTTCGGCGCGCAGACGTGGACGCCGACATCGGCGACGGATGTGCAAACCGCCTACTCGTGGACCGCGGGGCAGGCAACGCTTGACCTTTCCGACCTGAAACTGCCTCTCGACCGTCCGGTGACAACGAGCGTCGCTTTGAATGCCGGCCAGCTCACGGTGATCGTGCCCAAGGACGTCACGGTCGACGCCAGTTGCCACAGCCGCCTCGGCGCCGTGAACTGTCTCGGCACCACCGGCAACGGTGTGCGGACGACGGAGACCGGGCACCAGGCTCCCGAGAAGCCCAGCGGCACCATCACTCTCGACGTGCAGAACAATGCCGGCCAGGTGGTGGTGCGCCATGACTAACGCCTCCGGTGCCCCGGATCGCGGCGATGCGACCGGCGGCGCCCGCCGCGCCGATGCCGTCGGCCTGGTGTTCGGCGTCCTGTTCCTCGCGGTCGCCGCCATCGGCATGCTCGGAACCGCATGGTGGCTCGCGCCGCACCTCGGCCCGTGGGTCGCCGCCGGCGTGATCGCGCTCATCGGGCTCGCCATGATCCTCAGCGCCCTGCCCGGACGTCGTCATAGGCGGTAATCCGCCGGTGCTGTCGCCTCACCAGGGATACCGGAACTCACGTCGAAACGTCCGGATTCCTCGTCGAGTGGGAGTCCTGCAGAGTTTGGGATGCCAAATTCTCTGCAGGACTCCCGCTCAGCCTCTCTTTGGCCGAGTCGAGTCGGGCTCTTCCCGGCGCCGGGGCGCGCGTTTACAGTGAGCAGGTGTCCCGCCGCCGGTCCGGCCGGACGTGGCGCTCCAGGGCCTAGGTCTCGGAGGTTCCCTGATGCGTCTGTCACGAATTGCCGGGCTCAGTTCGGCCGCAGCGATCGCTGTGTCGGCCGCTGTGATCACCACGGCGGTCGTCGCCCCGGCGGCCTCGGCGACCTCGGTGGCTCCTGCGGCTGCGGTCGCCGCGGTGGCTCCCGCGCCGGATTGGGTACGCAGCGTGCCGAGCTACCAGTACTACCTGTCGCTGGGCGACTCGTTGGGGTTCGGGTATTCGGCCGCCAATCTTGTCGCGTTCGAGCAGAACCACAATCCCGCGGACTTCGCCGGGTACACCCAGATCCTTGCGGCCGACCTCCATCTCACCGGATCGACGACGAACCTCTCCTGCCCGGGTGAGTCCACGACGACCATGCTTGGGATCGGCGGACATACCTGCCCCGCTGCGGCGTCCGGATTGGGCACGTGGCCCTATTCCGGTTCCCAATTGGCCGCCGCCACAGCGTTTCTCAAGAGCCGCCCGTGGTGGGATCGCGGCCTGATCACGCTGTCCATCGGCGCGAACGATGTTCTTCCGATCGTGGGCGGATGCCTGACCAATCCGAGTTGCCCGGCCCTGGCTCCGGTTTTGAAGACGATGCGCAACAACCTCTCGACGATCCTCGGCAGGCTGCGCAGCGCAGCGCCCTTCGCGACCATCGTGGTCCTTCTTCCATACAACCCGTTCGGCCACGCGTACCCGGCGAGCAATATCCCGGCCGTCGCCTTCGACCTGAGCATCGCCGCGGTGGCGCTCGTGCACTTCGCCGCGGTGGCGGACGCCTTCGTGCCGATCAACGTGCGCAACGCCAGCACCTTCGACTGTGGGCACTTGGTGTACTTCTGCACGTCGGCGACGCCGACCGATGCGTACCCGACCGACATCCACCCGACCGACGCCGGCTATGCCGTGATCGCGAACGCGTTCGAGGACGCGCTCCAGTAGCGCACGGCACCAACCAGCACCGAGGGATCGCCCCGGGCCACACTACGCAACCCGGGGTGATCCGCGCCGCCGCGTCAATGCGAGGAATCCTGCGGCCACGGCAACGCAGACGAGCGCGACGACGGCGACGGCCTTCCCTTCCGCGCGCTCCCCGAGGCCGACAAGCGGCGCGGCGGCCGCCGCCAGGATCCATTGTGCGAGGCCGAAAACCGCGGACGCGGCGCCCGCGATCGGGCGGTGTCGATCCAGGGCGAGCGCGGCGGCTGGCGGCAACGCAAGCGCGACCGCGGACACCATGACGAAGAACGCGGCGAGCACCGGCCACAGGCCAAGATGCCCGAAGACGGCCACGGCAAGGAACACCGCGCCGATCCCGGATTGCGCGAGCCCGGCGCGGAGGATCACGGCCGAATCGATGTGCCGCAACAGGTGCCGGCCCAGCCAGGTGGCGAGGACAATGCCCGTGCCGTTCGCCCCGAAGCACACCGAGAACCATTGCGGGGACAGGCCAAATCCGTCCTGCAGCAGGAACGGCGCCCCGGAGATGTACCCGAACATCGCCGCGGCGACGAGACAGCCGGACATGGTGTATCCGAGGTAGCCGCGGTCACGCAGCACGGTGCCGAACGCCGCCGCCGTGCCACGTAGCCCGCCAGCACCTCGCCGCTCGCGTGGCAGGGTTTCGGAGATGACGACATACGTGGCGATCACCAGCACGAGCCCGATCACCGCCAATACCACAAAGACGGTCCGCCACGTGCCGACCCGGAGGATCTGGCCGCCGACGATCGGAGAGAGGATCGGGGCGAATCCGTTGATCGCCGCCATCGCCGCGAAATAGGACGCCGCGGCCCGGCCGGCGAACAGGTCGGCGACCACCGCGCGGCCGATGACGATGCCGGCTGCCCCGCCGATGCCCTGCACAAAGCGCAACACGATCAGTAGCGGCATGAACGTGGTGACGGCGCAGGCGGCAGACACCACTGTGAACAGCGCGACGCCCACCAACAACGGGATGCGCCGGCCGACTCGGTCGGACCCCGGCCCGGCAACGGCCTGCCCCAGCGCGAGCCCGAGAATGCAGGCCGACAGGGTCAACTGGGCGGCCGAGTCTGTCGAGTGCAGGGCGGGCGCCAGCGCCGGCAGCGACGGCAGGTACATGTCCAGGCAGAGCGGCCCGAACGCCGACAGTGCCCCCAGCACCACGACGAGCGCGGCGGCGCGGCGGCCCGTCGGGGCTGCAGAAGCCGCGCCGCGTCCTGCGCCCCCGGTGGTGCGGGCGGGCGATGCGGGCCCCGGCGCTGTGCGCCGAACGGCGTCATACTCGTTGCTGATCGCACCAGGCACGTGCGCATCGTCGTCCGGGCGCGGGCCGCGCGCTACTCCCACTCGATAGTGCCCGGCGGCTTGCTGGTGACATCGAGGACCACGCGGGTGATCTCGTCGACCTCCCCGGTGATGCGATTCGCGATGCGGGAGAGCAGCGTGTCGGGCAGCCGTGCCCAATCGGCCGTCATCGCGTCCTCGCTGGTGACCGGCCGCAGCACCACCGGCATCCCGTAGGTGCGGCTGTCGCCCTGCACCCCGACCGATCGCACGTCGGCGAGCAGCACCACCGGGCATTGCCAGATCTGGCCGTCCACGCCGGCGGCCGTCATCTCCGCGCGGACGATAGCGTCTGCGGCGCGCAGGATCTCGAGCCGTTCGGCGGTGATTTCGCCGATGATCCGCACGCCGAGGCCGGGGCCGGGGAACGGGTGCCGCGACACGATCTCCGGCGGCAGCCCGAGTTCGGCGCCCAGCAGCCGGACCTCGTCCTTGAACAGGGTGCGCAGCGGCTCCACGAGCTCGAAATCGAGGTCCTCGGGCAGCCCGCCCACGTTGTGGTGCGACTTGATGGTCGCGGTGCCGGTGCCGCCGCCGGACTCGACCACATCCGGATAGAGCGTGCCCTGGACCAGGAACTTGACCGGCCCGGACCCATCCGACCCCGAGCAGGCCTCGGCGACCAGCTCGGCCGCGGCCCGCTCGAACGTCCGGATGAACTCCCGGCCGATGATCTTGCGTTTGCGCTCCGGTTCGGTGACGCCCGCCAGCGCGTCCAGGAATGTTCGCGAGGCGTCGACGGTCACCAGCCGGATCCCCGTGGCCGCCACATAGTCCCGTTCGACCTGCTCCCGCTCCCCCGCCCGCAGCAGGCCGTGATCGACGAACACGCAGGTGAGCTGATCGCCCACCGCGCGATGCACGATGGCCGCGGCGACCGCCGAATCGACACCGCCGGACAGGGCGCAGATCACCCGGGCGTCGCCGACCTGGGCGCGCACCGCCGCGACCTGCTCGGCGAGGATGCCCTGCGCCGTCCAATCGGGGGCGAGACCCGCGACGTCGTACAGGAAGTGTTCGAGGATCCGCTGACCGTGCTCGGTGTGCAGCACCTCCGGGTGGAACTGCACCCCGGCGAGCCGCCCGGCGCGGTTTTCGTACGCGGCGATCGGGGTGTGGGCCGTCGATGCGGTGACGGCGAATCCGTCCGGGGCTCGGACGACGGAGTCGCGATGGCTCATCCACACGGTCAGCCGTTCCGGGAGATCGCGGAGCAGCGTGGAATCTTGCCGCGCGACGGCCAGCTCCGTCGCGCCGTATTCGCTGCGGTCGTTGCGGTCCACCTCCCCGCCGAGCGCCGTGGTCATGGCTTGGAAGCCGTAGCAGATGCCGAGGACGGGTACGCCGGCGTCGAACAGTCCCCGGTCCACGTCCGGCGCGCCGTCCGCGTACACGCTGGCCGGCCCGCCCGAAAGGATCACCGCCGCAGGGTCTTTCGCGAGCAGCGTCGAGAGCGGCGCGGTGCACGGGACGATCTCCGAGTACACGTGGGCCTCGCGGACCCGGCGCGCGATGAGTTGCGCGTACTGGGCGCCGAAGTCGACCACCACGACCGGGCGGTGGGCATTCGCGGGAGTGTTCATCGCGGTCGGTCTCCTTGCGTACTGGTGCGGGAACGGTGGGTGGGGGCCGGGGTCATGGCCGCCGCTCGTCGGCCCAGGCGCCGGCCAGCAGCATCGCACGCACCTGCCAAGCGTCATCGAATATGACGAGGTCCGCGGCGAGACCCGGTTCCACGGCACCGATCTCGCGTTCCAGGCCGAGGAACCGGGCGGGCACCCGGGTCGCCGCGTTCACGGCGTCGACAATGTCCAGGCCCACCTCGGTGACGGCCCGGCGCAGGGCGCGGTCCATGGTGAGAGTCGATCCGGCGATGGACCCGCCCTCGGACAGTCGCGCCACGCCGCCCTCGACGTCCACGTCCAGTGAGCCGAGCAGGTAGTGGCCGTCCGCGGCGCAGGCGGCCGCCATCGCGTCGGTGATGAGGGCGAGTCGGTCCGGCGCCACGGCGTGCAGCAGTCGCACCGTGGCGTCGTGCAGGTGCACGCCGTCGTTGATCGCCTCCAGCACGGCGCCGGCATCGCGCGCCGCGGCGATCACGCCGGGATCGCGGTGATGCAGCGGCCGCATCGCATTGAACGCGTGGGTGACGATGTCCGCGCCCGCGGCGAAAGCCGCTGCGGCCTGGGCATAGTCGGCGTCCGAGTGGCCGACGGCGGCATGCACGCCCTGGGACACCATGGCCCGCACCAGGTCGAGCCCGCCGGGCAGTTCCGGGGCCATGGTGATCATGCGGATCAGGCCCTGTCCGGCGCCTAAGAATCGGTCCAGCACCGCCGGGTCCGGCGCGAGCAGCTTCGTCGGATCGTGCGCGCCGCGCCGGCTGTCCGCGAGGAACGGGCCCTCCAGGTGGATACCGCGGATCCGCGGGTCGGTGCTCGCCGCGTCGACGGCGCCGCGGATCGCCTCCACCATGCGATCGGGCGTGGCGGTGATCAGCGACAGCAGGGTCGTGCTGGTTCCGTGGCGTCGGTGCGCCTGAACGGCCGTCGCGATGGCGCGTGCTCCGTCGTCATATCCGGCCTGTGCAGCTCCGTGGACGTGCAGGTCGACGAGACCGGGCACGAGGTATCCGCCGGACAACTCCACCCGCTCGGCGCTGCGCAGGATGTCCTGCGCAAGAGGGCCGAGGCGGACCTTGTCCCGTTCCTCGTCCAGGACGGCGACGATGGTCCCGTCGGCGATCAGCACGACGCCCGCATCAAGAACGGCCTCGGGGGTGACGACGCGCGCGCCGGTCAGCAGCATCGGGAAGGTGGTCATGGTGCGCTCCTTGCTTCGGTCGAGAACCGCCTCATAGCAACACATCCCAGGCGCGGAGCGCGGCGCCGACCATACCGGCGCGATCGCCGAGCACCGCCGGGCGGATCGGCGGCGGCTCCCGGAACGTCAGGCGCTGCGGCAGGGCCGCGCGCAGCGGGTCGAAGAGCGTCGGACCCGCCAACGACAAGCCGCCACCGATCACGATGCACCCCGGGTCGGCCAGCACGATCTGCGCTGCGAGCGCGTCGGCGAGCGCCGCGATCGCCTCGGCCCAGACGGCGCGCGCCGTCGGATCTCCGTCGTCGACGAGCCGTGCGACATCGGCGGCGCTGCCACGGGTCCGGGCACGCCGTCGGTATGCCGCCGCGATACGCGACGCGGACGCGATCGCCTCGAGGCATCCTCGATTTCCGCAGTTACACCGCGGCCCGCGCGGGCGGACCACCAGGTGCCCGATCTCGCCGGCCTGCCCCGATGCTCCATCGTCCACGACCCCGCCGGACACCTGGCCGCCGGCCACCCCGGTGCCGATCGCCAGGAAATACACCGACGGAATGCCGGCGCCGGCCCCCAGCCGCGCCTCCGCGAGCGCGCCGTTGCGCACGTCGTGGCCGAGCACTGCGGGCAGGCCCAGCCGCTGCGTAAGCAGGCGCGCGAACGGCACGTCCCGCCAGCCGAGATTGGCTGCATAGCGCGCGATTCCGGCCGCAGAGTCGACGATGCCCGGAACGCCGAGGCCGATGCCGCGCACGGGCGCCCGTCGCGCCAGCCCGTGTGCCACACCCAGGATCGCCTCGATGACGGCGTCCGGCCCGCGGCGGACGCCGGTCGGGTGACGCTCGGAGTGGTGCACGGTGCCGTCCGACCCGACGAGGCCTGCCTTGATCATGGTGCCGCCGACGTCCAGCGCCGCGACGAGCGGTTCGGCGACGAGCGGCTCGGCAATCGGCCGACCGGCGGGCGGCCGACCGGCGGGCGCAGGCAAAGGCCGGATGGTCATCTACGCAGTGCCGGTGACGGTGATCAGGCCGACCTTCTGGAACTCCTTCACATCGGAGTATCCCGCCTTCGCCATGGCACGCCGCAGTGCACCGAACAGGTTCGTGCGACCCTCCGCCCCGCGCGCTGGCCCGTACAGCAATTCTTCGAGCGGCGTGTCCGCGAGCCCGCACGGCACCGCGATCCCACGCGGGAGCGCCGGGTGCGAGGCCTGATGCGGCCAGTACCAGCCGTGCGCCGGCGCGAGATCGCATGCTGCCAGGGGTTCACCGAGTATGACGGCGTCCGCGCCGCAGGCGACGGCCTTGGCGATGTCCGCGCTCGTCGCGATGTCGCCGGCCGCGATGACGTGGACGTACCGCCCGCCCGTTTCGTCCAGGTAGTCGCGGCGCGCGGCCGCGGCGTCGGCGATCGCCGTCGCCATGGGCACCGCGATCCCGAGCACCTCGTCGGTGGTCGACGCCACCCCCGCGCCGGTGCCGACGATGACGCCCGCCGCGCCGGTGCGCATCAGATGGGTGGCCGTCTGGTAGTTGGTCGCGCCGCCGACGATCACCGGCACGTCCAGATTGGCGATAAAGGACTTGAGGTTGAGCGGCTCCCCGCCGCGCAGCACGTGTTCGGCCGATACGATGGTCCCCTGGAGCACCAGCAGGTCGATGCCCGCACGGATCACCCGCTGCGCGAGTTCCGCCGCGTTCTGCGGGGACACCCGGGCAGCAACCGTCGACCCGCCGTCCTTGACGGTCGCGATGGCGGCGGCCAGCAGGTCGTCATCGATCGGCGCGGCGTACGCGCGCTGCAACGCCGCCGTCGCCGCATCCGGATCATCGGAATCGCTTGCTATCCGGACGATCTCGTCGATCACCGCCTCGGGATCGGCATGCCGGGCCCACAGCCCCTCGGCATTGATCACGCCGAGGCCACCGGCCCGCCCCACCTCGACCGCCATCGCCGGTGACGCCACCGCGTCCGACGAGTCCATGACGAGCGGGATGCCGAAGCGGTACGCGTCGATCTGCCACGCCGTTGAAACCTCGGCCGATGAACGGGTGCGGCGCGACGGCACGATGGCGATATCGGCGAGATCGTAGGTGCGTCGGGCCTGCCGGCCCATGCCGATCTCCACACTCTCCGGCATGTTCTCTCCTCGCGCCTTCGGGGCCGCCGTCGGCCGCACGGATGAAGTTTGTACCTCGGGTCACTTCAGCAACAACATCGCCATCGTCGTGCCTGCCGCCGCGTGGATCCATGCGGCGGTTAGCGATCGAAGTAGTTGGGGGCCTCGGCCGTGATGGTGATGTCGTGCGGATGCGATTCGCGCAGGCCCGCGGGGGTGATCCGAACGATCTTCGCCTGCTGCAGACGGTCGATGGTGTGCGAGCCCGTGTAGCCCATCGCCGCCCGCAGACCGCCGACGAGTTGATGCGTGACATCCGCAAGCCGACCCCGGTACGGCACCCGTCCCTCGATCCCCTCCGGCACGAGCTTGTCGTCGGACAGGACGTCATGCTGCCCGTACCGGCCGCGGGAATAGCCGCCGGCCACCGGACCGGCATCGGCGGCCTCGGACCGCCGGCCGGGCGCGGCCGCAGCGCGCCGCGACGAGCTACGCGACCGCATGGCGCCGAGCGAGCCCATGCCGCGATAGGTCTTGTATTGCTTGCCGGCGACGAAGATGAGCTCCCCCGGGGACTCCTCGACCCCGGCCAGCAGCGACCCGAGCATGACGGAATCCGCGCCGACGGCGATGGCCTTGGCGATATCGCCGGAGTACTGGAGACCCCCGTCGCCGATGAGCGGGATGCCGGCCGGCCGGCAGGCCTTGGCGGCCTCGTAGATCGCCGTGATCTGCGGTACCCCGACACCGGCGACGACCCGGGTGGTGCAGATGGACCCGGGCCCGACCCCGACCTTGACCGCATCGGCGCCGGCATCGATGAGCGATTGCGCGCCGGCGCGGGTGGCCACGTTGCCGCCGACCACGTCGACCTTGCCGTCCAGTTCCTTCACCAGCCGCGCGACCATGTCGGCGACGGCCCGCGAATGACCGTGTGCGGTGTCGACGGTGAGCACGTCCACACCGGCATCGACCAGGCCCATGGCTCGCTTGAAGGCTGCGTCGCCCACGCTGACGGCGGCCGCGACGAGCAGCCGCCCGGAGGTGTCCTTGGCTGCAAGAGGGTATTGCTCGGTCTTGACGAAGTCCTTCACGGTGATCAGCCCGCGCAGCCGACCTTCCGCATCCACCAGCGGCAGCTTCTCGATCTTGTTGGTGCGCAACAGGTTCAGCGCATCGTCCGGCGCGACGCCCACCGACGCGGTGACCAGCGGCATGGGCGTCATGATTTCGCGCACCGGCCGCGTCATATCCGTCTCGAAGCGCATGTCTCGGTTGGTGATGATGCCGACCAGGTGCCCGTCCGCGTCGGTGACCGGCACGCCGGAGATGCGGAAGCGGGCGCAGAGCGCGTCGGCGTCGGCCAACGTATCCTCCGGCGCGCAGGTGACGGGATGTGTGACCATGCCCGCCTCGGACCGCTTCACGGTCTCGACCTGCGCGGCCTGGTCGTCCGGACGCATGTTGTAGTGCACCACGCCGATCCCGCCCTGCCGGGCCATGGCGATCGCCATGCGCGATTCGGTGACGGTGTCCATCGCGCTGGAGACCAGCGGGATATTGAGCTGGACGCGCCGGGTGAAGCGGGTGGCCGTCACCGCCTCGCTGGGGATCAGATCCGACTCGTCCGGCAGCAGCAGAACGTCGTCATAGGTGAGCCCGATGAGCGCGAACTTGCCGTCGGTTTCCTCGCCTTCACCGACCTGCGACGGATGGGATGTCATGAGCGCCCTTCCAGCCGGGATCGTCGGGACCAGATCCCATCGTAAGGTGTGCTCCGGTGCGCGCTGTCAGGCGACCAGTCCGCGCCGGAAGCCGACCGCGACCGCGTGCGCTCGGTCGCGCGCACCGAGCTTGCGGAACAGTCGCCGAGCGTG
>JAFIHI010000077.1 GCA_017848755.1 Nakamurella sp. | reverse complement strand
GGGGCCCACGCGGCGGCTGGGGCCCACGCGGCGGCTGGTGCCCACGCCGCGGCGGGGGCGGCGGGCGGTGGGGGCGGTCCGGCTTCTACCTACACCCGGGCGCCGGGCGCCGCTCCGGCGGCGGAACCGATCGACCTGCTCGCCTCTGCCCGCGGCTCCATCATCAAGCGCGTCGTGCCCCTCGTCGTGGCGGTGGTCGCGGTGCTGATCCTGCGGCGGTGTCTGCGGCACCGCCGCGCGCGGCGCGCGATAGACTGACGTGCCGGCGCGGGCCCCCGTGTGGGTCGGTGGGTCCAGGATGCGGCGGACGCGCGCATCGGGCTCGTTCCGTTCGCGTCGCTTCGCAGCTGCAGTGTGCATGTAACTGGGACAAATCGCCCAGATTGCTGCAGGATGCACACTCCAAAAAGCGCAAGATGTGAGTCCAGCAGGAGAGTGTGCATGTAACTGGGACATTCCGGGCATTCTGTTGCAGGATGCACACTCCAAAAAGCGCAAGGTGTGAGTACTGCAGCAATCTAGGCGATTTGTCCCAGTTTTACTCACACCCGGATAAGGCTAGACAGGGGTTCAACAGGGTCCGGATGCGGGGCGCGCGCCGGCGACACGTTCGTTTCTGAATACACGATGCACGAGGACGGAACGTTCAGCTACACCTCGGATCTTCAGCTCACCCTCGCCGCGATCGACCAGACGATGCACCACACCGACCGAAACACCTTGCACCGCACCGGAAGCGACGTGACCTGGCCGCACCGGCTCTGAGCCGAGCCCGCCCGTTCAGGCGCCTCCCCCGCCTCCCGTCACTAGATCCTGATCCACGCCGTCACCGCCGCGAAAGACCGTTTATGACGCTGTTCGCGGCCTACCGGCCGCCGGGCCTCCACCGTGCCTCCCATGCCCCGGGGGACGGCGCGTCAGTGCGCCGCGACGGTATCGAAGCGCGCATCCAGCTGCGCCACCGTCGGCATGGCGTCCGATTGCTCTGACATCCATTGCCGCAGATGTAGTGTCGCCAGCACATCGTCCTCGTTGTAGCGCAGGATGCGGTCGCGGTGCGCGGCGATGTCGTCGTGCGATGCCCCGTCCTGGCCGGTGGCGATGCGGTACCACGCCATGGAGTTCTCACCGCCGGGCTCCGGGTCGCGCCACGCGAACCCGGCGGCCGGGGCGACCGCCTTGAGCCGCAGCGAACCCGGAACCACGAACAGCCTCTTGACCTCCCGGTAGAGATCGACCCATTGCTCGGAGGCGCAGAACGTCGCGACCTCCTGGCGCGTCGGCATGCCCGCGTAATCCGGGAACCGCGCCGGGGTGCCGTACAGCCATCGCTCTTCCGCATGACGTGAGTAGCAGTACGCTGCAAAGGTCTGACCGGCCCGCTCGCACGCCGCCCGGATCGCCGACAGGTACTCCCAGAAGTTCACGAAATTCGTTGCCGTCGCATCACTGTCGAGGCGCTCCCAGGTGGCGAACGGCCGGTAGCCGGCGGTGAATCCGGGGATCGGGGCGCCGCTGAGGTAGGTGCCCCATAGATAGGCGCCGTCGTCCAGGTACGACTCCATGTCGACATCGAGTTCCACGTCCGCGCGCACCGGGTCGACGATTCCGCGCCGAACCAATGGCACCCCGGCGGCCATCGCCCGAGCTCGGACGCGTGCTTCGCCCGCGGGAATCCCTGTCAGCGGGAGCGCCGCGATCTCCGCTTCGCTCATCCGGGCGACATCGCCGTAGGTGGCGGCGCCGGCATCTCGCAGGATCTCCACGTCGCTCCCGGCGACAAGCAGTGAAACATCGTGCGCTGCTTCAAGTTCCGGCCCGCAGACGGGCCACCACGGACAGAGGCGGCATTCGCTGATCCTGGACGGATGCGCCAGCGCAGGCCGCCGCTCGGTGGCTGCCGTGGCAACCTGGAGCCGATCCGCGAACCGCTCGTCGTAATCCTCGAGCACGGTGTGCCCGCTGCCGTTCGCCGACGCATCCAGGCGATGCCACACCAGGACGTCGCCGTCACTCCAGTCGGGTTCCATCGATGGCCCGCCGAAACCGATGATGCCGCCAAGAGTTCGGCGCGACGCGAGGCCGAGGCTCTGCAGCAGGCGATACACGTGCGCGAGGGCCAGTGCGTCGCCGTAATGCGCGCGGGCCCGCTTCGTCGTCAACCGTTCGATGGGCAGGCGGCGCGCCACAGCCCATGATGCGGTGCTGCCATTCGCGACAGATGCACCGAACTCGTTTTCCGCCAACCGGTGTGCAGATGGCAGCGCAGACGGCTCGCGAGACCCGTTCTGCGGTCGCCGTTCCCATGACTGCTCCGCGGCGGCCCATGACGCGAGCACGCTCAGGTCCGTGAGATCTGCGCCGGAGCCCGGGTCAGTGGTTCGATGGCCGCGGATCAGCACTGGAACATACCCGCCGTCGGCATCCAAGAGCAGCAGATCCGGTGTGGCGAAACGTGTTTCGGAGGCTAACCGCGGCGCCCAGATGACGGCCGGCCACTGGCCGTCCGTCGGTAGCACATCCTCGAACAACGTCATAGTCGCGGCGAGACGATCATGGATCGCCGAGCGGTGGCCGGCCAGATTCCGGCGACGCAGGTCCAACCCCGGATCCGGCGCGCGCTGACGAGTGCGATCGGCGTCCGGGTCGTGATCGAGGTGGATCCTCCGCCGGCAACGACCCGCCGCGACGGGACCGAGGCGCACCGGTCGATCGGTTTCCGCCGGTGCGGGGTGGGCGGACTGGGGCGTCACGCCATCAGACTACGGATCGGCACGTCGTCAGCGCCGGCGCCGGGCACATCGCTGCGGCGCCCTGCGCCCGGCCGTAGGCTATTCCTACGTTGAGGCGGTGTACGTCGAACCGGCGCGTGCCGGTCCGTCAGAGGGGAATTCTTGCCATGGTTCGACGCTCCACCCGGTCCGCCGCCGACGCGCACGCCCAGGAGAGCCAGGCGGCTGCGGATGCCACGACACCGCCGGAGTCAGCCGACACCACGCGAGCGATGAGGGCGCGGTCCAGAGCGGCCCGTGCCGAATCGAAGGCTGCGGCGAAGGCCGCAAAAGTGGCCGGCAAGCAGGAGCGGAAGACATCGGCCGCGGACAGCAAGCACCGCAAGTCCGAGACCCGCGCGTCGCGGAAGGCGTCCCGGGCCGAGGCGAAGGCCGCGAAGGCCTCGGTGAAGGCGAGCGAGGCGGAGGCCGCGGCGAAGGCGACCCGCCCCGCGCGGATGATCGCGAAGGTCACCGACCCCAAGATTGCGAAGCGAGCCGTGACGATCGGGAAGATCGTGGCGCCTGCTCTGGCGCCGGTGCTCATCAAGGCGACGGTGGGCACGCGGCACATGCTCGACGAGGTCCGCGCCCGGAAATTGGGCGTATCGGTCGACCAGGTCGCGGCATTCCAGGGGCCGACAGGCCCCGCGGGCGCCCGCATCACGGGGCTCACGCTGGCGGTCCGAGAGCTGGCCGGTCGCAAGACGAACGACCTCCAGCTCACGCGGTTCGCGGAGGTCGCAAGCACACGTCTGAAGGACCTCACGGCGGCGGTGCAGGCGTCGGCGACGATGCCCAGGGCGCGCCGCAACGAGGTGCTGCATGCCGTCGGACGCGAACTGGACGACATCGACGCCGACCTGGTAGCGCACTTGATGGGATCGGCCGAGCGATAGCACCGCCCAGCGGTGCCGATATGGTGGCCACGTGACCCTCATGGCCAGAAACCGCCCCCGCCCGTCCGCCCGCGCATCGACCCGTCCCCGCGACTCTCGGCACGGGCTCGTCCGCCGGGCGGGAGTCGTCGCGGCGGCCTCGCTGCTGCTCTTCGGCCTCGGCGCCGGCGTCGCGTTCGCGCACGTCTCGGTGAATCCGAACGAGGTAGCGGCCGGCTCGTGGGTCAAGCTGACCTTCCGCGTGCCGAACGAATCGGCCACCGCCAGCACGGTGTCGGTTAAGGTGTCGCTGCCCACGGACCATCCGTTCCCGAGCGTGTCGCTGATGCCGGTCCCGGGCTGGACGACAACTTCGCACACGGTCACGCTGAACCCGCCCGTCACCGAGGGGAAGTTCACGCTGAACGAGGCAACGGACTCGATCGCGTGGACTGCGGCCGACGGCGTCGGGATCAAACCCGGTGAGTTCATGGAGTTCTCGATCTCCGTCGGGCCGGTGCCCGACGTCGCATCCTTGGCCATGCCCGCGCAGCAGACGTATTCTGACGGCTCCGTCGTCTCCTGGGATCAGGTCAGCTCGGCCGCCCATGACGATTCGGCGGGCCATGACGGCGCAGCGGAACCCGACCATCCGGCGCCGATGCTCACGGTGACGCAGGCCGCCGTCGCGGACGCTCACGGCGCAGCGG
Source organism: Nakamurella sp. (assembly GCA_017848755.1). Taxonomy (GTDB): domain Bacteria; phylum Actinomycetota; class Actinomycetes; order Mycobacteriales; family Nakamurellaceae; genus Nakamurella. The sequence continues at coordinate 22,385 of JAFIHI010000077.1, read as the reverse complement.
CGGGTGCCAGCGGTACTTCCGGCACGGGTGGCACGGCGACCACGGACACGACCGCACAGTGGCTCGCCGCGTCGGCCCTCATCCTGGCCGCCATCGCCCTGCTGGTCGCCGTCATCGGTCTGCGGCGAAGGCCGCAACGCGGTGCGGCTCCGTCCGGTGCGGCTGTGTCCGACGCAGCTGTGTCCGACGCAGCTCCGGATCTCGTGACGTCGGGCGTCGCGACGGACGCCGGCTCTGCGGCCGTGACGGAGGCGGCGTCATCCACCGAACGCACGTCATGAGCCGACCGGACCGCCCTGATCGAGCCGACCTGGTCGGCTGGTTGCGGCGCGCGGCGATCGCCGTGCTCATCGCTGTCGGCGCCATGCTCGGTTTCGCCGGGCCCGCGTCGGCCCACAACGTCCTCGTGTCATCGGATCCCGCTAATGGTGCGACGCTCGATAAGGCCCCGACGGCCGTCTCGTTCACCTTCGACCAGCCGATCGAGAACTTCGACCCCGCGCTCAAGGTGTTCGGCCCCAACGGTCATGACTTCGCGACGAGCGCACCCATTGTCGACGGCAGCACGGTCTCCGCGTCCTTCGCCGCCGGGCCGACCGGCACCTACCGCGCGGTCTATCGGATCGTGTCCGCGGACGGGCACCCGGTGACCGGACAGATCACCTTTACGCTGAGCGACAGCGCAGCCGGATCCGCGACGGGAATGCCCACCGCGCAAACGAACGCCCCGACCGGTCCGGTCGCGACCGGCGGCACGGCCAGCGGCCTCGGCGGATGGTTGTGGATCATCGCTATCGTCGCCGCCGCGTTGGTGGCCGCCACGATCGTCATCGCCCTGCGAAAGCCGCGCGGGCAGCCGCCGCACTAGCCCGCGACTTCAACACCGGGGCTCCGGCGCCCAGGAACCGCCGAAAGGTGCGAAATACCACCGCTTGTGCCCGATTTGCCCGCAATTTCGCACCTCTCGGCGGGGAGGGGCGGGGCGGACGAGGATGACGCGCGACCTACCAGCCCAGGTCAGCTGAGCTGCGCAGAGATGCGCGCCGCGGTCGCCAACAGGTCGTCGACGTGCTCGCCGAGCGCCGCGAGATCGTGGACCACCCGAATCGACGTGATCGAGATCGCGCCGACGATGGTGCCCGTCGCATTTCCAACCGGAGCCGCCACACAGTTCGTGAAGTCCTCGAACTCGCCGTCGTCCACGGCCCAGCCGCGCGCGGCGATCAGGTCGAGCTCACGGTCGAGATCCGCACGGGCAGTCAGCGTGGTCGCCGTGTGCCTCGTCCAGTCCACATCGCGGAGCACCTCGTCGCGGCGCCGCGGCGCCAGCCGGGAGCGGACGGCCTTGCCGACGCCGGTGCAGTGGGGCGGCACGATCTTCCCGATGCGCGAGTACATGCGAAGCCCGGCCGTGTCCTCGACCTTGTCCACGTAGATGACGCTGTTCTCGATGAGTTGCGCGAGATGGATCGTATTGCCGACACGGCCCTGAAGCTCGCGGAGCTCATCGTGCGCGATGCGCCGCAGGTCGATCCCGTCCAGGGCCTGTTGCGCGATGGCGATGATGCGCGGCCCGACCACGTAATGCCCGTCCGACCGATGCAACAGATATCCGGCCTGTTCCAGCGGCCGGACCTGGCGCAACACCGTGGAACGGTGTACCTGGAAATGCACGGCCATCTCGCTGAGCGTGCGCGGGCCGTCGGCGACGAGGTCCATGATCTCGGTGGCCCGCTGGATCGTCTGCGACACGATGCGCCCCTTCCGACGCTCGACTTCCGGACCTTTGCCGGACCCTTGCCGGGTCCATCGACGCGCTGCAAGCGTTAGGCCCGGCTGTCCGATCCCCTGCGCAGAACCGCTGCGAGGAGCGGGATCTGGTCCGGATCGGATAAGGCCGACCCCACCGCGACCACGCGCGCACCGGCCTCGAGAAAGCTCCCGGCGTTCGTGGCATCCATACCGCCGGTGGCGACGAACTGGGCTGCCGGGAACGGGCCGTGCATGGCCCGGAACCAGGCCGGGCCGAGGGCGACCGCCGGAAACGCCTTGAGCCAGGTAAGCCCGGCGCGCATCGCCACCTGGACCTCGGTAGGGGTGGCGACCCCGGGAAGGTGCGGCAGGCCCCGTTCGCGCGCGGCGGTGACGATGTCCAGGTCCAGGCCGGGTGCGACGGTGAAGGCCGCGCCGGCGGCGTGCGCCTGAGCGACCTGCTCCCGATCGAGCACGGTCCCGGCGCCCACCGCCTTGCCCCGCTCCCGCCCGGCCGCGACCACCGCTTCGAGAGTCTTGACGGCATCGGGTGTTTGGATCGGAACCTCGACCAGGTGGATGCCCAGATCCCAGGCCTGGTTCGCCAGGGCGAGCGACTGCGCGGTCGGCAAATTGCGGAAGATTGCCATCACCGGGGCGCCGGCGAAGAGGCCGTCGAACGGCGCCACCGCTGTGGATGTTCCTGCCGGTGTCGCCGCCGGTGTCGCTGTCGATGCGTGTGATGTCGCCGCGTGTGATGTCGCCGCGTGTGATGTCGCTGCGTTTGATGTCGCCGCGTTTGATGTCGCCGCGTTTGATGTCGCTGCGTCTCGTGTCACCGTCGATCACCCTCCGAACTCGTTGCTGCATAGGCATTGTCGGACACGGTGACATCGGACCGGCGCCATGCCTCGTCGCTCCGGCCGGCCAGCTCGTGCAGCGCAGCGACATCCGGCAGCGCGGGGCTGTCGCTGATATCGCTCAGCGCACGCGCCGCCAGCACATGCCCCAACCGCAGGCTGAACGCCGACTCGCGTCCTTCCAGTCGCCCGGCCAGGTAGCCAGCCGCAAACGCGTCCCCGGCACCGATCGGCTCGACCACCTCGGCGCGCGGTGCCGGCACGAACACTTCCCGGTCCCCGCGGAACTCCGTCGCACCGATATCGGAATCCTTCACCACGATCGTGTCCGCGTCGGGGAAAAAGTCGCGGACATCCTGCGGAGTCTCGGTGCCCCACAACGTATGCGCCTCGTCGCGACCGGTGATGACGATGTTCGCGAGCCGGACCAGTTCGCGGATGCGCGGACCCGCTATGTCGGCCGGCCAGAGCTTCGCGCGGAAGTTCACGTCGAAGCTCACCTGCGCGTCTCCGGACCGCTCCATAATGCTCTCGACCAACGCGTCACAGCCCGGCGACAGCGCCGGTGTGATGCCGGTCAGGTGGATCAACCGCCGCTCGCCCAGCGCCAGCTGCGATGCATCGGCAGACTCCATGCCGCTGGCCGCGGACCCGGCCCGGTAGTAGTACACAGTGCTGGCCGCACCCCTCCGGTCCTTGAAATAGATTCCGGTGGGCCGCGTCTCGTCGACCACGACCCGCGCGGTGTCGACGCCTCGGGCTCCGAGCCAGTCGACCACCCGGACGCCGAACGGATCGTCGCCCACACGGCCGAACCACTCGACGCGCCGACCCAGATGCGCGAGCGCGCCGGCGACGTTGGACTCGGCGCCGGCGACGAACATCCGCGTCTCGTCGCTCGTGCGCAGGTTGCCGGCCACGGGGGCGAAAGCGATCATCGCCTCGCCGACGCAGAGCACCTCCGGCACACCGGCGTGTTCCGCGGTCGTCGCGATCATGGCTCCACCTTCTACCCGGCCTGCCACCTGCGAGCCCGGGCCACGCGGGCGGTCAGCCTGTCGGCCCCTTGTTGCAACATGCGCACCATGTATTGCGAATGCCGCACTTCAGGAGAAGTGTATGGGAGGCTGCGGTTCGCGTCAAAAACAACGGAGATGACGACTGATATGACGAACCGCGTGGCCGGGCGTCGACGGAAATACCGCGCCGACAAGGCGTGTGCAGCCAGGCAGCACGCCCCTCGGTGAGCGAAACCGGATGCGAACCGGCCCGTCGGCGCGCGTGCGCGCCGCGAACACCGTCATAAACGTTACGAGCGCTCCTGACGCGGGAGCAACACCTCACGGACGATCAATTGCGCGGCCGCCGCCACCGGCACGGCCAGGATCGCGCCGATCACACCCAGCAGTGCCGCGCCGACCACGATTGCGACAATCACTGCGGCAGTGGAGATGTGGACCGTTCGGCGCATGATGCGGGGGTAGAGCCAATAGGCCTCGAAGAGGTGCTGGCAGACGTAGAAGGCGCCCGCGACGATGCCGATCACCAGCGACTGGGTGAAGCCGAGCAGCGCAATGCTGACCCCGATGATCACCGGGCCGACGACGGGCACGAAGTCGAGCACCAGGGCGCCGGCGCCGATGGCGAGCGGATAGGGCAGGCCGACGATCCAGGAGAAGATGCCGGCGACCAGGCCGGCCTGGATGGCGATGAGCGTGGCGCCGCCGAGATACCCGCCCATCTGCTTGATGACGCGGTCGCCGATGTCCTTGACCCGGGTCCGTTTGGAGCGCGGCGCGAGTCGGTAGGCGGCTTCGGTGATCCGCGGCAGCCCGGCCAGGAAGTACAGCGTGAGGACGAGGACCACGAGCAGATCGACGGCCACCCCCGCGGCCGTGAAGACGCCGCTCGCGGCCCCCGGCCCGAAGCTTTCGAGGTAGGTCTGCAGCCGCTGGATGAGGTGGAACTTGTCGTCGAGGGACCGGATCGTCGGGTCGCTGGACAGATCCTGCAGCCGCTTGGGCAGTGTCGTGATGAACGCGGCGACCTGCTGGACGATCGGCGGAATGATCGCGTAGAGCGCACCGAGCAGCACCGCCAGCATGCCGAGAAAGGTGATGGCGACGGCGATTCCGCGGCGCATCAGCGGGCGCATCGACGGGGCCAGCGGCTGACGCAGCCTGCGGCGCATGAGGAGTTGCACAACCGGGTCGAGCCCGATCGCGAGCAGCGCGGAGATCGCCAGCACGACCAGGGTGGTCCGGATGGTGGCCAGCGAGAGGTAGATGGCGTAGGCGACGAGCAGACCGAAACCCACGAGCAGGCCGGTGCGGAAGGGCGCGGCGATGATGCGACGGGCGGGGGGCGGAGGGTCGGCGGCTGGATCGGCGGCTGGATCGGCGGCTGAATCGGCGGCTGGGCCTGCCGCGGGGTCGAGTTGTGGGTCGAGTGGTGGGTCGGGATGCGGGCCGGCCGCCGGGCCGACGGCAAGGGCGGAGGTCGCCGCATCGCCGGGGCGCTGGCCGCCCACAGTGGTCGCGGGACCGCCGGGCGCGTCGTCGCTCGGGTCTTCCATGCGCGCCTCCTTGGCACTCATAGCGCCGGCGTGGGGTGGCGGACGTCTGCGCCCGATCGTGGCATATGTCGGGCCGTCGTGTGGTGTGCCACGGCAGGTGGGCCGCGATAATCCATGGCCCGTATGATCAGCACGCATCCGTCTTGCGGCCGTCCATGGGACCGCTGCCGACCCTCGCCTGGAGATGCCATGCACGCTCGCAGAACCGCGCCACTGATCGTCGCAGCCGCCCTCGCGGCCGGTCTCGCGCTGTCGGCGTGCAGCTCGGCCGCATCGCCAGGAAGTTCCGGCTCCCCGTCGAACTCTCCGTCGAGCGCTGCGTCAAATTCTGCGTCGGTGGGCGGGTCGTCCAGCACCTCGGGCGGCACGACCCCGGGCAGCACAGCCTCCGGTGAGACCGCATCGAGCGAATCGTCCTCGACTGGCCCCTCGACCGCCGCAACGGCGTGCTCCCCGGCGAACCTGAAGACGAAGAAGGCGGGCACGCTCACAATCGCGACCGACGAGCCGGTCTACGAGCCGTGGTTCGTGGGCAACGACCCGGCCAACGGCAAGGGCTTCGAGGGTACGGTGGCCTACGCCGTCGCCCAGCAGCTCGGCTACTCGAAGGACCAGGTGACCTGGATGCGCGCCTCGTTCGACTCGGTGATCTCCCCCGCACCGAAACAGTTCGACTTCGACATCAACGAGTTCTCGATCACGCCGGAGCGCGCGAAGGTGGTCGACTTCTCCAGCGGCTACTACGACGTCGCGCAGGCCGTCGTCACGACGAAGGGGTCGAAGATCGCCGGCGCGAAAAGCCTCGCCGACCTCAAGAACGCCACCCTCGGTGCGCAGATCGGCACCACAAGCCTGAACGCGATCAACAACGTCATCAAACCGTCGGTGAAGCCGGCCGTGTTCACCACCAATGACGACGCCGTCAAGGCGCTGCAGAACGGCCAGATCGACGGCGTGGTCACGGATCTGCCAACCGCGTTCTACATGTCCGGTGCCCAGCTGGACAACGGCGTCATCGTCGGCCAGCTGCCGGCCGACACCGGACAACCCGAACAGTTCGGCCTGCTGATGGAGAAGGGCTCGCCCATCACGTCCTGCGTGTCCAGTGCGGTGGATGCGCTGCGCGCGGACGGCACGCTGGCCAAGCTGGCCGAACAGTGGCTGGCGCAGGCCGGCGCCCCCGAGCTGAAGTAGCCCCGCGTGCCCGACGGCTGGACCCCGTCACCGATCGAGCGGGAGCGGCTGGCCTACCGTCGCACCCGGACACGCAGGTCGGCGCTGATCGCCGCGACGTCCACGATCGTGGTGCTCGCGGTCGGGATTCTCGTCGTGGTCAACACTCCGGGCTGGCCGCAGTTTCGCGACAGCTTCTTCGACATCACGTACGGCTGGCAGGTGCTCCCGAAGATCGCGGAGGGCCTATGGCTGAACGTGCGGCTGATGGTCGTGTGCGAGATCGTGATCCTGGCGCTGGCCATGGCGATTGCGCTCGCACGCACGCTGCGCGGCCCGGTGTTCTTCCCGGTACGCGCCGCGGCGATCGCATACACGGATCTCTTCCGCGGGTTGCCGCTGATCCTGGTGTTGTACATGCTGGGCTTCGGCATGCCGTCGTTGCGCGTGTCGTGGCTTCCGTCGTCGGCGCTGTTCTGGGGATGCGTGGCACTGATCCTCAGCTATTCCGCTTATGTCGCAGAGGTTTTCCGCGCGGGGATCGAGTCGGTGCACCCGTCGCAGCGTGCGGCCGCCCGCTCGCTGGGGCTGTCGCACGGACAGACGATGCGGCATGTCGTAGTGCCGCAGGCCGTGCGTCGCGTGCTGCCGCCGCTGCTCAACGATCTGGTGTCGCTGCAGAAGGACACCGGGCTGATCTCCGTCCTCGGCGTCATTTATGACGCAGTTCTCAACGCACGCATCGAGACGGCCGCGACGTTCAACTACACGCCGTACGTGGTCGCCGGGCTGCTGTTCGTGCTGCTCACCATTCCGATGACGCGGTTCACCGACTGGGTCGCCCGCCGACAGGGCTGGACCGGCGCCGGAGGGGCACCGTGAGCGCAGCGAACAATTCGGGCACCGTGAGCGAGGTCGGAGCGAGCCAGGGCCGTCGCGACGTTTCCGCGAGCGACGCTGTAGGGAGGCAGGCCCGTCGCGACGAAGTCGCAAGGCCGCCGAGCGGAGCGCGGAGCGAGCAATCGGAAACCGCAGGCCCGGCGAGCGGAGTGCCGAGCGAACAATCGGGAACCCTGAGCGCCAGCGGAGCGGGCGCACCGCTGCTGCGGATCTCGCACCTGCGCAAGGCGTACGGCTCGAACGTGGTCCTGCGGGATCTTTCGCTCGACGTTCCGGACCATCAATGCGTCGCGCTCATCGGCGCGTCGGGTTCCGGGAAGTCCACGCTGCTGCGCTGCAGCAACCTGCTCGAGGTGGTCGAGGACGGGCAGATCTTCTTGCAAGGCAAGGACATCACCGATCCGCGGGTCGACGGCGACACGGTTCGAACCACGGTCGGCATCGTGTTCCAATCGTTCAACCTGTTCCCGCACATGACCGTGCTGGACAACATCACCCTCGCTCCGCGGCGGGTCCACGGGGTGAGCCGCCGAGCCGCCGAGGCCGACGGCATGGCGATGCTGGAACGAGTCGGGTTGGCCGACAAGGCCTCCGCGAAGCCGGACGAGCTCTCGGGTGGTCAGCAGCAGCGTGTGGCCATCGCCCGTGCCCTCGTCGGCAAGCCGCTGCTGATGCTCTTCGACGAGGTGACCAGCGCGCTCGACCCGGAACTCGTCGGGGAGGTGCTCGACCTGCTCGCCGAGCTGCGCGAGGACGGCATGACGATGCTCGTCGCCACGCACGAGATGAGCTTCGCCCGGCAGGTGGCCGACCGTGTGGTCTTCCTGGCCGACGGCGAGGTCGCCGAACAGGGTTCGCCGCAACAGATCTTCGAAGGCCCGACCGATCCGCGAACCCAGCGCTTCCTGCGCCGCATCCTCGACGGCGGACGGCTGTAACCCGTCGCGAGCCACGGCCGACGCGACGAATGTGGCCTACGCTCATCGCGTGACGACACCGTGGCCGCCCGGCCCCTACGGCGGTTCCCAGCCGAGCCAGCCGCTCAGCCCGTCCGACGAGAAGATGTGGGCGACGCTGATCCACGTCGGCGGAATCTTCTTCGGCGTCCTGTCGCCGCTCATCGGGTACCTCGTGTTCAAGGACCGCGGCCCGTTCGTCCGGGCTCACGCAGCCACGGCACTGAACTTCCAGATCACCATCCTCATCGCGTATGTGATCGGCGTGATCCTGATATTCGTCATCATCGGTCTGCTCATCATCGCGGCGGCGTGGGTACTGAGCATCGTGCTGGCGATCATGGCAGCGATGAGCGCCAATCGTGGCGACTGGTACCGCTATCCGGTGGCCTTCACGTTCGTCAGCTGACGTCGCCCAAGACGTCCGCGCAGCGGGCTCGGTACTGCCGGGGCGTCGTCGATGACGGGCGATGCATACTCGAACGACACTCATGACGGCGACACCGACCACCATGAAAGGCAATTCCCGATGCTTCTTCCTCGCCCTGATTCGTTCGTGCGCGGCGACGGCGCCCTCGCACTCACCGAGCGGACCGGGATCGTTGCTCCCGCGGAACTGATGCCCACCGCGGCCTGGTTACAGGGGGCGCTTCGGCCGGCGACGGGGCTGCCGCTCGCGACTGGCGTCATAGACGAAACCGGTGGCACCATTGAACTCTCGCTCGATCGGGCGCTAGGAGCCGAGGCATATCGGCTGTCCGTACACCCGACGGCTGTACGCATCGCCGGCGGGGACCCAGCCGGGGTCTTCTACGGCTGTCAGTCCTTGCTCCAACTGTTGCCGTCCGAGATCTTCCGGCGCGCAACGGTTCCCGGTGTCGAGTGGTCGATTCCGGCGGTGACGCTGCGGGATTCGCCGCGCTTCACCTGGCGGGGCGTAATGCTCGACGTCGCTCGGCACTTCCTGCCCAAGCACGACGTGCTGCGCTTCATCGACCTGATGGCCATGCACAAGCTGAACGTGCTGCACGTCCACCTGACGGACGACCAGGGCTGGCGGATCGAGATCCGCGCCTACCCGCGGCTGACGGAGATCTCCAGCTGGCGCAAGGAGTCTCAGGTCGGCGCGGGGGCGGAGCGGCCCGGCGACGGTCGGCCGCACGGCGGCTTCTACACCCAGGACGACATCCGCGAGATCGTCGCCTACGCCGCGGAGCGGCACATCACCGTGGTCCCGGAGATCGAGATGCCCGGGCACGTGCAGGCCGTGCTGGCGGCGTATCCAGAGTTCGGCGTCACCGGGAAGCCCATCGACGTCGGCACTCGGTGGGGGATCATCGACGACGTCGCGAACGCGGAAGACCGTACGGTGCAATTCTTTTGCGATGTGCTGGACGAGGTTGCCGGGCTCTTCCCGAGCCGGTTCGTGCACGTCGGCGGCGACGAATGCCCGCGGGAACAGTGGACAGCCGATCCTCGCACCCAGGAGTTGATGCGGGAGCGCGGCATCGAGCGCGAGTCCGATGTGCAGACCTGGTTCATGGCCCGGATCGGCGAGCACCTCTCCCGGCTCGGCAAACGCATGATGGGCTGGGACGAGATCCTGGAGGGCACCATCCCGGCCGGCTCCGTGGTCTCGTCGTGGCGCGGCCTGCAAGGCGCGATCACGGCCGCCCGCAAGGGATATGACGTGGTGTCGTGCCCGACGGACTACGCGTATCTCGACTTCCGTCAGTCGGACGGTCCGGATGAGCCGATCCCGGTCGCGATCCCGCTGACCCTCGAGCGGGCCTACGAGTTCGAGCCGGTGCCCGCGGAGCTGTCCCCGGAACAGGCCACGCACGTGCTCGGCGGCCAGGCGAACATCTGGACCGAGCACATGGACTCGGCGCGGGTCGTGGACTTCTTCGCGTTCCCGCGACTGTGCGCGGTGGCCGAGGTGCTGTGGACGATCGGAGAGCGGAACTTCCCGGAGTTCGCCGATCGGCTCACCGAACATCTGAAGAGGCTGGACGCCGTCGGCGTCGAATATCGTCATCTCAGTGGGCCGGAGCCCTGGCAGACGCGGCCGGGGATTCCGGGACGGCCGACGTCGATGGACGACTGGCAAAGGCTCACGGCGGAACTGGTCGCGGGCATTCGCGACGAGTGAAGCACGGGACCGGGATCGGCGAGCGGGAGGTGCGGGCCGCGCGGGCGCATGCCAGGGTCGGGTTCCGCACGCCCCGATCTGAATGTTCGCTATCGCGGCCGAGAACGACGTCATCGGCGCACGTGGCGGGGCATGACTACGACTGCGGTCGCAGGGGCCGGCCACCCGGCGACGGATGTGCCGGTGCGCGAGCCCCCTTACGCTGGCAGGCATGTGGCGCGCGGTGAACCGGTGGTTCGAGGAGAATCGCTGGGCCGGTGATGCGGCGCTCGCGGGGACACTGCTCGTGCTGCTCACATCGATCGCTCCGCTCGGATGGGGCGGCTACGGGCGCGCCGGAACCTTCACAGTGCTGCTCGTGCTGCCGCTCTTCGCGCGGCGCACCTACCCGCTCGCGGTGCTGCTGATCACCATCGGCCTCTGCCTGATCCAGGTCGCGATCTGGGGAGAACCCGTCGCCGGTGATGCCGTGGTGCCGATCGTGGTACACGCCGCCGCGGCCTACATCGACGATCGCCGGTGGGGATATGCAGGCCTCGCCGCCGGATTGGTCGGTGCCGGAGTCGGCGCCTTGCGGTGGGGCATGACGTACTACCGCTACGGCTACGGCATCGCGCCGAGCGCGATGCTCAGCGCGGTGCTCGCGGGATGGGCCGTGGTGATCGCGGCATTTCTGTGGGGGGTCCGGCAACGTGACCGCCGGGAGCGCGCCGCCGAACAGGTGGTCTCGCTGGCCGAACGGAACAGGCTGTTGACTGCCGAGCGGGACACCCGGGTCGAGATGGGCGCGGCGGCGGAGCGAGCTCGGATCGCCCGCGAGTTGCATGACATCGTGGCCCATTCGCTGTCGGTGATCGTGGTGCAGGCAGATGGCGGGGCGGCCGCCGCGCGGTCGAAACCCGAAGTGGGGCCGGAGGTTTTGGAGACGATCGCCGCGACCAGCCGCGATGCGCTGGCCCAGATGCGGCGCATGGTGAGCGTATTACGCACCGGGAATGACGGAGTCCCGGGCTATGCCCCTGCGCCGGGCCCTGGTGACCTTCCGGGATTGATCGACCAGGTGCGGGCCGCGGGGGTGCCGGTCGAGTTCGATGTCGTGGGGACCGCGCGGGAGATGTCACCGGACGCCGGACTGGCGATCTACCGGGCGGTGCAGGAGTCGTTGACGAACGTGTTGAAACATGGAGGACCGGCCGCGACCTGCCGGGTGGTGCTGCACTACGGGCCGAGCGAGGCGGTGATCACCGTGACCGACGACGGTCGTGGCGCGGCGGCGAGTTTCGAGGAATCCGATGGGGCGTCTGCCTTGTCGGCTGGCGCTGGGGCGGCCGCGTCGGGGGCCAGCGGGCTGGCGGCCGCGTCGGCGGGCGCCATGGGGCACGGTCTGGAGGGCATGCGGGAACGGGTGGCGCTGCAGGGCGGAAGCCTGCACGCCGGGCCGCGCATCGGCGGCGGGTTCGAGGTGACCGCGGCGATTCCCTACGCGGACGCCGACGGCGGTACGGCACTAGCGGCGCGTGTAGCGCCGGAATCACCGGCGGCGGGCCCGGCCGGGAGACCGGAATGACGGTGATGACGGAACCCACCCAGCCACCCGGCCCGATCCGGGTCTTCCTGGTGGACGATCAACAGTTGGTACGCAGCGGGTTTCGTATGTTGATCGAGGCCCAAGCGGATATGACAGTGGTGGGCGAGGCGGGGGACGGCGCCCAGGCCGTGTCGATGCTGACCGCGCCGGGCACGCCCGCCGATGTAGTGCTGATGGACATCCGCATGCCGGTGATGGACGGAGTCGAAGCGACTCGGATCCTCGCGAACTCGGCCGACCGCGGCGACGCCGCGGCAAACTCCGTCATACTCGATGTTCCTTCCGCCCCAAAGATTCTCGTGCTCACCACCTTCGATCTCGACGAGTACGTCTACGCGGCGCTGCGCGCCGGGGCGTCCGGGTTCCTGCTCAAGGACGCTCGGCCGGACGAGCTGCTGGCGGCCATTCGCGCGGTGGCCCGGGGCGACGCGGTCGTCGCGCCGAGCGCCACCCGGCGGCTACTGGAACATGTCGTCGCGTCACTCCCGGTCGAACCGTCGAAGCCCGACCCACGGCTCGATTCACTGACCGCCCGCGAGCGAGAGGTATTGCTGGAAGTGGCATCTGGCGCCACGAATGGCGAGATCGCGACGCGGCTGTACATGGCCGAGGCGACCGTGAAGACGCATATCGGACACCTCTTCGGCAAGTTGGAGTGCCGGGATCGCGTCGGGCTCGTCGTCTTCGCGTACACGGCTGGGCTGATTCAGGCCTGAGGCGGACGCGCTCGCCACGGCGACAGCCGCGCGCATGGCCCGATCCAGACCGCGCGCCTCCGACCGAGGTCGGAGATCATCAGACCGGCTCCACCCGGCGTCGTAGCCGAGGCGCGTCAGACAGGCGACCGTGATCCGATGTGCGGCACCACCTTTCGCCCGTAACGTCGGCGGCGATCCGCGTCGCGACGGCGGCGACCGCACCCCGAGGAGACCCATGAACCAGATCACGAGCCAAGTTCGACATGACCGGCGCTCTGACACACACGACGGCATCGAGATGGCCTCCGCCGCTACGGATCTCGTCAAGGTCTACGGATCGGGGGCAACGGCGGTGCGCGCGGTGGACGGCATCTCGGTCGGGTTCGCACGCGGCACGTTCACCGCGATCATGGGCGCGTCCGGGTCCGGGAAATCGACGCTCATGCACTGCCTGGCCGGGCTGGATTCGCCGACCAGCGGGAGCATCACGGTTGGCGGCACCGAGATCACGGCGCTGCGGGACCGCGACCTGACGGTGCTGCGCCGTGACCGGATCGGCTTCGTGTTCCAGTCCTTCAACCTGCTGCCGACGCTCACCGCGGGCCAGAACATCACTCTGCCACTGGATCTCGCCGGCCGCGCGGTGGACGATGCCGTCTTCAACGCGCTCGTCGCGTCGCTCGGGATCACGCACCGCCTCAGGCACCTGCCCGGCGAGCTCTCCGGCGGCGAGCAGCAGCGGGTGGCCATCGCACGGGCGCTGATCGGCAGCCCTGACGTCGTGTTCGCCGATGAGCCGACGGGACAGCTGGATTCGGCCACCGGGCACGGCCTGCTCGCCTATCTTCGGTCCAGCGTGCGGGAACTCGGGCGCACCGTGGTGATGGTGACGCACGATCCGATCGCCGCCGCCTACGCCGATCGCGCCGTCTTACTCGCGGACGGGCGCATCGCCGGGGAACTCGCGAAGCCGAGCGCGGCAGACCTGCTGGCCGCCATGGCGCAGCTGAACACGACAGGGGCGGCCGGCCGCCGAGTCGATACGGTCGGTGCCTGATGCGGGGCCAGACTCGGGGCCTGACGCGGAGCCTGCGCGCCGCCTGGTCGCGGATCGCCGAACGCCCCGCGCGCATCGTGGCGACCGTCATGGCGATCACCATAGGGATCGGCTTTGCCTGTGCCACTGTGGTTTTCACTGCGACCTTCCAGGCGGACTTCGCCGCTCGCCTCAGCGTCGAGTACTCCGGTGCGGACGTGGTCGTCACGCCCACCACGGACGAGCCCGTGGAGTCCCTCGTCTCGCGGCTCGATGCCGTCCCGGGTGTGGCCGCGGCCGTGCCGCTGTACAGCTCCGGCGTCGAATACACCGCTGCCGCCTCGCACAATTACCTGAGCCTGAGGACCTCGGTATCGGAGCCACGGCTGAGGTGGACCACGCTCACGGCAGGCAACTGGCCCTCGGTACCGAATCAGATCGTCCTCGATCAGCACACCGCCACCGCCGCCAACCTCACGATCGGCGAAACCTTCACACTCACCGGCCCGTCCGGACCCGATCATGCGGCGCCGCCGACGGCGCGGGTCACTGTGGTCGGTATCACGCAGACGTCCACATCCCCCTACGGCGGCCAACTCACGGGATTCCTGCTGCCGCAGGAGTTCTCGGCATTGGGTATCACGTACGCACCCCAGATCGCGGTGCTGGCCGAGCCCGGTGCCGATGCCGCGTCGCTCGCCGCGACCGTCGGCGAACGGATCGGGAGCGGCGTCATCTCCCGCACCGTGGCGGAGCAGGCGCAGCACGATGTGGCGGCCTTCACCGGCCAGACCGCCGCCCTCACCACGGTGCTGCTCGGGTTCGAGGCGATCGCGCTGGTGGTGGCCGGCATCGTCATCGCCACGACGTTCACCATCCTGCTGGCGCAGCGACGACGGCAGATCGCACTGCTGCGGCTGGTGGGAGCCACGACCGCGCAGGTGCGCCGGGACGTGATCGTGGAAGCGATGATCATCGGGGGAATCGGTTCGGCGCTCGGCGCTGCACTCGGCATCGGTGTCGGCAGCATCGCCGCGCCGGCCGCGGGGCTGGCCGGCGGCGGGACCGTCATCCCCGCAGTCACTGTCGCGGTGGTGGCGCTGGTCGGCGTCGCGCTCACGGTCGGTGCGGCCTGGCTGCCGGCCTCACGCGCGATGGGGATCCCGCCGCTGGCCGCGTTGCGCCCGGTGCCGGAACAGACACACGCGCGCGGCGTCGGGCGGGTGCGGCTGACCCTCGGGATCTCCCTGCTCCTGGTCGGCGGGGCGCTGTTGGCCGGCGGGGTCTATCTCGGCGATCTGATCGTCGCCATGCCCGGCGGAGCCATCTCGGCGGTCGGCGTGCTGCTGCTGACCCGCTCGTTCCTACCCCCGTTGCTGCGGCTGATCGGCGGAATCGACCGCGCCGCAGGGGTTCCGGGCCGACTCGCGGTGTTGAACGCGGTGCGGAACCCGGGCCGCGCCGCCGCGACCAGTGCGGCGTTGGTGGTCGGCGTGGCGCTGATCGTCATGTTGCAGGTGGCGGCGGCATCCGTGGGCGCGAGCATCGACAAGGCCTCCGCGGACCGCTATCCCGTGGATGTCGTGGTGGCCGGCGACGGTTCACCGCTGCCGGCCGCATTGGTCGACGGGGTGCGCGACGCGAAGGGCATGGCCGCTGCGGCCGCTGTCCATGGGGCGCGGGCGACGGCGACCGTGGCATCGTCCGTGGAATCCTCGGGGGCGCAGGCCAAGGGGGTCGGGCCGGAATCGGGCTCAGTCGACGGAGATCCGGTCGTTGTCGTCGCGGCGCCGCCAAACGCCCATGACGTCGTTCGTGGCGGATTAGCGGCGCTGGATGGCGAAACCCCTTCTGCGCCCACGGCTCTGGTGCCGCCCTGGTGGGTGGGGTCGGGAGCCGCCAAGATCGGCGGCACCATCACCCTGAGCGTCGACGGCCGCGCGCAACAGTTCACGGTTGCCGTGGGAAGACTCACCGACGCCGGAGTGCTCGCCGGGTCGACGGTGGTGGTGACGCAGGCGGCTCTCGATCGCCTCGCACCGGCCGCGCCCGTCGTCACCGTGTGGGGCGAACTTGCGGCCGACGCGGACGCGTCGGCCACGATGGCCGAGGTGAACAGGCTCGTCGCCGACCAGCCCGGCGTGCAGGTCACCGGGGCGGCTACGGATCGCGCCGCTCTCCAGTCGGTGCTCGGGACCGTGACGGCGGTCGCGACCGGGCTGCTCGCGGTGGCGGTGGTGATCGCGATCGTCGGCATCGGCAACACCATCGGGCTGTCGGTGGTGGAGCGGACGCGAGAATCGGCGCTGCTACGGGCGTTGGGCCTGCGACGCGGCCAACTGCGGCTGATGCTGCTGCTGGAAGCGATGCTGTTGGCGGTGGTGGGCACGGTGGTCGGCCTGCTGCTCGGCCTCGCCTATGGCTGGGCCGGAGCGGCGGCGACGTTCAACGAGATCGGCAGGGATCTCGTGCTCTCCGTGCCGTGGGGCATCGTCGGGCTGCTGCTGGTGATAGCAGTTGCGGCCGGGGCGCTCGCCGCGGTGCTGCCAGCCCGCCGGGCGGTGCGGGTGATGCCGGCGCAGGCCCTTGCCGAGGAGTGAGCCCACCACCTCACCCGGTCCGCGCGGGCGGACGTTGCCCATCGGTCACACCGAGATCTGCAAAGCTCGCCCGCGTGTGCCATTGCTGCATGTTGAGAATATCGCTTCCGTATTCCGGGACTCCGGCGACGATGTCCACATGGACTCCGTGCGCCTCCGGCGCGATATCGCAGCGGTGCCCGCGTATGTCGCGGGGAAGCCCGCACGCGCCACCTGCGGCCGGCCGGCGTTCAAGCTCTCCTCGAACGAGTTGCCGTGGGAGCCCGATCCGGCCGTCGTGGGCGCGGTCGCCGCGGTCGCGCTCCTCGCCCATCGCTATCCGAGCGCTATCGGCGCCGGGCTCACATCGGCGTTGGCGCAGCGCCTCTCGGTCCCGACGGAGCGCATCGTGGTGGGCGGCGGGTCGATCTCGCTCGTGCAGCTACTGGCCCAATCGGTGGCCGACCAAGGCGATGCGGTCGTGTTCGCCTGGCGCTCCTACGAGGCCTACCCGATCGTGATTCCGGTGTGCCACGCGACTCCCGTCCCGGTGCCGCTGGCCGGCTTCCGACACGATCTGGCGGCGATGGCCGACGCGGCGCGGCGAACGCATGCCCGCATGGTAATCGTGTGCAGCCCGAACAACCCGACCGGGACGGCGGTGTCCGCGAGCGAGCTGGACGAGTTCATCGACGCCGTACCGCGGGATTGCTTGGTGGTGATCGACGAGGCCTACCACGAGTTCAACGACAATCCGGACGCGCCGGACGGGATCGCGCTCGCGCGGCGGCATCCGAATGTTGCTGTGTTGCGCACGTTCTCGAAGGCGTACGGGCTGGCGGGCATGCGGGTGGGCTACTGCGTGGCACCCGACCACGTCGCCGACGCGATGCGCAAGGTCGGCCTGCCGTTCACCGTGAGCGCGGTCGCCGAGGCGGCCGCCGTGGCAGCTCTCGAAGCCTGGCCTCGGCAGCGCGAGCGGGTCAACCAGATCATCGAGCAGCGGAGCGCATTCACGGCCGCGATGCGCGCCGCCGGCTACGAGATCCCGGACAGCCGCGCCAATTTCGTGTGGGTTCCGCTCGGCGGCGAGTCGAGCGACCTGGACGAGGCGGTCCGGCAGGCGGGCATCAGCGTGCGGACGTTCCCGGGCGAGGGCGTCCGCATCACCATCGGCGAGCCCGAGGCACTGGACGCGGTGCTCGATGTGGCGCGAGCGTTCCGTCTCGCGCGCACGCGTGGGTGATCCCCAGCGTTCTTCGCGAGTCGGGCTCGGAGATCAGCCGGGGATCAGCGCAGGAGCTCGCCGATCACGGAATCCAGTGTGGCGCCGGGCTTGTCGGCCGAGTGATGCCGCCCGCCGTCCACCACGCGACGACCCCCGACGATCACGCTGTCCACATCCGACGCCGTCGCGGAGAACAGGACGTGCGCCAGCACATCCCCCGATCGCGCCCCCGCCGTGCGGACCGACTCCAAGGTCACCGTGACCATATCCGCGGGCGCACCGACCGCGATGCCCTCGGTCGGCCAGCCGATGGCCGCCACACCGTCCACCGAGATCGCGGCAGCGATCTGTCGCGCGGTCAGGTGTCCCCTCGTGCCGGAGACCAGCCGCTCATCGAGTTCCATCGCGCGGCCCTCCTCCCACAGGTCGATCATCATGTGCGCGTCGGAGCCGACGCAGAGCGG
The DNA here is from genome assembly GCA_017848755.1 of Nakamurella sp. Lineage (GTDB taxonomy): Bacteria > Actinomycetota > Actinomycetes > Mycobacteriales > Nakamurellaceae > Nakamurella. The sequence goes on along the minus strand of JAFIHI010000077.1, from coordinate 4,424 downwards.
CGAACCCGCGGCGTAGAGCCGCGCCGCGGGCCCGACCCCGTCACCGAGATCTCGTTCCGTGGTGCAGCACATCGAGATCGAGGCCTGGCTGGCACCCAACAGGTCGATGTCGTCATCGGTCAGGTGAGTCGCATGGACCGCCGTGGTCGCCGGGCCGAGCACCCGCTCGGCGGCGAGTAGGCCCACCGGAGTCAACCCGTACCGCTCGAAACATGCCTCGTTCTCAGCGGGTTGCTCGGAGACGTGCACGTGCAGCGGCATACCGCGGCCACGCGCGTACGCGGCGATGGGTGCCATCGCTTCCTGCGGCACCGCTCGCACGCTGTGGATCGCGGCACCGACCCGGAACATCGGCTCATCGGCCAGTTCCTCGACCCGCGACGCCCACGCGTTCCAGGTGCCGTCGGTGAACCGCAGCTGCGCGCCGGCGAGCGGCTCGCCGTTCACCCCGGCCTGCAGATAGACGGTGTCCAGCAAGGTGATCCGGATGCCCGCGTCGTTGGCCGCCCGCACCACCGCGCGGCCCATCTCGTTCGCGTCGGCGTAGCGCGCGCCGTTCGGGCCGTGATGCAGATAGAAGAACTCGCCCACACTGGTGATCCCGGACAACACCATCTCGACGTAGGTGGCGTGGGCCAGACGGTACAGCGAGTCCGGATTCAGCCGAGATGCCACCTGGTACATCAGGTCTCGCCATCGCCAAAAGTTCGCGACACCGGACTGCGCGTGGCCGCGGATGGCCCGATGGAACACGTGCGAATGCGTGTTCGCCAGCCCGGGCATGGCGAGCCCGTCCAGTCTCGTCGCCGCCGGATCGACCGCGGCACCCGCTGTCACCGCCCGGATGACGCCGTCCGCGACCTCGACACGCACGTCCCGCTCGGCCGTCTCGCCCCCGAGCCACGCGTACTCGCAGTGATAGATCTGCGTCATCACATCTCTCCTTGTCGGGCGAGCAGCCGACGCGCGGGGTCGTCTGCGTCGCGTACCGCGACCACGTGCCCACCGGCGAGCACGACTCGCGCATTGTTTCGACCGATACGGTAGGCGACGTCCTCATGGCTCGGAACATCGAGTATGACGAGGTCCGCGCGCTTACCCAGCGCGATAGACCCGACCTCGTCGTCCATGCCCAGGGAGACGGCCGATCCGTGCGTGGCCGCCGTCAACGCCTCGGCCACCGACAGCCCACCGGCCCGGCACGCCATGACCACGACCATCTGCATGCTCACCGTCCAGCACCCGGGGCAGATGTCGGTGGCCAGCGCGAGCGTCATTCCTGCATCGCGAACCCGTCGTGGATCCAGCGGTTTCGGGTGCCGCACCGCGTATTCCAGACAGGGCAGATACACGCCGATGACGCCGGCCGCCGCGAGCCGGGAGAGTTCCGCGTCGGTGGTGTAGTTGAGATGGTCCGCGCTCGCCGCGCCGAGTTCGGCGGTCAGCGCGGCCGCGCCGGTGTGGCTGTAGGCATCCAGGTGCACACGCGGCCGAAGCCCCGATTCCCGCCCCGCCTCGAGGATGGTCCGGGTCTGCTCGCAATCGAAATAGCCGTCGTCGCAATAGACGTCGTTGAACTCCGCCAGCCCGTCCCGCCCCGCCTGCCGGGCCTGGTCAGCGACCTGGCGGACCCACCCATCGCGGTCCACGCCGGGCGCGAAGGCATGCCCGCCGGTGTAGGTGGACAGGATGCGGGCGGGGCTGCGCTCGGTGAGCAGGCGGTTGACGTCTAGCAGCTTCTGCTCGGCATCAACCGAGAGTCCGTACCCCGTCTTGGATTCCAGTGTCGTGGTGCCGTGGGCAAGCATCTCCGCGATGCGGGCGCCGGACTGTTCGACGAGCTCGCGGGCGCTGGCGACGCGAGTCTCCGTCATGGTGCCGACGATCCCGGCCGGTACGCCGTCCGGCACCGGACGTCCGGCCACCTTCGCCGCGTACTCGGCGACCCGACTGCCCCCGAACACCACGTGCGTGTGCGCGTCCACGAAGCCGGGCATCACCACACCGCCTGCAGCGTCAACGGTTTCGCGGCCGCGATAGCCGGACACGTCGCCGATCGCCACGATGCGACCACCGTCGACGGCGACCCCGCCGCTCGTTGGGACCCTCTCTGTGGCCGACGGATCGACCGCGGCGCAAAAGATCTCGGCCGCTCCAGAAATGACGAGGTCCACCGTCAGCGGACCCGGCTGCGGCGGAACCTTCGTCATCTCCGAAACCTCCTGTGCCGCACCGGAACGAAGCTACTGTTCGTCGTCCGGGCCGAACGTGGCCTGCCGGGTCCACCACAACGGGATCGACAATCCCTCCTTCGGACCGACGGTGTTCGCGACCTCGCGAGCCCGGTCATACCCCGCCTGGGCGTGCCGCACGACGCCGATGCCGGAGTCGACGGTCAATGCCGCCTTCAGTCGATAGTCCGCGATCTCGGTGCCGTCCGCGATCATGGTGACGCCGGTGTGCACCGAGTCCCCCATCGCGTAGTTCGCCTGGATCGCGATGAGATCGCACATGGACGCCGCGTTCAAAAGCCCGTTCAGATAAGGCCAGTCGGAGATCACGTCCGAACCGTCGGGCATGTTCTCCGACTCGAACGTCGGGTTGATGATCGAGCCGGAGTCGAGGTTGTCCCGCGAGAACGCCACGGGGCCTTTGACTTCGCCCTTACGGATGAGCCCGTTGACGGCCAGGCCGAACTTCTTGCGCTGCCCGAATCCGAGGTAGCACACCCGGGCCGGCAGGGCCTCGATCGGAACGTGCTGGCGCGCGAGCCGGATCCAGCGGGTGACGATGTCATCGTCCGGGAAGAGCTCCAGCACGAGGTCGTCGAGGCGAGCCAGGTCTGCGGGGTCGCCCGAGGTACAGGTCCACCGGAACGGGCCGCGGCCCTCCAGGAACAACGGGCGCAGGTAGGCCGCGACGAAACCGGGGATGTGATAGGCATCGGCATGTCCGCCGTGCTCGGCCTCGCGACGGATCTGGTTGCCGTACTCGAACACGGCGACACCCAGGTCGTAGAGCTTGTTCTCGGCGGTGAGCTGCCGCACCATCGACTCCCGCGACGTGAAGATGTACTTGTCGCGATCGGCCTTGCGGAACTCCTCCGCCTCGTCCGGCGTATAGCCGATCGGGATATAGGCGAGCGGGTCGTGAGCCGGCGTCATCTCGGTGACGATGTCCGGCTTGATGCCGTTCTCCAGGCAGTACTCGAAGATCTCGACGGCGTTGGCCACCACGGAGATGCCGAGCGGCTTGCCCTCGGACTGCGCGGCGCGGGCGAGTTCGAAGGCGTGGTCAAGGCTTTCGGCCAACACATCGCAGTAGCCGGCGTCGATCCGGCGCTGGATGATGCGCACGTCGGGGTCGGCGCAGATGGACACGCCGCCGAGCATCGTCATGGCGCGCGGCTGGTTGCCGCCCATGCCGCCCATGCCCGCACAGACGAGCAGGCGGCCGACCAGTGATCCGCCGAAGTGCAGATTGCCGACGGAGCGCAGGGTTTCGAACGTTCCCTGGATCACGCCCTGGGTGCCGATGTACTCCCACGGCGCCGCGGTGTACTGCGCGAAGATCGTGAGGTTCTTATCCTGCAGGTCGTAGAACTGCTCCCAGGTGGGGCGGACGAAGTTCGTCGTAGCCATCACGACGCGAGGCGCCAGCTCGTGGGTTTGGAACACGGCGACCGGCATACCGGACTGGACGACAAGGGTCTCGTCGTTCTCCAGGTTCTTGAGCGATTCGACGATGGCGTGGTACGACTCCCAGTTGCGGGCGGCCTTGCCGATTCCGCCGTAGACGACGAGCTTGTCGGGGTACTCAGCGACCTCCATGTTGTTCTCGAGCATCCGCAGGATGGTCTCCTGCTTCGGGCCCTTGCAGCGCATCGCGTCGCCGCGCTGAGCCCTGATGTTCTTGACGACGGATTTCGGCTGGAACGGCGCGTCGCTCACGGACATGAATTCGGTCTTGTGCGCGGTGGCGGCAGCGGTATCGGCGGCCATGTCGAAGGAATCCTCTCGGGTTGCGGTAGTGGGTTTCAGCGTTCGGCGACGGCGCGTTGCACGGCTCCGGAGCGCACCAGGTCCGCGGCGGCCCGCAGCCGCGGATACATCACGACATCCCGGGTGAGATGGTCGATGGTGCCGCCGTTTCCGGTGGCAGTACCGCGTACCAGGTCGAGAGCCGCCTGCGTCGCCGGAGCGAGCGAAGCGCCCGCGTGCTCGGGCTGGGCCAGCCGAAGTTCCAGCGCCTGCGCGGCCATGGCGAGCTCGATTCCGATCACCTGGGTGATGTTCTCGATGATCTGGCGGGCGTGCCGCCCGGCATTGCCGGCCATGGAGACGTGGTCCTCCTGGTTGGCGCAGGTCGGAATGGAGTCGACGCTGTCCGGGTGCGCCAGCGTCTTGCAGTCCGAGACCAGCGCC
>JAFIHI010000076.1 GCA_017848755.1 Nakamurella sp. | reverse complement strand
GCCAGGCCCTCGCGGTCGATGAGCCCGGGGGAGACCGCGTTCACCCGTATCCCCAGCGGGCCGTATTCCAGCGCGGCGGTTTTCGCGTGCATGATGATCGCCGCCTTCGACGCGCAGTAGTGCGCGTGCGCGAAGGCCGGGTGCGATCCCTCGATCGAGGCGATGTGGATGATGCTGCCGCGGCAGGGGTCGTCCGCGCCGGCGTGGCGCGCCCGCATGGCGGTGACCGCGGCCTGGGTGGCGACGAACGTTCCGGTGAGGTTGGCGTCGAGCACCTCGCGCCAGTCGTCGACGCTCATGTCGGCGAGGCCCTGCACGGGCTGGACGCCGGCGTTGTTGACCAGCACGTCCAGGGCGCCGAAGCGGTCGACGGCGAGCGACATGAGCGCGGAACAGGCTGCGGGGTCGGTGATGTCGGCCTGCGCGGCGACAGCGTTCGCCCCGGTGACCGTCAGCTCGTCGGCCAGCGCCTGCGCCGGGCCGGCGCTCGTGCGGTAGGCCAGGACGACGTCCGCCCCCGCTGCCGCGAGGCGTCGCGCGATCCCGCCGCCGATGCCGCCGCCGGCCCCGGTGACGACGGCGACGGTGCCGGACAGGTCGGGCAATGCTGGGTCGCGGCGCGTCATGTGGGCTCCCTCGATCGACACGCGGTAGTTGTCAGACAACCTATGGGCGGGCGGCAGCCGCGTCAAGTGCGCCGCGCGCCGCCGCGCCGTCTCTGGAGTTCGGCGCTGGGCCAGGCGCTCGGTCGGAGGCTCGGTCAGGTGTTCGGTCGGGCGCTGGTTCAGGCGCTGCGCCGCACGATAGCGAACGCGTAGGCGCCCTCCACGAAGTACGTGCGCGAGTAGGCGAGGAGTTCGTGCTCGGCCGTGTAGTGCAGCTGATCGAGCAGGATGAACAGTCGATGCCGCGCGGCCTCGGCCCCCCAGGCGATGTGTGCCGAGTCCACCGCATGAACCTGTGCGATGCCGAGAGTGGGATGGAGCCCGAGTGTCGTCTCGAAGTAGTCGAACATCGAGCCGTTCATGTCCTCCGGCGCGAAGTCGGCCGGCAGCAGCCGGCTCGGAATCATGTCGTAGGAATAGGCGACCACCAGATCGTCGGCGGTGATCCGCCGCCGCAGCTCCAAGACCTCCGTGTCCGCCGGGACCCCCATCCGCTCCGCCTCGTCCGGGGTCACCTGGCGCAAGGCCCGCCGCGCGTAGTCGTGCCCAGGCTTTTTGCCGCTCGCCCGGATGGACTCGCTGATCGAGCCCATGCGCTCTAGGCCGTCGGTGACGGACGGGCGCGAACGCACGAACGTCCCGACCCCATGCCGGGTCTGCGACAACCCGAGCACGTCGAGCTCCTTCACGGCGGCCCGCACGGTGGGCCGGGACACCCCGAACTGGGCGCACAGCTCGGCCTCGGTGGGCAGTCGGCTTCCCGGCGGGTACGTGCCGGCGTGGATGTCGTCCTTGAGGCGGCGCACGATGTCGTCAGCGAGCGTCTTTCGCGGCGCGGCCATCATGTCGACCATCCTGACAGCAACCTAGTTGTCCGACAACTCTCATCCGCCGAGCGGTGCGAAATGCACCGCTCTGGGTCCGTTTCGCCCGATATTTCGCACCGCTCGGCGGAGGGGGGAAGGCAGCGGGCGGGGTTCAGTTCGCGACGGTGACCGAGAGGCTGTGGGCGCGACCGGCGGCGACCGCGGTGGCGGTGGTTCCGGCGGGTAAAGACACGGTCACCGGTGTGGTGCGGTTGGTCGTGGTGCCGTCGCCGAGCTGCCCGGAATTGTTCCACCCCCACGCCAGGACTTGGCCCGTCGAGGTGTGGGCCAGGCTGAGCTCGGTGCCTGCGTCGGCCGTGGTGGCGGTGACGCCGACGGGCAGCGACACCTTGACCGGTCTCAGCGTGCTGGTGGTGGTGCCGTTGCCGAGTTCGCCCTTGGCGTTGTAGCCCCAGGCATACATGGAACCGTTGGTGGCGACCGCGAGGCTGTGCGTCTCGCCGGCGGCCACCGACTTGATTCCTGTCAGGTTGCTCGCGCCGCTGACGGCTTTCACCCTGACCGGCGCATTCTGCTGGGTGGTCGTGGTGTCCCCCAGTTGCCCCGTACTGTTCAAGCCCCAGGCGAAGACAGCGCCGTTGGTGTTGACCGCGAGGCTGTGGCTGGTGCCGGCGGAGATCGCGGTGATGTTCGCCAAGGTGCCGGAGCCGCCGACAGCTGTCACCTGGACGGGGGTCAGCCGGGTGGTGGTGGTGTTGTCGCCGAGCTGACCGTACGTGTTCGAGCCCCAGGCGTACACGGCGCCGGTGTTGCTGAGCGCGAGGCTGTGACTACCGCCGGCGGCGATCGATTTGATGTTCGCCAGGTAGCCCGTGCCGCCGACGCCTCTTACCTGGACGGGGGTCAGCCGGGTGGTGGTGGTGTTGTCGCCGAGTTGTCCGGACGTGTTCGAGCCCCAGGCGTACACGGTGCCGTTCGACGCCAACGCGAGGGCGTGGCTGCCGCCAGCGGCGATCGCCGTGATCGTGACGCCGCCGGGGATGTTCACGGCGACCGGTCCCCCCGGGACGGAGGTGGTGCCGTTCCCGAATTCTCCCTCTGCGTTGTAGCCCCAGGCGTAGACCGCCCCGGTCGAGGTCAATGCCAGGCTGAAACTAACGCCGGCGGCGACGGCGGGGACCGTGACGCCTGGCGGGAGTGACACGTTGACCGGAACGGCACGGTCGGTGGTGGTGCCATCGCCGATCTGCTGATATTGGTTCGATCCCCATGCCTGCGCGACGGGCGGGCAACTCGCGGTGGCGCTGACCGTCGCGGGTGCGGAGGACCAGCCGGCGGCCAGGGCAGCCAGGTTCCAGGTGTGGCTGGCGTTGTTGGGCAGTCCACCGTCGGTGTAACTGCTGGCGGTGCGCGGAGTGATCCCCACCGGAGCGCCGGCATCGCGGGTGAGTTGGTAGCCGGTCACCGCGCCCGTCACCGAGGGGGTCCAGGTGAGGTCGGCGGCCGGGACGCCGCCGTCTCCGCACGTGATGCTGGCCACCAAGCCCGTGGGTGGGCTGATCGTGGCCGCGCCCCAGGAGTTGCTGGTGCTGGCAGTGGTGGCGGCGAACGCGGCCCCGGACCGGGTTGCGGTGGCCACGCCGATCCCGGCCACCAATGCGATCACGGTCAGTGCGGCCGGCCCCGCGCGGAGGGCCGCTGGGGCGATCCGGGACGGGCGGACTCGATGCCGTCCTCGCCGAGCAGCGCGACCGGCGCGAGTGGGCCGGTCCGCCGTCGCGAGTGCGACGGCAGCAGCGAGGGCGGCGATGAGCGCCGCGAGCGGCATCCAGCGATGCTCGGTGGCCCACACCACCGGAAGCGCCACCCACGGCACCCGCAGGCGGCCCAGCCCGGTGACGTCCCCAGGAAGGACCGGCGATGGGTCGGTCGTCGGATTGGCGTCGCCCCGAGTGATGAGCTTTCCGTCCGGGTTGGTGCGCTGGAAGCGGTGGATCAGGTTGACCTGCCGATTGCCCGGGCCGGTGAACGCGATGATCTGCCCGGCCCGCAGACTTGACGGATTGACCGGGGAGGTCAGCACCACGTCGCCGGGTTGG
>JAFIHI010000009.1 GCA_017848755.1 Nakamurella sp. | reverse complement strand
GTTGGAGCAGGTAGGGGCTGGTCGCCTCCAATGGCACCGTCTCCGGAAGGTTCTCTGCGCGCCGCAGTTCGGCGAAGGCGTCCGCGGCATGCGGCAAGACGAATTCCGAGCGCCAGATGTGGTCGCTGTTCGCCTTGAGCGTCCCATCGCCGACCATGACGGCGTCGGCGCGCGCTCGCAGCACGCCCATCAGCCATGGATCGTGGCTCTTGCCGAGGGCGATCGGTGCGGGGGAGAAGTTGTCCGGCTCATTGAACGACACCCGGCCGTCCCGCGAGATCATGAAGTTCATGTACACGTAGGGCCGGTCGCCGCGATCCGGGATGTCCCACGGGCCGATCACGGACTGCCATGGTTCCGGCAGCGCGTCGCCGGCCTCGCGGAATCCGCCGACCAGCGTCTCCCACGGGTCGTTGAGACCGAGTTCCGGTGCGGCGGCGACCATCGTCTGCTCCGATCTGGCCATGCGGCGCGCGATCCGATCCGGAAGGTGCGGGGCACAATCCACATCGTCACGTGTCGCATCGAGGCGTTACCGAGGTTGTCGGCTGGACTGATATGTTACACGTATTGGCAGAATTGCGATATGTGCTTCGGGCCACCCGTTGAGGCGGGCGCGGTAGCGTGGCCGCGTGAGCGTGCCGCCGGAGATCGTCATCTACGTGGATGGCGGTGTTCCCGAGGATGGGCCCGGGCCGAACATGGTGAGCTTCGGGGATGACGACGTTCGCGGCGGCACGCCGCCGCCGCGCCGGCCCGGTAGCGCCGGGCGGCTGGGGGCCGTGCTCGCGGTGGGCGCGGTACTGATCTTCGGCTTCGGTGTCGCGGTGGGCTCGCACGCCCATGGCACGGAGGTAGCAGGGACGCCGACCGCGGCGACCACCCTGTCCGGGGCCGCAGTGAGCACCGGATCTCCGAGCGCGCCCGGGCCGGGCACTTCGTCATCGACGGATCCGGGTGACAGCGGGACCGGCGGTGGCACAGGGACTTTCGATACGGCGCCGAACACGTCGAGCGATCCCGCGCCGGGCGCGCAGGCGCCGCCGGTGATGGCGTGGGACATGTGCGAGCAGCAGGAGATGGTGGGTGCGGTCACCGGGGCGCAGCCGCTGCCGACCGGGGCGGAACTGTCGCTGATCACCGGAGTGGATGCCCGCCTCGTCGATCCGGCTGCCGCTCCGAAGCAGATGCCGCTGCTCGACGAGGCCGCCAGGGCCGCGAGGGAATACGTCGCCGAGCTGGCCAGAAGCGCGGGCCACTACATCGCGCGGGTGAGTTCGTGCGCGAATCCGGGCGTCTCGCGATTGGTCGAGATCACCGGCAGCGCCGGGGCTTACAGCATGGCACCGATCAAGGTGACCATCCCGGCGGGAGCTCAGCTCGGGGGGTTGCTGACGGGCGGCGCCACGCCGTGGGTGGAGCTGTATCAGGGAACTCAGGTGAGCGACGGTGCCAATTCCACGATGCGCGTGTCGCTATTGGCGCTGGACGGCTCCAGTCGGATCGTGGCGCTGCCGCCCGCCTTCTATCCGGTGGGCGCCTACCGGAATCTCGTCGTCGGCATCCTGCGGCCGTCCACCAGCACTCCGGCGCAGCGTTCAACCGGCTACATGATCCAGATCTTCGATGTCACGAAGGGCGGCATCGTCGACCAGCTGGACACCTATGCCGGCCGATACGTGATGGGCGACGGATACCTGCTGTGGGAGCCGCAATGCCCGGGCCCGTGCGAGACCCACCGCTACGACATCGCTACTGGGAAGGACGATGTCGTCGGGCCTGCGCCGAATTTGGCCAACGAGGATCGGGTGACCTGGGCGGCGGTCTCGCCGGACGGGAAACGCGTCGCGATGTTTGTGCCGCAAGGCGACGTGACGCGATCTGCCGATGGGGAATACCAGATCGAGGGATCGTCGGCGTCCTCGGTGGTGGTGCTCGATGTCGAAACGGGCATCACCTCGGCGGCCCGCGGCGTCGACGTGCCTTGGTCGTTAGCATCGGTGGAGTTCTCGCCCGACTCTCAGTGGCTGGTGGTGGGGCTGGCGACCCGGACGGGCGGGGCGGTGGTCGCCTACGACGCCCGCATGCGCGGCCCGTACCTGGTCGCGTCGCTGCCGGACATTGCCGGTCGGGGCATCCCGCTCGCCGTGCTGCCCAACTGACCCTGCACCGGGTACGCGAGGATGGGCTTATGACGTCGTACGACATGATCAACGACATCCTGGCCAGCGCCCGGCCGTTCTCGATTCCGCTACGAAATCGCTTCCGCGGCACCGATATTCGTGAGGGCCTGCTGCTGGACGGGCCGGCCGGCTGGGCGGAGTTCGCCCCGTTCACCGACTACGACGACGCGGCCTGCGTGCCGTGGCTGCGTGCGGCCGTGGACACCGCGATCCGCAACTGGCCGGCGCCGCAGCGTTCGCTCGTCGAGGTCAACACCACCGTGCCGGTGGTCGCACCGGACAGAGCGCGGGACATGGTCGCCGCCTCCGGGTGTCGCACCGCGAAGGTGAAGGTCGCCGGCCCGGGGGTCTCCTTGTATGACGATGTGTCCCGGGTGGCGGCCGTTCGGGAAGCTTTGGGCCCCGGGGGGAAAATCCGCATCGACGCCAACGGCGCCTGGTCGGTGGACGAGGCCGTTGCCGCGATCGGCGAATTATCGTGCGCCGCAGACGGTCTCGAATACGTCGAGCAGCCGTGCCGCACGATTGACGATCTGGCACGCCTCCGCGGCCGCGTGGACGTGCCGATCGCGGCGGATGAGTCGATCCGGCTCGCCACGGACCCGCTAGAGGTGGCGCGGCGGGGCGCGGCCGATATCGCCGTCATCAAGGTCGGCCCGCTCGGCGGGGTGTGGCACGCGCTCACCATCGCGACGGAATGCGGCCTGCCCGTGGTGGTCTCGTCCGCCGTGGACACGTCGATCGGCCTCGCCGCCGGTCTCGCCCTGGCCGGCGCGCTGCCGGAACTGCCGTACGCCTGCGGCCTGGGAACGGCCTCATTGCTGACGGGCGACGTGGTGTCGCGATCGCTGATGCCGACCGACGGCGTACTCCCCGTCGTGCCCTACCCGCCGGCGCCCGACCCGACTCTCCTTGCGGAGCATGCGATGTCGCCCGAACGCGAAGACTATTGGCGCGATCGCATCACCCGCGTCGCCGCCCTGGCGTTCGGCTGAGCAGCGGCCGACCGATTCAGCCCGCCCGGGCGAGGAACTCCGCGATGTCCCGCGGATCCACCCG
>JAFIHI010000075.1 GCA_017848755.1 Nakamurella sp. | reverse complement strand
GGAGGCTGCCGCGTCGCGACGGAGTCGCAGCGGCGCCGAGCGGAGCGCGGAGCGAACAATGGACACAGTGAGCGACGCCGGAGGGAGGCTGCCGCGTCGCGAAGGAGTCGCAGCGGCGCCGAGCGGAGCGCGGAGCGAACAATGGACACAGTGAGCGACGCCCGAGGGAGGCTGCCGCGGCAGGACCGCGACGTCGAATCCCGCCTGCGTGCGTTCGCCGCGCGCCACGGCGACGGGGTGATCGCCGTCATCAATCACGTCGGCCGGGTGGGCGCCCGCATCGTGGTGATCGCGCCGAGCGGCGAGTTCGGCGACGCGCTCGCCTCATCCGTCGACGCCGCGACCGCGATCTGCGAGCGGCTCGGCCTGCCTGTCCGCGACTGGGATCGCGGGACCACGGGCCTGCTCGCGCCGTCGGCGGCCGACCGCGTCCAGATGGGCACCCGCCGGCGGTAACGGCGCCTGCATCATTGCATCAGTGATGCAACCCGGCCTACCCTGGGCGTATGCGTACCACTGTGGACCTGCCGGAGGACACTCTTCGCCGGGTGAAGAACATCGCCGCGGACCGGCGTACGTCGGTCAGCAAGGTGATTGCCGACTATGTGCAGAAGGCCGTCGATCCCCCGGCGGAAGGCAGTTATCCGCGTTACCACATCGAGCCCGATACCGGGTTCATGGTTGTCGATCTAGGCTATCCGGTGACCTCGGAAGACGTGCGAAGAGCGCTGGACGACGAGTGATGGCGGCGGCCGGTTCGACGTTCCTGTGGGATGCGAACGTGCTGATCGCGCGAGCGATGGCCACGCATGAGCATTACGCGGTGGTGGTCGACTGGACCACGCAGCATCCTCTGTTCGCTACCACGCCGATCACGCAGGGAAGCCTTGTTCGGTATCTCGTGCGCACCGGGAACCGTGCCCTCAAAGCAGCAGAAGTGCTGGCTCGAGTGACGCAACGGAACGGCCACGAGTTCTGGCCGGACGACGTCGGTTATGACGGGCCTATGCTGGCCCGCGTCCGCGGCCACGGCGACGTCACCGACGCGTACCTCGCCCAGCTCGCCCGGCACCACGGCGGCAAACTCGCGACCCTGGACCGCCGGCTCGGTGATCTGCACCCCGACGTGACCCTCGTGATCCCGACCTGACCGCGGCCCGGAACATCGTCATATCCGATCGGTGAGCGCCGGCGCAGGCCCGCGTTCCCGGGTGGCCATCACGACCGCCGCCGCCGTCGCGATCAGCGAGACGGCGCCCAGCACATGCAGCACGACAAGCCCGGCGGGCACACCGAGGAAGTACTGCGTCAGTCCGAGCGCGCCCTGGCCCAACGTGATCCCGACCAGCCAGCCCATGCGCACCAGCAGCGTCCGCGGCGCGCGGGTGGCCAGGAAACCGACGCCCAGCGCGGCGATCAGCCCGAGGTACAAGAACATCAGGTCGGCGTGCAGCTGCGCCGAATTGCGGATGTCCCAATCGAGGCGCGGCGTGGTGACGTCCCCCGCGTGCGGGCCGGCCGCCGTGACCAGCGATCCGATCACCGTCACCGCCGCCAGCACGACGACCGTCAACCAGGACAGCAGCCACAGCGGCCGCGGGACCAGAAGTCGTGCGGGCGAATCGTTCTCGCGCAATCGCACCAGCGTGACGACGGCCGCGAACACCAGCACCAGCGAGACGAGCAGGTGCGGCATCACCGTCCACCACTTCAGACCGGTGTAGACGACGATCCCGCCCCACACCGCCTGGGCGACCACGCCGAAAGGCCCGATCGCCGCGAGCCACAGCAGGCCCCGCCGCACCGGTCGGATCAGCGCGATCAGCACGAACGTTCCCAGCGACGCCACCAGCACGATGCCGGTGATGGTCCGGTTGCCGAACTCGATGGCCTGGTGGATGGCCGCCATTCCGGTGCGGTACTCGGGCACCAGGGTCCCGGGTTGGCAGTCCGGCCAGGTGGTGCAGCCGAGCCCGGAGCCGGTGACCCGGACGATCGACCCGGTGACCGAGATCAGCGCGTTCGAGATCACGGCGGCCCAGGCGAACGCGACAACCAGCCGTTCCGGGAGCCGGCGGCCGCGAATCGCCGGATACCAGCGCCGCCCGGCCTGCGCAGGACCTGCCGGTGTCGCGGGGCGAGTCGTCGCGATATCGGTCGCGGATTCCGCCGGGGACGTGGTCATTGCCATCGGAACCAGCGTACGGTCGCCGTCCAGCCGAGAACGAGCCAGGCGACGAGGATGACGATGTTCGCTGCGCCGGGCCCCTGGCCGGACGTCAGCACGTCCCGGAGTCCGTTTGACAGCGCGCCCGCAGGGGTGAGTCCGCCCATCGTCTGCAACCAGCCGGGCGCCTTCGACAGCGGGATCAGCACCCCGCCGATCCCGACCAGGATCAGCCACACCAGGTTCGCGACGCCGAGCACGGCCTCGGCGCGCATGGTCCCGCCGAGCAGCAGCGCCAGCCCGATGAACGCGCCGAGCCCGAGCAGGCTCAGCACCACCACCCAGAGCGGGTTGCCGTGCGGTTTCCAGCCGAGCGCGAGCCACGCTGTGAGGCACAGCACCACGAACTGCCCGGCGATGACGACGGCCGTCGCGCCGAACTTCGCCGCCAGCAGCAACCAACGCGGAAACCCTGTAGCCGCAAGGCGTTTGAGCACGCCGTAGCGACGATCGAAGCCGGTGAGGATCGCCTGTGAGGTGAACGACGCCGACATGATCGCCAGCGCCAGGATGCCGGGCGTCACGGTATCGACCCGAGGTTCCGGCAACTCCGTGATGTGCATCGTGCTCATGGCCAGCAACGCGGCGAGCGGGATGACGAAGGCGAGCAGCAGCTGCTCGCCGTTGCGCAGCACGATCCGCAGCTCCTGCGCAGTGGCGGCACGGACCATGGCGCCGGCGCTCGCCCGGCCGGGGCGCCGGGTGAACGTACCCGGCTCGAATCGGGCCGCGCTCATCCCCGCACCTCCCATCCGGTCAGCTCCAGGTAGACATCCTCCAAGCGGCGGCGACCCGCGTCGGTCAGCTCGGCCGGGGTGCCCTCGGCAACCTTCCGGCCGTGGTCGATGACGAGGATGCGATCGGCGAGCAGCTCGACCTCGTCCAGCAGGTGCGTGGTCAGCACGATGGTGACGCCGTCGGCGCGCGCCGCGCGGAGCACCTCCCAGACCAGGTGGCGCGCCTGCGGATCCATGCCCGCGGTGGGTTCGTCGAGGAACAGCAGCTCGGGGCGCCCCACCAGCGCCATCGCCAGGCTCAGGCGTTGCACCTGCCCGCCGGACAGGCGCCGGATCGGTGTGCCGGCCGATGCGGACAGCCCGACCATGTCGAGCAGGCGGTCCGGGTCGTGCGGGTGGGCGGCACATCGCGCGACGAGGCGCAGCATCTCGCGCGTGCGCGCGGCGCCGTGGGCGCCCCCGGCCTGCAGCATCACCCCGATCCGGGGACGGAGCGTCGTCTGCTGGCGCCAGGGATCGGCGCCGAGCACTTTCACCGTGCCGGCGTCGGGGCGGGCGAAGCCCTCGCACATGTCGATCGTGGTCGTTTTCCCGGCCCCGTTTGGGCCGAGCACCGCGAAGATGGACGCGGTGGGGACGGTGAACGTCAGCCGGTCCACGGCCCGGACGCTGCCGAAACTCCTTGAGACGTCGGTCAGGGCGACCGCGGCCGGAGCCGACTCGGAGGGCTGTGATCCGCGCCGTGAATCGGAAGGCGAATCGAGAGGCGAATCGGGTACAGCCACGTGGCACAGGATAGGGACCGCCGCTGCGCGGACACCCGCGGGGCCGTCGAGACGTTGATCACGACGCGGCACGCGACCGGTGCCCCCACTGGACCGCGCAGAGCAAATAGGTAACATTCAAGTTGTGAAAACGTCGGCGACGGAAGCAGCGCCCATGCGCAGCGCACAGGCCGAGGATCGCGAGCCGCTGCAGGTCGCCTCCGGCGAGGACGGAGCGCGAGGAGAGGTGGTCCGTCGGCTACTGATCGACGGGCCGTCGACCGCCGCGCATCTGGCAGCCGCGCTGGGGGTGTCCGGGACGGCGGTGCGGCGGCAGCTCGACGCGCTGCATGCGGAGGGATCGGTCACCTGCCGCGACGCGGCAGTCGCGGGCAGACGCGGACGCGGCCGGCCGGCGCAGGTGTATCTGCTCACCGAGCTGGGGCGGCGACGGCTGCCGCACGCCTACGACGAACTCGCCGAAGAGGCGCTCGGCTACCTCGCCGAACATGTCGGGCCGGAAGCCGTAACACAGTTCGCCCGGCAGCGGGCCGAGCGCATCGTCGATACGGTGCGCGGTGAACTGGACACCGCGTCCACCGTCGCCGAGCGGGCGCGCATCCTGGCGAAGGCACTGACGCGGTCGGGATACGTGGCCAGTGTCGACGAGGTCGGCATCGGTGAACAGCTGTCGCAACACCACTGCCCGGTGGCGTATGTGGCGGGCAAGTACCCGGCGCTGTGCGAACAGGAGTTGGCCGTGTTCACCGAGACGCTCGGCACCTACGCCCAGCGGCTCGCCACCATCGCCCGCGGCGATTCGTTCTGCACCACCTTTATTCCGGACGCGCCGAACACGAACCCGCAGACCGCACAGCCGAACGGTGTCGCGCGGGGCGTTCGCGTAGCGTCCGGCGGCCGGGCGACCGCGACCCGATGAGCATTCGATCAACATTCGACACGCAGAGAAGGACAGCTCGATGACCGCAGCCCCCGAACTCAGCGAGGCCCGTCTGGCCCAGGCCGAGACGATCGACGCCTTGAGCACGTACCAGTTCGGCTGGTCCGACTCGGACGCGGCGGGCACCACGGCGAAACGCGGGCTCGACGAGGACGTGGTCCGTGGCATCTCGCACCTGAAAAACGAACCGGAGTGGATGCTCGAGCGCCGTCTCAAAGCACTGAAGCTGTTCGAGCGGCAACCCCTGCCGACGTGGGGCGCCGACCTATCGGAGATCGACTTCGACAACATCAAGTACTTCGTGCGGTCGACGGAACAGAAGGTCACCTCGTGGGAGGACCTGCCCGACGACATCAAGTACACCTATGACCGGATCGGCATCCCGGAGGCCGAGAAGCAGCAGATGATCGCCGGTGTGTCGGCGCAGTACGAGTCGGAGGTCGTCTACAACTCGATCCGCGAGGACCTTGCGCAGCAGGGCGTCGTGTTCCTCGACACTGATTCGGGTCTCAAGGAATACCCGGACCTGTTCGAGGAGTACTTCGGCTCCGTCATCCCGGCGGGCGACAACAAGTTCTCGGCATTGAACACCGCGGTGTGGTCGGGAGGATCGTTCGTCTACGTGCCGAAGGGTGTGCACGTCAAGATCCCGCTGCAGGCATACTTCCGCATCAATACGGAGAACATGGGCCAGTTCGAGCGGACGCTGATCATCGTCGACGAGGACGCCTACGTGCACTATGTCGAAGGCTGCACCGCACCCGTGTACCGCTCCGATTCGCTGCATTCGGCGGTCGTCGAGATCATCGTGAAAAAGGGTGCACGCTGCCGCTACACCACCATCCAGAACTGGTCGACGAACG
Source organism: Nakamurella sp. (assembly GCA_017848755.1). Lineage (GTDB taxonomy): Bacteria > Actinomycetota > Actinomycetes > Mycobacteriales > Nakamurellaceae > Nakamurella. The sequence continues at coordinate 6,790 of JAFIHI010000075.1, read as the reverse complement.
TCTACAACCTCGTCACGAAGCGCACCAAGGCCGAAGAGGGCGCGACGATGGAGTGGGTCGACGGGAACATCGGCGCGAAGGTGACGATGAAATACCCGTCGGTGTGGATGATGGGGGAGCACGCCAAGGGCTCGGTGCTTTCAGTGGCGTTCGCCGGCAAGGGCCAGCATCAGGACACCGGCTCCAAGATGCTGCACCTGGCACCGCACACCTCGTCCGAGATCATCTCCAAGTCGATCTCCCGGGAGGGTGGCCGCAGTTCCTACCGCGGGCTCGTCCAGGTGAATCCCGGTGCGCACCATTCGCGATCCACCGTGAAATGTGACGCGCTCCTCGTCGACACGAAGTCCCGCAGCGACACCTATCCGTACGTCGATATCCGCGAAGACGACGTGACGATGGGCCACGAGGCCACGGTGTCGAAGAGCAGCGACGACCAGTTGTACTATCTGATGAGCGGCGGGCTGACCGAGGAGGAGGCCATGGCGATGATCGTGCGCGGGTTCATCGAGCCGATCGCCAAGGAGCTGCCGATGGAATACGCCCTGGAACTGAACCGGCTGATCGAAATGCAGATGGAGGGGGCCGTCGGGTAGGTGCTGCACCTCGACGAACCTTCCACCACTCACAGAAGGGCTGACCGGCCGGCGACGGCCTGACCTCATGACGACAACCCAGATCCTTAACCCGACCGCAGGACCGACGCTCGGCGGCCCCAACGGACTCGCCGCGCATTCCCATGTCGGTGGGAGGACCGTCCGCACCTCCGGCGTGGCGTCGCACCTGCATCCGGTCGCCTCTTCCGACGTCGCCGACCATCCCGTGCCGACATCGAAGAGCGAGCTGTGGAAATTCGCGCCGCTGCGCCGGTTGCGCGGCCTGCACGCCGACGCCGAGTTCACCGTCGGCGCGCTCACCGCGACCTGGGACGCCATCGACGGCGTGGACGTGCGTGTCGTGTCCGGGGCGGCGGGCCGGGCGCTCAAGGGCGCCTCGGACTACCTGCCGACCGACCGGGTCACCGCGCGGCTCATGGAATACAACCCGGACACGCTGCTGATCGACGTGCCCGCGGACTCGACCATCACCGAGCCAGTCGTCGTGACGATCGACGGCGCCGACGCGTCGATCGCAGAAGCGGCGCACGTCCTCATCCGGTTGGGAGACCACGCGACCGCCACCGTCGTGTTGAAGGAGCAGGGCTCGGCCACCGTGGCGCACCTCGTCGAGATCCTGGCGGGCGACGGCGCGAACCTGAATATGGCGACGATCGCGGACTGGGCGGCGGACACGGTGCAACTCGCGCACCACCACATCTCCGTCGGCCGGGACGCGAAGGTCAAGCACAGCCTGCTCACGTTCGGGGGCGACGTGGTCCGGACGGCGGTCGACGTCGATTATCGCGGCCCGGGCGGCGATCTCGAGATGCTCGGCCTCTACTTCGCGGACGCCGGCCAGTACCTGGAACATCGGATCTTCATCGACCACACCCCGCCGAACTGCCGGTCGGAGGTGCTCTACAAGGGTGCGCTGCAGGGGGACCATGCGCGCACGGCCTGGGTCGGCGATGTGCTGATCCGCGCCATGGCCGAGGGCACCGACTCGTACGAGATGAACCGGAACCTGCTGCTCACCGACGGCGCCCGCGCCGATTCCGTCCCGAACCTCGAGATCGAGACCGGTGAGATCATCAAGGCGGCGCACGCCAGCGCGACCGGTCGCTACGACGACGACCACCTGTTCTACCTGCAATCGCGAGGCATTACCCCCGAGATGGCCAAGCGCCTCGTCGTCCGCGGGTTCTTCCACGAGGTGCTGAACAAGGTGGGCATCTCATCCGTGATCGACCACATTTCCGACACCGTCGAGCGGGAGCTCGCGATCTCGGGGATGTGAAGACGAGAACACCGAGAACACCGTCATATCAGTTCTTTTCACCAACACATACGGGAGTACACGAACCCATGGCAAAGCTTGAGATCTCCGACCTGCACGTCTCCGTGATCACCGAAGACACCTCGAAGGAGATCCTCTGCGGGGTGAACCTGACCATCGATGCGGGCGAGACCCACGCCATCATGGGGCCCAATGGCTCCGGCAAGTCGACGCTCGCCTATTCGCTGGCCGGCCATCCGAAGTATCGGGTGACGTCCGGCACGGTGCTGCTCGACGGGGCGGATGTGCTGTCGATGACCGTCGATCAGCGGGCGCGGGCGGGTCTGTTCCTCGCCATGCAGTATCCGGTGGAGATCCCGGGCGTCACGACCTCGAACTTCCTGCGCACCGCAGCGACGGCCGTCCGCGGCCAGGCACCCGGCGTGCGGCAGTGGCTCAAAGAGGTCAAGGACGAGATGGAGTCGCTGCAGATGGATCCGGACTTCGCGCAGCGCAGCGTGAACGAGGGCTTCTCCGGCGGCGAGAAGAAGCGCCACGAGATCCTGCAGATGAGCCTGCTCAAACCGAAGATCGCCATCCTGGACGAGACCGACTCCGGCCTGGACATCGACGCGCTCAGGGTCGTATCGGAGGGTGTCAACCGCTACAAGGCGGAGTCGGCCGCGGCGGGCGAGGCGGTGGGCGTGCTGCTGATCACCCACTACACGCGCATCCTGCGGTACATCCAGCCGGACTTCGTGCACGTGTTCGTCGCCGGTCAGGTCGCTGAGTCGGGCGGCTCGGAACTCGCCGAAGAACTCGAGGCGGACGGGTACGTGCGGTTCACTGGCCAGGCGGTGCCGGCCTGACATGGCCGTCGTAGCGCACGTCAGCCCCGAACTCGGATCACACCGCGTGCGGGCGGACTTCCCCGTCCTGGAACGCACCGTGCGCGGCGGAAAACCGTTGGTGTACCTGGATTCCGGCGCGACGTCGCAACGTCCGACCTGCGTGCTGGACGCCGAGCAGGAGTTCATCACCGACCATTACGCGGCGGTGAAGCGCGGTGCGCACCAGCTCGCGGACGAGGCGACCGAATACTACGAGGGTGCGCGTGCCAAGGTCGCGACGTTCGTCGGAGCGCGCCAGCCGGAGGAGATCATCTTCACCGCAGGCGCGACGGCCTCGTTGAACCTGGTGGCCTACGCGTTCGGGAACGCCACGGGGGCGACCGGCGACGCGGCACGATTCGCGGGCGGCCCGGGCGACGAGATCGTCGTCACCGAGATGGAGCACCACGCGAACCTGGTGCCGTGGCAGGAGCTGTGCCGGCGTACCGGCGCGACGCTGAAGTGGTTCGGGCTCACCGACGACTTCCGCCTCGACCTGTCGGACGTATCGGGCATGATCACGCCACGCACCAAGGTGCTGGCGCTCACGGGCGAATCGAACGTGCTCGGCACGCTGCCGCCGGTCGCGGACCTCACCGCCGCGGCGCATCGGGTCGGAGCTCTCGTGGTCCTGGACGCCTGCCAGTCCGTACCGCATCGCGCTAACGACTTCGCCGCACTCGACGTCGATTTCGCGGCGTTCTCGGGGCACAAGATGCTCGGCCCGACCGGGATCGGGGTGTTGTGCGGCGAGTACGCGCTGCTGGAGACGCTCCCGCCGTTCCTGACCGGCGGATCGATGATCGAGGTCGTGTACATGGACCATTCCACGTACCTGCCGCCGCCGGCGCGGTTCGAGGCGGGTACACCGCCTGTGACGCAGGCGGTCGCCTTGGGCGCGGCCGTGGACTACCTCACCGACCTGGGCATGGACCACGTCGAAGCGCACGCCATGGAGCTGACAGGCCTAGCGCTGCAGGGGCTTTCGGCGCTTCCTGGGGTATCGATCCTCGGCCCGGCGACCACCGACGCGCGGGGACCGGCCGTCGCATTCCTGGTCGACGGCATCCATCCGCACGATGTCGGCCAGCTGCTCGACGACGCGGGGGTCGCCGTGCGCGTCGGGCACCACTGCGCCTGGCCGCTGCACCGCCGCTACGGCGTGTCGGCCTCGTCGCGCGCTACGTTCGGGGTGTATTCCACGGCCGACGAAGTCGCCGCCCTCGTCGACGCGGTGGCCGGCGCACAGAAGTTCTTCGCGGGGAGGTGAGCGGCATGCGGATGGATGACCTGTACGCAGAGATTATCCTCGATCACTCCCGTGCGCCCCACCACGCGGGGCTGCGCGAGCCATTCGACGCCCAGACCCACCAGGTGAACCCGACCTGCGGCGACGAGGTCACGCTGCGCCTAGCCGTGCAACGAGGTGAGGACGGCGGTCTCGCCGTCCAGGACGTGTCGTTCGACGCCCTCGGATGCTCGATCTCGCAGGCGTCCGTGTCCGTCATGACGGACCTGGTGATCGGGGAGAGCCTCGCCCATGCGCAGAAGATGCTCGCCGCGTTCGAGGCGATGATCACCAGCAAGGGCGCGGACCCGGGCGACGAGAACCTGCTCGGCGACGCCGTTGCGTTCGCCGGGGTGGCGCAGTACCCGAACCGCGTCAAATGTGCTCTGCTGGGATGGAAGGCATTCAAGCTGGCAGCGGCGCAGGCCGAGGTGGGTGCAACGTGATGACGACCGACGGCGAACGGCCGACCGACGGAGGATATCCCGATGAGTGACGACGACGTTTCGACCATGACAGCGGATCGCGCCGGGCGCGGTGCCGCGGATCTCGACGGCATGACCGGGGGCCCCTTCGGGACCGCGACCGATCCAGGCGCCCCGGCGGGCCAGGACCTGGAGAGCGGCGCCGTGGCGAGCCTCGACGACATCGAGGAGGCGCTCAAGGACGTCATCGACCCGGAGCTCGGCATCAACGTGGTCGACCTCGGGCTCATCTACGATCTGCAGGTGGACTCCGGCAACGTGTGCCTGATCGACATGACGCTGACGTCGGCGGCCTGCCCGCTGCAGGAGATGATCGAGGACCAGGTGTGCGCGGCGCTCACCGGTGGCCCGACGCCCGTCGTCTCGGACTACCGCATCAACTGGGTGTGGTTGCCGCCGTGGGGCCCGGAGAAGATCACCGACGACGGCCGGGACCAGTTGCGCGCCATCGGCTTCAACATCTGACGCGCGCCTACGGCACGAATGCCGGGCGCGCACGCCTGACGCGCCTGCGCCGCTACGGTAGGCAGATGGATCCACGCCTCGCGCGCCGCAGCGACAACGGCGCGATCACTGGGGCGTTCGACGCCGCCGAGATGGACGCGGCGACCGAGGGAGCCTTCCGCGACGACCTCGAGCGTATCCGTTTTTCGCCCTATTTCGCGCGGCTGGCCGCCGTGACGCAGGTCGTGAACCAAGGCTCGGCCGGACAGGTCGTACACAACAGGCTCACCCACACCGTCAAGGTGACGGCCGTCGCGCGGGCGATCGCCACCGCGCTCCGGGAACGCGGCGACATGGCGCTCATCGACCGGCTCGGCGGCTGCGACCCGGTCGTCGTCCAAGCGGCGGCGAGCGCCCACGACCTCGGACACCCGCCGTTCGGGCACCTCGGCGAGCGGATCCTCGACCGGATCGCCCGCTCCCGGTTCGGCCTGATCGACGGCTTCGAGGGGAACGCGCAAACCTTCCGGATCCTCACCACACTGGACGTGCACGGCGAGCAGGAGCACGGCCTGGACCTCACGGCGGCGGTCCGCGCCGCGGTGCTCAAGTATCCGTGGGCGAGGATCGGGTTCCCTACCGCGCATCCGTCCGAGGCAACCGAGCGGCCGAAGGGCGCCGCACCCGGCCCCGAGGGCGCAGGGTCGCTCAAGTTCTCCGCATACGTGGTCGACGTCCCCGAGCTGATCGAGGTGCGGCGGGCATACCCGCAGATCGCACCGTGGCAGCAGACCGTCGAATGCTCGGTGATGGACCTCGCCGACGACATCGCCTACTCCCTCCACGATCTCGACGATTTCCACCGCGCCGGCGTCCTGCAGCACGCATCCGTCGCGGCCGAGTTCCGCACCTGGATCCGGCTGCGCGCCGCCTTCGCCGCCATGTCGCCCGGCGAGCTCCGGGGCGATGGCCGCCGCCCCGGCCATTCGCTGGAACTGCTGCGCCGCAGGTTGCACGCCAAGGACGCCTGGATCTTCGACGACGAGGTGTTCGCGACCGCGGTCGAGCGGGTCGGCGACGAACTCGTCGACGGCCTGCTGGCCGTGCCCTTCGATTCGTCCATCGCCGCCGAACGCGCGGTCGGCCTGTTCACCGCGAGCTGGATCAGCCATCTGCAGGATTCGGTCACCACCACCGCCGAACCGCCCGTCCGCGCCGCCCACGTTCTGCTGACCCACCAGGCCTGGCATGAGGTCGCCGTGCTCAAGTTCGTGCACCAACGGTTCGTGCTCGACCGACCGGACCTGGCGCTCCTGCAACGCGGGCAGGCGACGCTGCTGTCCACCCTCGTGCGGGATCTCGAATCATGGCTCACCGATCCGATCGACGTCGGCCGCGCGCCCCGGCGCCTGCTCGACCTGGTGCGCCTGGCCACCGACGACTATCGCGACGTGGCGCGGTCCATGCCGCAGCTGCTCATCCGGCCGACCGGCGAGCCGGCCACCTCCGCGGACGACCTCGCACGGCTGGGTCGCGGGCGGGGGATCATCGACTACGTGGCCTCGCTGACGGACGACCGCGCCGTCGCGACCGCGGCCGCGCTCTCCGGGCACGCCGGGCAACTGTGGTCGGCGGGGAGCGCGCTGTGACAAGACTCGCCGCGCCGATCAGCGCCGTGACACGAAGGGCTGCGACGTTTATGACGATCGTCGCGCCGTGGGCGCCGAGAGGTTCCGGTGCTGATACCCCCGTGCGGCGCCCATGATGCGGACGCGCCAGGCCGCGGGCGGGGGCCGGGTCGTGGAAGT
>JAFIHI010000074.1 GCA_017848755.1 Nakamurella sp. | reverse complement strand
CGTGAACGTCGCAATGCGTTTGGTGTCCGGCCCGGAAACGAATGCGCGAGTGGTGGCAGCGCTCGATTACACGACGCGCGACCCTTATGCAGTTCGGGCGACCTTCACCAGGGCGTGCCACAGTCCCGTCGTCTGGGTGTTCGCGCGGGAACTACTACTCGTCGGCGTGGCACGACATGCCGGGGCAGGCGACGTGCAAGTTTATCCGTCGGGCGATGACGTCATCCTCGAACTCAACTCCCCCGAGGGATCTGCTCGCCTGGCCGCGTCGTCCGCCGACCTGCGCCGGTTCGGCGCGCAGATGCTCGCGGTCGTTGCGCCGGGTGACGAGTCTGCGTTCATCGACGTCGACGCGGAACTCGCGGCGCTTGATCCGGCCGTTTTCGCACGCGGCGACGCATGACATGCGGGTGTTCACTTCTCCGCAGTGCGGTCCGTTTGGAACGTGAGCGAACCTTCGGATACAGTGGTCGTCGCACCCCGGACAGTGACGGGGGATGTTCGCGGACGTAGCGCAGTTGGTAGCGCATCACCTTGCCAAGGTGAGGGTCGCGGGTTCGAATCCCGTCGTCCGCTCGGTGAGGCACCGTGTGCACACGCGGCGAGCCTCCTCGGTGGGATGGCCGAGAGGCGAGGCAACGGCCTGCAAAGCCGTGTACACGGGTTCGAATCCCGTTCCCACCTCGCATTGCCACCTTCGGGCGATTAGCTCAGCGGGAGAGCGCTTCCCTGACACGGAAGAGGTCACTGGTTCAATCCCAGTATCGCCCACCACCCGAAGTCGGGGGTCCGGCTGAACGGCACGAAGCGGCCGACACTAGACGGCAGCCCGACTCAACGGGGCGCCCTGCTCGAGGACACCGATACGGACCTCAGCGTCAACGAGTTCTTCCGCCACGGCTAGGAGCCGATGCCGTCCTGAGGCGGGATGTTCTGGTTGAGCGCGAACAAGTTCTGCGGATCGTATCGGCGCTTGAGTACAACCAGCCGGTCCCACGTCTGCGGGCCGTAGGCCTCGCGAAGACGCCCAGCGTTCTCGTCGCGGCCGAGGTGATTGACGTAGCCGCCGCCCGCGGACCACGGATGCAGCGCGCGCCACGAATCGCGCGCCCACGCAGCGTGCGCCTCACCAGGATCGTCTGGTTCGGGCCAGAGCGCAGCGAGGCTCACCATCGCCGCAGCATGACGGAACCGGAACGCGGTCGCGTCCTCCGGCATCCGGGCAATGGCACCACCCATGATCCGTAGCAGGGTCTGTGAGCGGGGTGAGGTCATCGCCTCCGCCGCGCGAACCAGCATATCGATCCCCGCGCCGTCCAGCGGTCGCAGCCATTCCGAACGCAGGTAAGCCGCCAGGCCGTGCGGCACACTGTCGTCGACGACGGACTGCAGCGCGGTATAGGGCATCGGCCTGAACAAATCCGCCGCCGGTCGTGCGAACTCCCGCAGCGGCCGAAGCAGCGCGGCACCCTCCTCGGGCGGGCCGACGTGGCATCCGGCCAGCACGATCACCTTCCTCCCGTGAAGTTCGGCAGGGAGGAACGGCGCCGCCGGCGCTGTGATCAGCGCGGCGTTCAGGCCGATGCCGTCCGGTGCGGTCGCGGCGAGGTCGAGCATCGCGCGCAAGCCTTCGCGCGCCCGCTCGATGGGGTGCACCACCATGCCGGCGAACATCGGCACCGGGATCGGGTTGAGCCGGAAGGTGAAGCGGGTGACGATGCCGAAGTTGCCGCCCCCGCCGCGCAGGCCCCACAGCAGTTCGTCGTCGGCCTCGCCGACCGAGCCGTCCGCGAACACGACACGCGCGCCGAGGAGGTTGTCACACGTCAGCCCGTATCGGCGCGACAGCCATCCGACCCCGCCGCCGAGGGTCAACCCGCCGACGCCGGTGTGCGAGATCTCTCCGCCGGGCACGGCGCGCCCATGCGCCTCGACGGCGGCATCGAGTTCCCGCCACAGCACGCCGGGCCCGGCGTGCACGAGATTGCCGTCGACCCGAATGCCCTTCATCGGCGCCAGGTCGATGACGAGCCCGCCATCACAGACCGACAGGCCGGGGATGCTGTGCCCGCCACCGCGCACTGCCAGTTGCAGCCCGTGGCGCGAGGCGACGTTCACAGCGGCGACGACCTCATTGGCGTCGTGACAGCGGACGATGAACGCCGGGTGCCGGTCAATCGCGCCGTTCCAGACGCGGCGGGCGGCCTCGTATTCGGCATCGGACGGGGTGATGACTTGGCCGCGCAGGCCGGTCGGAGCGATTGTCGTCATGCCCACGACGATCCGACACGCGGGCCGCCCGCGACATCCCCGGTTCCGGGGGATTTTCGCTGCGCTCCGTCGGTCGCATACTGACGGATATGACGGGTGCCGAGGCGTTGGTGCGCGGGGTCGAGGCCGCCTGTCGCGCCGCGACCGGCGCCCTCGGCGTCCAGCGAGCGGTCGCTGGCGTGCTACGCGAGTCGGTGCCGTTCGACAGGTGGTGCGTGTTGACCATCGACCCGGCGGTCGCGCTGCCGACTGGCGGCTACCACGACGAGGGCGTGCCGCCGGAGCGGACGCATCGGCTGTCGGAGATCGAGGCGGGCGGTGAGGATGTGCTCGCGGTCCACGACCTGGTGCGCCGCGACGTGCGGGTGGGCGTCCTCAGCGCGGCGACCAGGGGGCGGCTGAATTCGAGCCCTCGCTACCGTGACGTCTTCGCGCGGAGCGGGATCGAGCACGAACTGCGCCTGCTGTTCACCACCGGCGGTGGCGCGTGGGGTGCGCTCATCGCGATGCGCGGCGAGGGCGAGCCAGACTTCACGTCTGCCGAGGCGCGGCTTGTCGAACGCGCCACGGTCAACGTCGCGACCGCCATCCGCCGCGAGCTGCTGCTGGCTGAACTCACCGACGATCCCGTCGCCTGCGACGGTCCGGGGCTGCTGTTGCTGGAGCGCTCCCTGCGCCCCGTCGAAGTCAGCCCGGCGGCACAGCGGTGGCTGGCCGAGGTGGATGACGGCGTCGATACCGCTCGCGCGCTGCCGTACTCGCTGCTGACCCTCGCCGGTCGTGCCCGGGGAGGCCATGCGGCCGGTGATCGCCCGGCTGCGCACGGCGTCCGGCCGCTGGCTCACTCTGCACGCCGAGCAATTGGGCGAGCGGATCTCGGTGATCATGGTGCCGACTCGGCCGCTGGAGCTGGCCGCGCTCATCGCCGACGCGTACGGCCTGACCACCCGCGAGCGCGAGGTCGTGCGCCTACTCGCCATGGGACACTCGCGCGCGGAGATCGCCCGGCTGCTCGTCGTCTCGACCCACACCGTCGACGACCACGTCAAGCGGGCCTTCGCCAAGACGGGGGTGCGGAGCCGGGCGGAGCTTGCTGCGAAGCTGTTCTTCGATCAGAACCTGCCGCGGATGCAGGCGGGCGTCCCCGTCGGCGGCAGCGGCTGGTTCCTCCGCTGAACGCGCCGCAGAACCGGAAGGAGTTCGGCCGTCATCTGGCAGGCAACATCGTCATAAAGACCGTGACGATCGACAGCTGCGTGGCAACCGAGCCGAGTTCTTGGTTGATGACGCCGCTCTCGACGCCCGACGCGAACCCGAATCCGGAGACCCCCTTCGGGCGACACGAAGGCGTCCCAGCGCGGTATCTCCAACAGTGACCGTCTGCGTCGCGGACGGGACGTTCGCCCATGGCAGGGCCTGTGCTCCGGCAGTCATCCTTCGGGTATGACGAGAACACATCCTGCGCGCGGCCCGAGGATCGGGCCGATGGCGCTTGTCGCTGTCGTCCTTCTACTCGTGGCTGGCTGCAGTACGGGCGGCGTGGACACCGTGCCGACGCCTGCGGTTTCGCCGCCGGTCACCACGTTGATGACGCCCTCGGGCACGCCGGTTCCGTCTACATCGACGAGTTCGCCACCGCCGCCGACCCCGACACCGCCTGCCTCGACAACGTTCTCGCGGACCAGCGTCCCGCCGACCGGCAACACGATGCCCCCGACGTCCAGCAAGCCGCCCACGACGCCGCCCACATCCAGCAGACCACCCACGGCGACAAGGCCCCCAACGTCCGGCAGGCCACCCACGTCGACACCGCCCTCGTCGGGCATCCCCGCCGCGTTGCGCGGACAGGACATCGAGCGGATTCCCACCGATCGAAAGGTCGTCGCGTTGACCTTCGACGCCGGCGCCAACGCCGCCGGGGTCGCCTCGATACTCGCCACGCTGGCGCATGAGAAGGTCCCCGGAACGTTCTTCCTGACTGGCCGGTTCGTCGAGCAGTTCCCCGGCGCGGCTCGTCAGATCGCGGCTGCACAACGGGTGGGCAACCACTCCGTCACTCATCCCCAATTCAGCACGCTCAGGGCGGAGGAGGTCCGCGAACAGGTGCTCGGCGCCGCTGCGACGATCAAGCGCATCACCGGAGCGGACCCCGCACCGCTGTTCCGCTTCCCGTTCGGTGACCGCACCGCGAGCAACATCACCGCCCTCAACGCCCTCGGTTACGTCCCGGTGCGCTGGACCGTCGACTCCCTCGGCTGGAAGGGCACCTCCGGCGGCATCACGACAGCCATCGTGGTGCGGCGGGTGCTGTCCACGCTGCAACCGGGGGAGATCGTCCTGATGCACGTGGGATCGAACCCCGATGACGGCTCCACCCTCGACGCTGTTGCACTACCGCAGGTGATCTCCGCGCTGCGGGACCGCGGTTACGGCTTTGTCTCCCTGAACGCACTGCTCACCGGCGTGCCCTGATCTCACATTCTGCGGCACGGGCGCGGCGCAGCCGGCCGCCGGTGGCGTAGGTGGCTCGGGCCATGAGGGCGCGTGCCAGGGGCGTCGCCCGCCTCCGGAATCGCCGCGCTCGCCGCACCCACCCGCCGCTGCAGGCGGCACGGAACGATAGCTGCCTCGGCCACCGGGCGTGGGTCGAAGGGTGGTGGTGGCCACAGCATCCCCGGGATTGGATCTATGGTCGGATCGTGCAGTACACGACCAAGCCTCTGACCGCTGAGACGTGGGCGGATTTTGCTGCTCTGGTCGAGGCCCACAACGGCGTGTGGGGTGGATGCTGGTGCATGGGATTTCATCCCGAAGGCGTAGGCCCGGGCCACACCTCCGCGGGCAACCGGGAAGCTAAGCGGGCGCACACGATGGCCGGGACGGTACACCAGATCCTGGTGTACGCAGACGATGAGTGTGTGGGCTGGTGCCAGTACGGTACGCCCGCAGAGCTGCCGAACATCCAGAACCGCAAGACATACGATCTGGCCCCGGTGGAGGCTCCGAGGTGGCGGATCGGCTGCATTTTCACCGCGAGCAAGCACCGCGGGCAGGGAGTCGCCAGAGCTGCCGTGGGCGGCGCGCTGGAGGCCATCGCTCGGGCCGGCGGCGGAGTCGAATAGGCTCGTCGATAGGCGGCGCCGAGCACCGTGACGCAGTACTGTGCGGTGTGACTATCTACCGCCGCCCCGGCTGGTTCACCAGCCACGTCTTCAACCCGATCGTCGCAGGGCTCACTCGCGCGGGCATCAGCGTGCTCGGTTCCCGGGTGCTCGAGGTGCGCGGACGCACCACCGGCCGGCCGCGCCGCACGCCGGTCAACCTGCTCACGATCGATGGCGTGCGCTACCTGGTTGCGCCCCGTGGCGAAACGCAATGGGTGCGCAACCTGCGGGCCAGCGGCAGCGGGCGGCTGCTGTTCGGTCGCCGCGCGGAGGCATTCACCGCGACCGAGCTCGGCATCGACGAGAAGCTGCCCGTTCTGCGCGCCTACCTCAAGCGGTGGAAGGCCGAGGTCGGCATGTTCTTCGACGGTGTTGGCCCCGACTCACCGGACGCTGACGTGCGCCGGATCGCGCCCGCGCACCCGGCGTTCCGGCTTTCCACTTCACAGTCGCCGCGATGACCCTCGTCGACGACCCCGAGGCTAGAGCGATCGGCCAGCCGGGACGTGGCCGACGCGCGCCGCAGGACCCACCCACCGCCCACGGCATCGACGCCCGCGATCGAGTCGGTCACAGACAGCCGTCATCGTCGCGGTTCGCTGCTTGTGGCTGCCTGATCTAGGTGGACTCGGGAGGTGTCCAGCCCGGCCAGCTGGCGGCGTCGATGACGCAGAAGCGGTTGCCCTCGGGATCTTCCATGATGATGTAGTCGGCGTCGGGCGGTTGTCGGTCCCAGTGCACCTCTCGTGCGCCAAGGTCACGCAGGCGGGAGACCTCGGCGTATTGGTCCTGGGCGTACAGGTCGAGGTGAATCCGGGGAGGCAGCGTCCTCTCGGACGAATGGGCATCGAGCGAGACGTTGGGGCCACCGCCGTGTCGCGGATGCAACAAGGCAAAGTCATCGCCCACCGGGTGTCGAACGGTGTAGTCGAGAGCGCCGCACCAGAACTTGATCTGGCTCGGCAGGTCGTCGACACGGATCACGACTGAACCGATCACCAGCACCGTCACAGCCTACGAGCGCGACCGATCGCGCCACTCAATTCCGCGTTTGACGCGCCGATGAGGCTAACGAGCGTTGCTCAAGGGGGGCAACCAGGGAGGGGAGGACCCTATGAAATTGATCCACGTGATCGCCGCCACGCCGGTCGTGGTCGCGGTCGCGAGCCTCGTGGGGCACGCCATCGCGTGCGGCGTCCGGTTCGGCTGAGGAGCACTGCGATGACGAACTCATCGATGCACCTCGAATCGTCCGCGGCGTCGCCCGTCACGCGATGGGCGACCCTCGCAGGGCACAAGTTCTAGAAGCCGCTGCGGCGGCCCGGACACGTCATGTGCCGGGCCGCCGTCGCGTCGCCGCCGGAGCCTGCGCATGTCACCTACCCTCACCCGGCGGCATCCGCAGATGAGGCGTTCTCCGTGAGGTGTGATGCGAATGAGATCCGATAGGACCCTTCGCGTATACCTGTGGCTCGTTGTCGGCGTCGCGATGCCGGTGCTCGTACTGGCGGCACTCGCCGCGGTCCGCGGATTCGATGGGCGGCCGCGTGGCACGGTCGCCGTCATCGTCATCGTGTTCTGCCTCGTGCTCATCGCTGGCGAGCTCTGGCCCATACCGGTGGCGCGCGGCAAGGGGGCAGGCGACGACCTCACGGTATCGAGCACATTCGGGTTTGGCTTGCTCTTCGTCGCGCCGGTCTTCATCGCGATGATGGCTCAGGCGGTGGCGCTGACGGTGGATGCCTTATGGCGGCGCCGCCCGCTCGATCGGCTGGCGTTCAATATCGCGCAGTACGCGTTGGCCTACTGGGTGGCGCGTGCCGTATACGCGGCCGTCGCCAAGGTCCCGTTCACCCCGATGCATCCGGCTCCGCTACCGGCCCTTTTGCCATCCGCGGCGGCGGGCACGGCGTTCCTGCTCGTCAACAACACGCTCGTCGCGATCGCGGTGGCGATCAGCGTCCAGATGCGACTGGGCCGCGTTCTGCTCGACGACTTGAAATGGCAGATCACCACATCCGCTCCGCTGCTGGGCCTGGGTCCACTGACCGTCCAGGCGATGATGTGGACTCCGGCGTCGATCGTGCTGCTGCTCATGCCGATCATCGCGCTGCACCACAGCGGCACCATGCTGATGAATCGCGAGCGGGAAGCTCGGCGGGACGCTCTCACCGGGCTGGCGAATCGCACGGTCTTGCACATTGCGGGCACCGAGGCACTTCAAAAATCCACCGGTGGCACGGCGCTGCTGCTCCTCGACCTCGACCACTTCAAGGAAGTGAACGACACTCTGGGGCACGGGGTGGGGGATCAGGTGCTCATCGCGGTCGCGCAACGGCTGCCCGGAGCGGTGGGCCCGCTCGATCTGGTCGCCCGGCTCGGCGGCGACGAGTTCGTGGTACTCGCGCGGGGAGTGGACAGTGCTTCGGAGGCCCTGGCGTTGGCGAACCGGATCTGTTCGGCGGTGAACGTCCCGGTGGCGTTGCACGGCGTGGCGATCGCTGTCGGGTGCTCGGTGGGTGTGGCCCTGGGGCCGGCTCACGGCGACAGCGTGCAGGACCTCTTGCGGTGCGCAGATGTTGCGTTGTACCAAGCGAAGTCGACACGTGGGGCCGTGGCCGTATATGACGGGACGGCGGACCGGCATTCCGCGGCCGAGTTGGGATTGCAGGCCGATCTGGCGATGGCGCTCGCTCATGCAGGTGCGGGCCAGGTCTGGGTCGCGTATCAGCCGCAATTGAGCATCGCGAGCGGCCGGTCTACGTCGGTCGAGTGTCTCGTGCGCTGGCGGCACCCGACGCTCGGTGAGATCCAGCCGGATCACTTCATACCGATCGCGGAAGGCGGCGCGCTGATTCACCGGCTGTTCGAACTCGTGGTGGACAAGGCCCTGGGCCAGTTGGTCGAGTGGGACCGTTCCGGCCTAGTGTTGACCGCGTCCGTGAACGTGTCTGCGCGTCAACTCAGCAATGCGGGCCTACCGGAAACAATCCGCCGGTGCCTGGATCGGCACGGTATCGCCCCGCGCCGGTTGATCCTCGAAGTCACCGAAACGAGACTCATGTCGGACCCCGCCCGTAGCGTGGAAATCATCGTCGAATTGCGCAAACAGGGTGTGCAGATTTCGATCGACGATTTCGGCACCGGCTATTCGTCGCTGGCATACCTGCAGCGGATCTCCGCAGACGAACTGAAGATCGACAGAAGCTTCGTTCAGGAGATCGACGATCCGGGCGTCGCCAATATCGTGCGCAGCACCATCGATCTGGGACACAACCTCGGCTACCGCGTGGTTGCGGAGGGGGTTGAGGACGCGGACACAGCGGTGCGCCTGGCCGACATGGGATGTGACGTCCTGCAGGGCTATCTGATCGGTGAACCGGTCGCGGCGCAGGACTTGCCGGCGCAGATCGATGCCATGGTATGGGTTCCGAGAGGCCGCGTGCTTCGCGACGTCGATGACGGCCGGACGGTGCTGCCGATCAACCTCCGCAGGGCGATGGCACTTCCGCGCCGGGCAGTGCGCGACTCCGCCGTATAGGGCCGGCACCTGCCGCGGTGCGGAGCGCGCGACCGGGTAATGGCGGCGACGCGACGCCGGTTACAGCCCGGTTACAGTGCAGCCTCGCCCTGCGGTGCGTGCGTCGCGACGATCTCGGTGTCCACGCCGAGCGGGCCGACCTTGGCGGCGCCGCCGGGGGATCCGAGCGGGCCGTCCTGGCCCGGCAGGGTGTCGGTGAAGAAGCGCGCGTTGTCGTCGGTGTAGATCTGCCACTTCTCGGGGAGGTCGTCCTCGTAGAAGATTGCCTCGACCGGGCAGACC
The DNA here is from genome assembly GCA_017848755.1 of Nakamurella sp. Classification (GTDB taxonomy): domain Bacteria; phylum Actinomycetota; class Actinomycetes; order Mycobacteriales; family Nakamurellaceae; genus Nakamurella. The sequence goes on along the minus strand of JAFIHI010000074.1, from coordinate 256 downwards.
GGCTCGCACGCGCCGCAGTCGCCGCCCTCATCGGGGTGGACGTAGAGCGAGCGCCCGCCCTCGCAGATGCAATCGACGGGGCCCTCCTCGACGCACGCGCGGTCCATCACATCGATGCACGGCTCGGCGATGACGTCGGTCACGAGGGACTCCCTTCGACGCGAAAAGGTCGTCCCGCGCAAGCCTCCGACGGCCAGAGTGCGGGCACCGACGAGACGGGGGTGACCACGGTGCCCGCACGCAGCTATTTTATACG
>JAFIHI010000073.1 GCA_017848755.1 Nakamurella sp. | reverse complement strand
GGAGATCCTGACCGGACCCGAGGATGACACCGAAGACGACATGGAGGACGACGCAGTCGACGAGCCCGACGAAGACGTCGACGACGACTTCGAAGAGGACGCGGCAGAAGACACAGCAGACGACGATTCCTGGGACGACTACTTCGATACCGACGACGGCGCCACCGACGCAAGCACCGACGCGAGCGCCGCCGGCGCCGCGGGCCGCCCGGCCGCCGCGGCCGGTTCCCAGGGTCCCGGTGAGGCCCCGCCGTCCCCGGGCGCGGGCGAGAAGACCGCCGATGACGCTGTTCTCGGCGCCGCGGGCGCCGCCTGCGATTCCCGCGAAGCGGCCGGCATCGGGGAAGCCAGTGCCACCGGCACCACGACAGGCACGGCAGCGCGTCGGCGCGGAAAGAGCCCAGGGCCGGGCCCCGGTGCTCCGAAACGCGGTGCGGCGCGGGCGAAGTCGTCGCAGCAGACCCATCCGCCCGTTCGCCGGCGGTGGTATCGCCGCGGCGCGCTGGCCCTTGCGGTGATCGTCCTGCTGGGGGTTGCGATCGCCGGCTCGACGATGTGGGTGCGCCATCAGTACTTCGTCTCGGATCAGGGCAACCTCGTCGTCGTCTTCCGCGGCGTGGACGGCGCGCTGCTCGGCTGGCACCTGTCGACGTTCGAGGAGACCTCGTGCGCCGGCAACACCGAGTGCACGCCGATGCGCGTCTCGGACCTGCAACCGGCAGCGCAGAACCAGGTGCGTGCCGGAATCAAGGCGGTCAGCCTGGCCGACGCGCGCGACGTCGTACAGCGCCTCTCCGGTCAACTGCTGCCGCCGTGCCCTCGCGCGCCGTCGCCGACCGCCGATGACGTTGTTCCGGGCACCACCACATCGCCTGCGACCACCACTGGGATCACCACCGAAACGCCGTCCGCGGCGCCGCCGGTCGCCCCGACAGATACCACCGCCGACAGCACGGTGACCCGCACCCCCGGCTCCACCCCGGACACGCCGGCCGCAGCACACTCTGCGGCTCCGACGACGTCCGCATCCCTCGCACCGCCGCGCACCGAAGCCGCTGCGGCCACCGCCGCGCGGCGCGCGGATGGGGCCGCTGGCGGGCTCGTCGGAAAAGAACTCGCCGCGACCGGGAACTCCGAAAACACCGTCATATCAGGGAAAACCGGGTCGCGCGTGGCCGCAGCGGCCGGCGCAACGATCCCGTCCGGTAGCGGCGCCGCGTCCCACACCGCCGCGTCCCACACGACTGTGCCGACCAATCACACGCCGACCAACCACACCGCATCTCCGACCAGCGACACCACCGCCTCCGCGCCCGGCCTGTCGACGGTGACGATGACGGAGACCGTGACCGCGACGCCGCTGGCCCCGGCGCCGGCGGTCCCGGGCGTCACGTGCCGGAGCGTCCCGTGACCGGCAGCCCCGGCAGCTCCAGTGGCAACGGCGGCCCAGCCGGCAGCGCCACCGGCAGCGCCAACGCAAGTTCCGCCGCCCCCCTGAACGGGCGCGTCCGCCGGCGCACCGGCCGCGGCGCGGAGCTGGGGCTGCTCATCTTCGCAGCGATCATCGTCACCGCCGCTTTGATGATTGTCGAGCTGAACCAGCATCAGGCGCTCAAGATCGAGCTTCTCTATTACGGCGGCGGATACCTTGCGGTCTTCGCGATCGCGCATGTGGTGGTGCGGGCGCTCGCGCCGTACGCGGATCCGTTGATGCTGCCGCTGGTCGCCCTGCTCAACGGTCTCGGACTGGTGATGATCTACCGGCTGGACCTCGCCGAGGCGGTCAAGCACGCGAACGCCACGCCGCAGGCGCCGCTGCAGTTGCTGTGGACGGCGGTGTCCCTGGTGCTGTTCTTGGTGACGCTGCTGGTGATCCGCGACCACACGAGCCTGCAGTCGTACCCCTACACGCTCGCGTTCGCCGGGCTGCTCTTCCTCGCCATGCCCGCGGCCCTGCCCCGGTCGCTGTCCGAGGTGAACGGGGCGAAAATCTGGATCCGTATCCCCGGGCTGCTCTCCGTCCAGCCGAGCGAGTTCGCCAAGATCACGCTGATCGTGTTCGCGGCGGCCTTCCTGGTCTCCAAGCGCGGCGTCCTGTCGACGGCCGGGCCGAGGTTCCTCGGCCTCACTCTCCCGCGGATCCGCGACCTCGGGCCGCTGGTCGCACTGCTGGCGGTGTCGCTCGCGGTCCTGGTGTTGGGCAACGACCTCGGCCCAGCCCTGCTGATCTTCGGCGTGCTGCTCGCCATGGTCTATCTGGCGACCGGCCGGGTGTCGTGGCTGATCATCGGGCTGCTCGCGTTTGCCGGGGGGGCGGTCGTCGCGTATCAGCTGGTCCCGCACCTGCGAGTGCGGGTCGACATCTGGATGCATCCGTTCGCGGACCCGCAGGGCGCCGGCTACCAGCTCGTGCAGTCGCTGTTCGGGCTCGGCACCGGCGGGATCTTCGGAACCGGGCTCGGCGCGGGGCGCCCGGACATCGTGCCCTACGCGTCGACCGATTTCATCACGGCCGCGCTCGGCGAGGAGCTGGGCCTGGTCGGGCTCACCGCGATCATCGTCTGCTTCATGATCCTGGTCGGGCGCGGCATGCGGGCCGCGCTCGCCGCGCGGGACAACTTCGGCTCGCTGCTCGCGGCCGGACTATCGTTCTCCATCGGGCTGCAGGTGTTCGTGATCATCGGCGGCGTCACCGGGCTGATCCCGCTGACTGGGCTCACCACGCCGTTCGTGTCCTACGGCGGCTCCAGCCTGTTGGCGAACTACATCATCCTCGCGCTGCTGCTGCGCATCTCGGACTCGACCCGGCGGCCGCCCGTGAAGCGCACCGGGCCGCGCCGTACCGGAACGCTGGCCCAGGCGCACACCGAGATCCTGTCGCGGAGTGCGAAATGAAGCCCTCCATGCGGAAACTCGGCGCGGCCATCATCGTGATGCTGGTCGCGCTGATGGCGAACCTGACGTACATCCAGGTCGTCAAGGCGGTGGACTACCGACACGATCCGAACAACCGCCGCACCGTGCTGGAGGAGTACTCGCGCGCCCGGGGGCAGATCACCGCGTCCGGCGGGGTGGTGCTCGCCCAGTCGAACCCCTCCAAGGACCAGTACCGCTACCAGCGCGTCTACCCGGGCGGCGCGATGTATGCGAACCTGACCGGGTATTACTCGCTGCGGTACGGCCCGACCGGTCTGGAGCGGCTGCAGAACGATCTGCTCGCCGGCAACGACCCGCAACTGTTCGTCGAGCAGCTCTCCGACCTGATCACCGGACGCGATCCGCAGGGCGGCAACGTCCAGCTGACCATCGTCCCGGCGGTCCAAAAAGCCGCTTATGACGGGCTGTCGGCGAAGGGCTACGTCGGGGCGGTGGTGGCCATCAACCCGTCCACCGGGGCGATCCTCGCGATGGCCTCAACGCCCTCCTACGACCCGAACCCGCTGGCCAGCCACAGCGAAGACGTACAACGCAAGGCGTACAACAAACTGGTGGAGGCGTCCCCGTCGCCGATCCTGGATCGGACGATCGGCGCCGTCTACCCGCCGGGGTCTACGTTCAAGCTGGTCGTCACCGCGGCCGCGCTGCAGCACGGCTTCACGCCGCAGTCGCAGGTTCCGGGCGCACCGACCATCACCCTCCCGGACACCGGCGGCGCGACCCTGTCCAACTACGACAAGGAGGCCTGCGCCGGTCGCGGCGGGGCCCCGGTCACGCTGACCCAGGCGCTGGCGTACTCGTGCAACACCGCCTATGCGACTGTGGCCATGGACATCGGCGCGGCCGCGCTGAAGCAGCAGGCGGCGGCGTTCGGCATCACCGGCGAGAACTCCTCGATCGACGGCTTCCCGGTCGCCGCTTCCCGCACCGGAACCATGGAGACCGCCAGCGGCGCAACGGATCTCGGCGCGCTGGCGCAGTCGGGGATCGGGCAGCGGGATGTCGCGCTCACCCCGCTCGAGGACGCGGTGGTCGCCGCGACCATCGCCAACGGCGGCAAGCGGATGCAGCCGTACCTCATCGAGAAGACCACCCGTCCGGACCTGTCGGTGATCGAGCAGGCCGCCCCCGTCGCGCTCGGCCAGGCGATACCGGCGACCGTGGCAGACGAGATCCGCACGATGATGGTGGCGTCCGAGAACGCCACGCCCGGCAGCGGACGCATCGCCGGCATCACCATCGCCTCGAAGACGGGGACGGCGGAGCACGGCACCGATCCCAAGAACACCCCGCCGCATGCGTGGTACGTCGCGTTCGCCCCGGCCGATCACCCGAAGGTGGCTGTCGCGGTGTTCGTGGCCAACGGCGGCGATCGCGGGCTGAACGCGACCGGTGCGACCGTGGCGGCCCCGATCGGGCGCGACGTGATCGCCGCGGCTCTGGCAGGCTTGTCATGATGAGCGCTCGGGGACGATGCCGGGACCTGCGACAATACAAGAAGTGCACGATGATTCAGCACGGTCCGAGCAGCAGAACGGACGTGGTGCCGGGTGTGGCGGGGTATCGTCATCCGCCACGAGCCGCGTCACGGGCAGCGTCATCGGACGTCATAGGAGATGCGAAACGCGACGCACGACGCGGCGCGCAAGGCGACCCAGGCGATGGGCGCCGGAAGGCGGTAAGCGAGCAGTGAGGCGATGACGGGGAACCTGTTGGGCGACCGTTACCAGGTGGGTGACACGCTCGGCTTCGGCGGCATGAGCGAGGTGCACCGCGGCCGCGACGTGCGTCTGGGCCGGGACGTGGCGATCAAGGTGCTGCGCGCCGACCTGGCTCGCGACCCCACGTTCCAGACGCGGTTCCGCCGGGAGGCGCAGAACGCCGCATCGCTCAACCACCCGGCGATCGTGGCGGTGTACGACACCGGTGAGATGCTGGGCGACGGCGTAACCCTGCCGTACATCGTCATGGAATACGTGGACGGCGAGACGCTGCGCGACGTCGTCAAGCGCGAGGGCCCGATGGCGCCCAAGCGGGCGATGGAGATCACCGCGGATATCTGTGCGGCACTGGACTTCTCGCACCGGCACGGCATCATCCACCGCGATGTGAAGCCGGCCAACGTGATGCTGACCCGGGCCGGCGCGGTGAAGGTGATGGACTTCGGGATCGCCCGGGCGGTAACCGACGGGCAGGCCACCGTCACGGCCACGGCCGCGGTGATCGGCACCGCCCAGTACCTCTCCCCCGAACAGGCCCGCGGCGAGGCGGTCGACGCTCGGTCGGATGTGTACGCGACCGGGTGCGTGCTCTACGAACTGCTCACCGGCACGCCGCCGTTCTCCGGAGACTCTCCGGTGGCGGTGGCGTACCAGCATGTGCGCGAGGAGCCGCGGCCGCCATCCGCCGTGCACCCCGGGGTCCCGCAGGACCTGGATGCGATCGTGCTCAAGGCGCTGAACAAGAACCCGATGAACCGCTACCAGACGGCCGCGGACATGCGCTCGGACCTGGTGCGCGCGCTGGCCGGCCAGGCGGTGCACGCGACGCCCGTGATGAACGACGCCGATCGCACCGCCCTGCTCGGTTCGGTGCCCGCCGTCCGCGCTTCGGGCACCCGGACATTGGTCGCGGCGACGCCGAGCATCCTCGAGCCGCAGGACCATTGGGTGGACGAGTCCGCCCGCTCGAAACGGGTGTGGGGATTCGTCGGGATCGGCGCCGTCTGCCTGGTGCTGCTCGCTGGGGCGATCTATCTGACGCTGAAGATCACCGGTGCGCCGCCGCCTGCGAAACAGGTTGCGGTGCCGTCTGTTTCGAATATGACGGTGGAACAGGCCACGGCCGAGTTGCACAAGTACAACCTGACCGTGGCGCAGCCGCTGAAGCATGCGCCGTCCGCGGAGGACAAGAAGGGCCTGATCATCAACCAGGATCCGAGCGGCGGCGTGCCCGTGGCGCAGGGGTCGGCGGTCACGCTCACGGTCGGCGACGGCGTGGATCAGGTGGTCGTGCCCAACGTGCAAGGGATGGACGCGCAGAAGGCGCAGGCCACGATCCAGAAGGCGAACCTGGTCTACAAGGAGCAACTGATCTACTCGAGCACGGCCAAGGGCCGCGTCGATCATCAGAACCCGGAACCGCAGACACCGGTCGCACCGGGCACCACGGTGACGGTGTTCATCTCCCAGGGCGCGCAGCTCACCACCGTCCCGGCGGCGGACCAGTTGATCGGCGTGCCGCTGCAGCAGGCCGAAGCGGCGTTGACGGCCGCGCAGCTCAAGTTCGTCCCGCAGACGCAGCCGAGCGACCAGCCGAAGGATCAGGTGCTCTCGCTCGGCGGCGGGGTGAAGCCGGGCGACCAGGTGCAGGTCGACACGGTGATCACGCTGATGGTGTCGGACAACTCGATGATGAAGATGCCGTCGCTCATCAACCTGTTGCCCGCGGACGCGCTGGCCAAGCTGACCAGCCCGGATGTCGGGTGGACGGGTACCAATGACTACCTCACCCAGCGTCAGGTGGCGAATCCGAACAAGGCGCTGTGGGGGCGCATCACCGGCCAGATCCCCAAGGCTGGCGATGCTGTGCCCAAGGATTCACTGATCCAGGTCACGATCGGGGTAGAGCCGCAGATCACCGTTCCGGATATGTCCGGCATGACGAAGGACCAGGCGCTGGCCGCGCTCAAGGGTGCGGGCTGGAACGGGCAGCTCACCGTGGTCACCGAGGGCGGCCAAACGCCTCCGCCGGGCCTGGGTGGCACGGTGATTCCGGGCATGCAGGACCCGGCGTCGGGCAGCCAGCTCCCGATGACGGGCGGTGTGACGATCCACATCTATCCGCCGGAGGCGACGACCGGTCCGCCGACCAGCCCGTCCGGCGGCGGGCCGGGCGGCGGTGGTAATGGCGGTGGCGGCGGATAGTCGCGTGCGGTTTCGGGCGGCCGCCGACCCGCCTCCCGAAAACGCGTCATATTGGCGCGCCGTTCTCAGGAAATCCCCACACCCTTCGGCCACCCTGTAGGACATGAGCGAAGACACCCCGATCTCCGACGACGCCGAATCCCAGCCGAGTCCTGACCAGGGCGCCGACCAGGGTCCCGACCCGAGCGAGCCCGGCCGCATCGGGCCCGGCAGTGCCGAATCGCCCGATGTGCCCGAGGATCCGGCCGCCGCCGGTTCCCCGGAGCCCTCGACCGCGCGCGGGGCCGAGGGCCCCTGGCACGCCCGCCCCAGCGGCGCGCTCACGTCCGCTGGCGCCTTCGGTGGAGGCACTCCGGCGCCCGCCGATCCGTGGAGCGGCTCGGCGCAGCGGCCCGGCGGCGGGAGCACCGCTGGGACCGCGGGCGGTCCGAGCTGGCCCGCGCCGTCCGGGCACAGGTATGGCGACAGTCCCTGGGCGGCGCCCGCCGGGCGCCCGGCGGACACCGGGTTCACTGCCGGGCACGATCCGGGGTACGGCGCCGGTTACGGCAGCAGCTATGGGTCGGCACCGCCCGGCGCGGCCTCGTCGGCGCAGGGATTCCCGTTCGCGCCCTTCCCGCCCCTCGGCGCGCCGTCGTCCACCGCGCATACGGCGACAGCGTCCGGCCCGCACGAAGCCGACCATGGCCACGGCGGACCCGTGCGGACGGTACTGATCGCTGTCGCGATCGCCGCCCTCGCGCTCGTCGCCGGGCTCGGCGGCGGTGTACTGGGCAGCAGCCTGGCCGCCAACAACGCTGACAACACCAGTGGCGGAAGCGGTTCCGCGATCGTGCAACACACGACCGGGCAGAGCGCGTCCGATACGTCGCCCGCGCCGGCCGGATCCGTGCAGCAGGTCGCGGCCAAGGTGCTGCCGTCCGTGGTGAGCGTGGTCGCCGTCGCCGGCAATGCGCAGAGCGAAGGTTCCGGGATCGTGCTGACCTCCTCCGGGCTCATCCTGACCAACGAGCACGTGATCGACGGCGCCAGCAAGCTCACCGTGCAGTTCAACGACGGCACGACGGCCAACGCCACGGTGGTCGGCGCGGATCCGACCGACGACCTCGCGGTGATCAAGGTGTCGGGCATGTCCGGCCTGACCCCCGCGACGCTCGGCTCCTCCTCGAACCTCCAGGTCGGCCAGCAGGTGGTCGCCGTCGGCTCGCCGCTCGGACTGTCCGCGACCGTGACCACCGGGATCGTCTCGGCCCTCAACCGCCCGGTGCGCACCTCGCAGGCGCAGAGCGAACAGGCGCAGGGCACGGTGCTCAACGCGATCCAGACCGATGCCGCGATCAACCCAGGAAACTCCGGCGGGCCGCTTGTCGACATGAACGGCTACGTGATCGGTATCAACTCGGCCATCGCGGCGCTCTCGTCCGGCTCCAACGGCCAATCGGGCTCCATCGGCGTCGGCTTTGCGATCCCGATCGACCAGGCGCACCGGATCGCCCAAGAGATCATCGACACCGGGAAGGCCTCGCATGCTGTTCTGGGGGCGAGCGTCACCGACAACGTCGACCAGTCCCGCGGCGTGACGACAGGCGCGAAGATCGCCGATATCACGCCGAACAGCGGCGCCGCGAAGGCGGGGCTGCAGGCGGGCGACGTGGTCACCAAGGTCGGCGGCACGCTCATCGAGTCGGCGGACGCCCTGGTCGCGACCATCCGCTCGACCGCGCCGGGGTCGAAGGTCACCGTGACCTACCTGCGTGGCGGGCAACCCGCGACGGTCGACGTCACGCTCGGGTCCGTCACGAACTGAGCCCGGGCGGACACGTTCATGAGCAAAAAAAGCCCTGGCGCGCCGCCCCGAGGCGGCCAGCGGACGCCGGTCAGACCGCGGACAGCCGGAGCCGCTCGACCTCGGCCTCCAAAGCGGGGACCAGCCCGAGAGCATCGTCATACCCGCACTCGCGCAACCAGTTCGCCAGCAGCCGGTGACCGCCTTGGGTGAGCACCGACTCGGGGTGGAACTGCACACCAGCGATGGGGTGACGAGTATGACGAAGTCCCATGATCGCGCCGTCGAGAGTCCTTGCGGTGACCTCGATCTCGTCCGGAAGCGTGCCGTCCACCACGGCCAGGGAGTGGTATCGGGTCGCGGTGAAGGGGTCCGGTAGCCCGTCGAAGAGCGGAGACGAGTCGTGCGCCACCTGTGAGGTGCGCCCGTGCATCAGCTCGGCGGCGCGGTCGACGACGCCGCCGTAGACCTCGGCGATCGCCTGATGTCCGAGACACACGCCGAGCAAAGGAGTCTCGGTTGCCGCGGCCCAGCGAACGAGGGGCTCGGTGATGCCCGCATCCGCCGGAACGCCCGGACCGGGCGAGAGCAACACGCCGTCGGGGGCCTCGGCCGCCACCTCGTCGACGCTGACGGCGTCGTTCCGCCACACCTGGCACTCGGCGCCGAGCTGCTGCAGATACTGCACCAGGTTGTAGACGAACGAGTCGTAGTTGTCGATCACCACAATGCGAGCCACGGGCACCAGCCTTCCACATGACGGTCGGCGCGCCGGATCGACTGGCGGTGAGGAACCACACCGAGCGGGAACCGGCCGGTCAGCCCGTCGAGCCGCCCGAATCGATCGGCAGCATCGGCTCCACCCACGGGAAGACCACGAAGAACAGCAGCGCGACCACCGCGGCGATCAGCACCACGACCTGCAGCAGGCGCAGGGCGAGCGGCCCGGGCAGGTGCCGCCAGATCCATCCGTACACGTCAGCTCGTCTCCTTCAGCTCGGGCGGCGTGAACCCGTCCGCCTTGGGGTACGACTTGACCAGGATCCCGTGGATGATCATGCGCTGCCGGTCGGAGAACTTCGGGTGGCATGTGGTCAGCGTGATGAGCGCCTCGGCGTTCTTCGGCACCACACGGCTGTCCACGTGCGGCACCGGATAGATCTGCCGGATGTCGGTGGGCGTCGTGATCTCCCGGCCGTAGACCCCGCGGTACTGGCCGGTCTGCACGTCGACGCCATCGCAGTGCGCGTGCACGGTGGTCGCCCAGCTCGCGACCTCGTCCTTCATCGGCAGCACCCGATAGACGTACCAGTCGTCGCGGGTCTCGATCACGATCGCATCGCACGAGTTCAACAGGCCCAGGTCGTCGAACGGCGCGCCCTTATTCACCCGGTGCCCCGCCAGCGCGAAATTGCCCGGCTGACCCGGATACTGCGTCATCGGATCGTTGTAATGCCCCGGCCCCGCGTACAGATCGGCCTGGGTCGTTCCCTCCACGATGGTGAACATGAAGTCCGGCCCGAAGCTCGGCACGTAGAGCTTCGCGAAGCCCGCGCCCTCGGTCGTGTTGTAGTGGAGGGTCCGCTGGCCCGGGTCCAGGACGGGGCCAGCCGCCGTCGTCACCACCACGCCGCCGGATTCGGTGACCACGGCCGGGTCGCCGGGTGCCGTCACCGTGTCGCTCTGCTGGGCCCACTGCCTATCCAGCGCCTGGGTCGCCGCGGCCTGCTTCTGCTCGCCGAACAGGTTCGTGATCCACAGTTCGTAGACCACGAACAGCAGCACCACCAAACCGGCCGTGATGAGCACCTGCCCGATGCCACGGACGGTGGCGCGCAACGGGTCTCGCGGAGGGCGCGCGCGGCCTGCGTCCGTCCGGCGGTGACGCCGGCCCGGCCCGACCATCGCCGGTTCGCCCGGTGCTGTTGCGGTGTGGGTCTCGGATTCGTTCTCGGATTCGGCCTCGGGTCCGGCAGGGCCTTCGGCATCGGGTTCCGTGTTCGCTGGGACATCGAGGATGACGTTGTTCTCGGCCTCAGCCGTTCCGGACGCGCCCGGCCCTTGAGCATCGTCATGAGCGGTCTCCGTGTCGACGGGGATGCCCGCACCGCTGTCGGGGCCGATGCCGGCTGTGCTACCGGCACTGTTGCCGGCTGTGTCATTCCCCCCGGCTCCGCCGCCCGCGGTGTCATTCCCCCCGGCTCCGCCGCCCGCGGTGTCATTCCCCCCGGCTCCGCCGCCCGCGGTGTCATTCCCCCCGGCTCCGCCGCCCGC
>JAFIHI010000072.1 GCA_017848755.1 Nakamurella sp. | reverse complement strand
GTGCCGGTCGGCCGGTGCGAGGCATCGAGCCCAACCGTCCGGGTAGCGGCCGACCGGCACGGCACACCGCGAACTGCGTCATACATCACGGCACGTCAGGGAGCCACCATGACATCCGGACTCGGCAGCATCTCGTTGACCGGCTCGACCCTGTTGGGCGGGACCGCAGGCAAGATCGACACCGATGCCCTGGTGGCCGCGTTGATGGCGGCGAAGTCGGCGCCGAAGAACCAGTTGCAGGCGCAGGTCACCCAGCAGGCCAAGGTCGTGACGGCCTACCAGAGCATCAACACGACCATGGCCGGCGTCACTACAGCGGCCCAGAACCTGCTGGATACCAGCTCGTGGTCCGCGACGAAGGTGACGTCCTCATCCGCCGCCGTGGTGGCGTCGAGCACCTCGGCCGCCGCGCTCGGGAGCACCACGTTCAACGTGACCCAGCTGGCAACAGCACAGGTGTCGACGGTAACGGCCGACGCGTCGGGGAACTGGACCGCCGACTACACGCAGGGAATCGACATCACCATCGGCCAGGACGCGGCCGGGAACCCGGTCACCCACCATGTGAATCTGGCGTCCGGCTCGGTCACCGACATCGCGGCGGCGATCAACAACGCTGGCATCGGAGTCCGCGCGGCTGTGGTCACCGTCGATGATCCGGCCAACGCGGGCAAGACGATGCCCGTGCTGCAGCTGTCCTCCGCCAAGTCGGGCGCCGCCAATTCGTTCAGCGTGAGTGGGCTGGCCAGCAGCGCGAACACCATTACCGCGGCGCAGGACGCGAAGATCAGCGTGGGTAATCCTGCGGCGGGCGGATACACCATCTCGTCGTCCAGCAACACGTTCACCGATGCGCTGCCCGGTATCACCTTCTCCGTCAACGGCATCGCCGACAACGTCACGCTGACCGTCGACAGCGACACGACCAAGGTCGCCGGCACGGTGCAGGCGATGGTCGACGCGGTGAACTCGGCGAAGCTGGCCATCGGCAACTACACCGGCAAAGGCGGTGTGCTGCAAGGCTACTCGGATATCAATGGGCTGACGCAGGATCTGAGCTCGGTGTTCTCCAGCGCCACCGCCGGCGGCCGCAGCCTGACCGATTTCGGAATCGACATCAACAAGGACGGCATCGTCTCCTTCAATTCCGACACGTTCGCCGCCGCCTATGCCAACGATCCGACCGGCACGATGCAGGCGATCGCCGACTCCGTCGCCACCCCGCTCAAGACCATCTCCGACGCCGCGTCCGCACCGGTGACCGGGTCGATCTCTCAGGCGATCACGTCGGCCAATGACCGCACGACGTCGCTCAATCAACAGATCTCGGACTGGACGGACCGGCTGAACTCCATTCAGACGCAGTTGCAGACCAAATTCATCGCGATGCAGACGGCCCTCGCGCGGCTTCAGTCGCAGGGCGACTGGCTGACCAACATGTTCAAGTCCATGCAGCCGAGCAGCAGCAACGGCCAGTAGCCCCGCCGGAAGACACAGCCGGGATCGTGACCTTGCCCGGCTGCCATACCCTGCTGCGTGGCGCGCGGCTTCGCGGCTGTCACCCTGACTTCGGCACGCAGAGACCTTGGTAGCACTTCATGTGCTACATTGCATTCATGGAGCGGATAGGGGTCCGAGAGCTCCGGCAGCACGCGTCTCGCTACCTTGCACGCGTCCGCGAGGGCCAGAGCATCGAGATCACCGATCGCGGAGAGCTGATCGCGTTGCTCGTCCCCCCGAGCAGTGAACAGGACCGGCGCGAACGACTGGTTCGCGCCGGATGGCTGATCCCCGCGGAGCGCGGCGACGCTACGGGTTGGCGCACACCGCAGCCGGTACCGGCCGGTACGAACGCGCCCACCAATCAGGAACTGCTCGACGCCGAGCGGGCCGAGCGACTGTAAGGCGCAAGGCGACCAACCGGTGATCTACCTCGACTCGTCCGCGTTGTTCAAGCTCGTACGCGCGGAAGCGGAGACCCCCGGCCTTATCGAGTGGCTCCACGCGCGGCGAGCGATGCCCCGGGTCACGAGTGAGCTCGGCCGAATCGAGGTGCTACGTGCCGCGCGCCGGGCGGGGCCAGCGGAGCTGGCAGAGGCGACGGCGCTTCTCGGCGAGATCGACCTGGTCCCGCTCCATCGACACGTTCAAGACCTGGCGTGCACGGTCGGCGCGCCGCCGCTGCGCACTCTTGACGCGTTACATCTGGCATCCGCCATCGTGATCCAGGCGGAGCTGACGGCCTTCGTCGCCTTCGACCACCGACTGGTGGATGCCGCGCGAACCGCCCGGCTGCCGGTGGTGACGCCGGGCATGCCGTAGGCCGGCACGAGCGAGAAACGTCCGACGAGTTCGGCTCTCGCGGACGCCGCAGGGTATGGCCTGGGTCTTGCCTGGGGCATGATCGTCGGGACGCCGGGCCGGAAGGCGCCCCCGATCGCCTTACCGGACGGCAGCGGTATACCGACGTAGTGCGGCGAACGGCGTCATAGGCGGTAGAGCCGCTCAGATTCGATCGCCGGCAGCCGATAGATACAGCGACTCGACCGCACTGACTTCAGCGAACAAAGGACCACTCGATGAGCGCCGATCCGCGAGCCCGTTACCTCCATCAGCGAGTGATGACGGCGACTCCCGGTCAGCGCGTGGTGATGCTCTACGACCGGCTCGCGCTCGATCTGACGCGCGCGGACGACGCGCTCGGGCAGACCGTGCCCGATGTCTACTCCGCGAGGCAGCATGTGGACCACGCGATGCAGATCGTAGCGGAGCTCGCCGGCAGCCTACGGCACGAGAACGGCGGCCCGGCGGACAATCTCGCGTCCATCTACAACTACCTGCTCGGCGAGCTGACGGCCGTGCGCGGAGGTGCGACAGCCCGTCTGGCGGGCGCCCGGGACATCGTCGGCACGCTGCGCGATGCGTGGGCGACGGCCGTGACGTCGACGATGGCGCCCGCTGCCGCTGGGGCCTGGGTGGGCTGATCCATGGCCGCCCCGACTCGCAGTAACGCCGCCTGGGAGCGGGTTCTCGCCGCGATCGAGGCGGATGCCGCGCGGGCCGCGGCGCTGCTGACCGCCGATCACACGTCCGCGCACACCGGTATCGAGTATGACGCCGCTCTCGGCGAAACCTCTTCCGACGTCGCAGCCCGCATGGCCGTTGCGGCCCAGGGCATTCCGGCACAGGGCATCCCGTCGACCTGGCGCCTTCCCGCGAACACCGACGGGGCCGGCGCCACGTCGCCGGCAGCCTTCAACGCGGCCGCCGGTGCCGCCTTCAACGCTGCTGCCTTCAATGCCGCGGATCTCTCGCTGCCGGACGAGATGCCGCCCATCCCACCGGAACTCGTTGAGCGAATCGAGCGCCTGCGCGACCAGATCGCTTCTCTGCAGGCCGATCTCGGCAATGCGCTCGCGGAGGCGCACGTCGCCGCGCGCCCGCTTCGCCGGCCCGAGCCGCCGACGCGCCCGGAACTCGTCGACCGCCGACTGTAGGCCCTCGTTTCGCGGTCTCGCACCCCGCCGACTCTCGTCGACTGGGAGTCCTGCAGAGAAATCGGCGCCCCGGACTCTGCAGGACTCCCAGTCGGCGAGAAGGAGCGAGAAAACCCGACACGGACCGGGCGCCGAAAATACCCTCCCCAAACCGCTCAACTCGCTACGTGACCGTCCGATCACTATCGGTGAGGCACGGATGCTCTCTTGGTTTGCCGACGGACCGGCGCAGCCCTCGGGGAGGCACCCGGTGTTCAACGACGTCACCTCTGTGACGCTGGAAGCCGCGATTTCCGGCCTTGCCGAGCGGCAACGCGTCACCGCTAACAACATCGCGAACCTCGAGACGCCCGGGTTCCAGGCCCGCGCGGTGACGTTCGAGCAGAACCTAGCGGACGCCGTGAACGCGCATCAGCCGGCCCAGGCCCGCATCGACAACCTCCCCACCGGCGATCTCCCCGGCCATAACGGCAACAACGTGAACCTCGAACGCGAGATGGTCAACGCCACCGAGACGGGCCTGCAGCAGAAGCTTCTCACCAACACGATCACGTCCCGCTTCGGCTGGATGTCGACCGTGCTGAAGGGTTGATCGCGATGTTCGAGGCCATCGACACCTCCGGCACCGGACTAACCGCCTATCGCGCCTGGATCGACGTGCTGGCCAACAACATCGCCAACGTCAACACCGTGAAACCCATGAGCGGGGACGCCTTTCAGGCACAGTTCGCGCAGGCGCAGGAGATCGCCGCCGGCCCGGACGGCATCGGCCGCGGCGTGCGCATCACCGCGCTCCCGGGCTCCAGCCGGCAGGGCATCCCCACCTACGACCCGACTAGCCCGGTCGCCGACGCCGAGGGTTACGTGCGCCGCCCCGACATCGACATGAGCCAGCAGATGGGCGATCTCATCCTGGCCCAGCGCGCATTCCAGGCCAACGCGAACGCCGTCGAGCGCTCCACGGCAATGTACGAATCCGCGATCGCGACCGGAAAGGGCAGCTGACCGCCATGACCTCCCCCATCGCCCCGATCGGGTCGATCAGCCCGCTCGCGTCCTCATCGCTGGTCGCGGGCATGACGACGTCCCCGGCCGGCTCGCCGGCCGCGAACAACGTCATAGGCGCAGGCAACTCCGCCGGCAGGACCACGGCAGGCGGACTCGACTTCGCGCAGGCACTCGCCAATGGGTTCGACACGGTGAACGCCGCACAGGCGAACGCCAACCAACTCGCGGCGCAAGCCGCCACCGGGCAGCTCGTCGACCCGGCACAACTGACCATCGCGACGACCAAGGCGCAAATGCTCACGCAGCTCGCGGCGGCGGTGCAGTCGAAGGCCGTGGCCGCGTTCAACACCATCATGTCGATGCAGGCGTAAGGCGACCGCAAGATGAAAACCCAAGCGCTGGGCTGGATCCAGAAGATCTGGGGGGACTTCAAGTCCTTCCAGCCCGGCCAGAAGGTCGTTACCATCGTCGCCGTCGTGGGCCTGGTGGTCGGCGGGATCCTGTTCGCCTCCTGGAAGTCGCAGCCGAACTATTCGCCGCTGTATTCGAACCTGTCGGCGACCGACGCGGCGGCCGTGGTACAACAACTGTCCGACGACAAGATTCCCTACCAGCTGGCGGCGGGCGGCGCGCAGATCCTGGTTCCGCAGAGCGTGGTCTACGACACGCGGCTCAAGATGTCCGCGGCGGGGCTCCCGGGCTCCTCCTCCGGCGGCTACGCGCTGCTCGACAAGGAGGGCATCACCACCTCCGACTTCAAGCAGCAAGTCGACTTCCAACGCGCGGTCGAGGGAGAGCTTGCCAAGACGATCGAGGCGATGGACGGCGTAGCGCAGGCCTCGGTGCATCTCGCCATCCCGAAGCAGGACGTGTTCAACGACGGCTCGAAACAACCGACGGCCGCCGTGATGCTGACGATGAAGCCGGGCGCGGCAATCAACGCCTCGCAAGTGCAATCCGTGGTCTACCTGGTGTCGTCGTCCGTGCCGCAGCTCACGCCGGACAACGTCACCGTCGCGGATTCCGCCGGCAAGGTGCTCGCCGCCCCCGGCGACAACATCACCGGGGTCGCCGGCAGTGACGCGCGCAGCCAGATGACGCAGGACTACAACGATCGCGTCGCGAGCTCGTTGCAGACCATGCTCAACACGGCGCTCGGCCCCGGGCACGCCGTGGTGACGGTGAACTCCGAACTGGATTTCGATCACACCTCGACCACGACACAGGACTACACCTACAAGCCCAATACGCCGCCGGTGTGGACCGATCAGCAGACGGAGAAGTACACCGGTTCGCAGGGCGCAGGCGGCACCATGGGCACCGGCCAACCGGCCGAGGTTGCCGGCACCGCAGGCGGTTCCGGCAACTACGACAAGTCGAGCCAGACGGTGAGCAATGCGCTCGGCACCGTGACGCAAACCGTCCAGAACACCCCGGGCGCCGTGAAGAAGCTCGCAGTCGCCGTGCTGCTCGACAAGAACGCACCGAACCTGAATACAGCCGCGATTCAGTCCCTGGTGACGTCGGCGGTCGGCCTGAACACGGCGCGCGGCGACACGCTCGCCATCGAGGCGATGGCGTTCGACACGTCCGGCGAGAAGGCCGCCGCTGCGCAACAGGCAGCCGCCGACAAGGCCGCCGCCGCACAGGCTTCCGCCGCACAGCTGAACAGCTGGATCAAGCAGGGCACGATCGCCGGGCTGATCCTGCTGGTCTTCATCGGCACGATCATCGCGTCCAAGCGACGCAAGAAGAGCCAGCCGGACGCTCCGGTGGACGACGTCGCCCTCATCACGCACGCGCTGCCGGACGGCGCACTGTTGCCGCCACCTGCGCCGCGCCGGCCCGAGCCGGAGCCGATGGTCGTCGGTGACGGCGGTGCCGGGCGCCGGGCACTGGTAGCACTCGCCCGCGAGCAGCCGGACGACGTCGCGCGCGTGCTGTCCGGATGGCTGGGCAGCGCAGAACCCGCACGGGAAGGAGCCAACCGATGACCGTGACTCAGCTTCCGGTGGCGTTCACCCCCGACACCGCCGACGGCACCGAGGGCGTCGCCGTGGCACCCGCTCCGGCGGCACCCGTCATCCCTTCGCCGCCCGCGCCGAACCTGCTCGCCGGCATGTCCAACCGCCGCAAGGCCGCGATCCTGGTGATGCAGCTCGACCGGGAGGAAAGCGCCCGTGTGCTGGCTCGCCTGTCGGACACCGAGCTGGAGGACCTGTCCGCCGAGATCGCCCGCATCGGAACGGTTTCCGGTGACGTGGCGAACGCCGTGCTCGGTGAGTTCGGCAACAAGATCGCCTCCGGCCTCTCCGACACCCGCGGCGGCATGGACCTGGCCCGCGAACTGCTCACAGCCACGGTCGGCGAAGAGCGCACCGACGAGATCATGGACAAGCTCTCCGAGGCCTTCGTGGAGCTGCCGTTCGCGTTCATGCAGAATCTCGATGCGCGGCAACTGACCTCGTTCCTGTCCGACGAGCACCCGCAGACCATCGCGTTGGTCCTCGCGCACCTGCACGCCGGGCTCGCCTCCGCCGTGCTCGCCGGTCTGCTGCCGGATCTGCAGGCCGATGTGGCGCACCGCATCGCCGTGATGGACCGCACGTCGCCGGAACTCATCCGCAGGATCGAGTCCGTGTTGGAGAGGCGCCTGTCCTCGCTCGGCGTGGCCGGCGATCTGTCCGCCGTCGGCGGTCTCCAGCCGCTGGTGGATATCATCAACCGCGCCGATCGCGGTACGGAGAAGCTCCTGCTGGAGGGCCTGGACAAGCTGGATCCCGAACTGGCGGAACAGGTTCGCAGCAAGATGTTCATGTTCGAGGACATCGTCACCCTCGACGACCGCGCCATCCAGTTGGTGCTGCGCCAGGTGCAGGTCACCGACATCGCCGCCGCCCTGAAGGGTGTCTCCGAGCGGGTCCGCAACAAGATCATGCAGAACATGTCGGAGCGCGCCGCCCTCGACCTGGCCGAAGAGATCGACGTGATGGGGCCGGTGCGGCTGCATGTCGTGGAAGAGGCGCAGGCCTCGGTGGTCCGCGTGATCCGCGAGCTGGAGGAGACCGGGCAGATCATCGTCGGCCGGGGTGAAGAAGATGCCTTCGTCGCCTAGGGTCGGCGCACGCCACGCCGCCGACCCTCCGCGCGGTACGGCCACCGCGTGGGAGCCGGCCGAACTCGAGCCCGGCACGATCCTCACATCGTCATTCCCGCTGCCCGCTTTCGAAGTCGACGCGGCGCCCCCACCCGTGCTGCACGCCTTCCAGATCTCCCCATCCGCCGGCATTCCCGCGGATCTACTCGCCGCGGAGACGGCCGCGGCCCGCGCCGCCGGATACGCTGCCGGCTGGTCGGCGGGCCTCGCCGACGCACGCGAGGCGACCAGGGCGCGGCTGGCCGCCGAGGCCGCGGCCTTCGAGGCAGCCGCCGCCGATCGAGAAGCCATGCAGCGCAGGGTCTTCGACGCCATCTTCGACGCCGCGCAAACACTCGAACATCATGCCGCGCCGGCCGCGGCCGACATCGAGGACCAGATCATCGCCTCGGCCTGGACGATCGCGCAGGCCTTAGTCGGGCAGGTGCTCGCCGACGGCACCGCCCGCAGCGAGGCCGCCGTCAAACGCGCCCTCGCTCTCGCGCCGGCGAACGAGGACGTCCAGATCGCCGTCAGCATTGCCGATTTCGCCGTGCTGTCCGGGAATGCCGACGGTGAAACGGATATGACGCCGATCCGCCGCGACCGAGGCCTGCGCACCGTTACCATCGTCGCAGACCCGGCGATGGCCGACGGGGACGCGATCGCCACCTGCGGTGCCACGACGATCGACGCGCGCCTCACCGCTGCCCTCGCCCGCGTGCGCGAGGTGCTGGCGCCATGACCGTGCATCTCACCGATCGCATCGCACGAAGCGTCGGTGCTGCGACCGCCGCGGCCGCACCGGAGGTCTCGGGCATCGTGACCGAGGTGCGCGGCCTGTCGGTCACCGTGCGCGGGATCCAGACCCGCGTCGGCGACATCGTCTCAATCGGGTCCGAGGATCCGATCCTGGCCGAAGTCGTTGCGGTGCATGCGGAATCCACGATCTGCCTGCCGCTCGGCTCGGTCGACGGCATCGGATCCGGGGACCGCGCGATCGCCGGTTCCGGGCCGCTGACGGTCGCCGTCGGCGATGCCCTGCTCGGCCGGGTATTGGACGGCCTCGGTCGCCCGCTCGACGGCTCCGTGCTGCCGGTCGGTCTGGAGCGGGTCGGCATCGACCACACCCCGCCGGATGCGCTGACCCGCGCCCGAGTCGACACACCGCTTCCCCTCGGCATCCGCGCCATCGACACGCTCACCCCGGTCGGCCGCGGCCAGCGAATGGGCATCTTCGCCGGATCCGGGGTCGGCAAGTCGTCGCTGCTGTCCATGATCACGCGTGGAACCGAGGCGGACGTCACGGTTCTCGCCCTGGTCGGCGGACGCGGCCGGGAGGTCCGCGAGTTCCTGGAGGACGATCTCGGACCGGACGGCCTGCGCCGCGCCGTAGTGGTGGTCGCCACCTCGGATCAGCCGCCGATGGTGCGGCTGCGCGCGGCATTCGTGGCGACCCGCATCGCCGAGTACTTTCGGGAGACCGGCAAGAACGTCCTATTGCTCATGGATTCCGTCACCCGCGTCGCGACCGCGCAGCGCGAGATCGGTTTGTCCGCAGGCGAACCGCCCACTACCCGTGGCTACCCACCGTCCGTGTTCGCGCTGTTGCCGCGGCTCCTGGAGCGCGCCGGCTCGTCCGCTGCCGGGTCGGTGACGGGCCTGTACACCGTCCTCGTCGAGGGCGGCGACCATGACGAACCGGTCGCGGATGCGGCCCGGTCGATCCTCGACGGGCACATCGTGCTCGACCGGAAACTTGCGAACAGCGGGCACTTTCCGTCGATCGATGTGCTCGCGTCGGTGTCTCGGGTGTCCACGGCGGTCACCACGGCGGCACAGCGGGAGCGCGCCACCGAGCTTCGGGGACTCCTCGACGCGCACGCGGACGTCAAGGATCTGGTCGAGATCGGTGCCTACGTCTCCGGGACCAATGCGCGCGCCGACCGGGCGCTGGCCCAGTGGCCGGACATCGAGCAGTTCCTGCGCCAGCCCAAGGACACCGTTGTCCCGGCCCTGCAGGCCTGGTCGGAACTCGACCGACTGATCGCCGCCCCCTCGGACGGCGGTGACGCACCGTGACCGCACGATGGATCAGCGGACTGGTGCGCGCCCGGCAGTTCGCCGAAGACAACGCGAAAAACGAGTTGGCGACAGCCGAGAAGCTCGCGTCCCGCGCACACGCCCGGGTGCGGTACAACGCGGAACGTCTTGAGTCGCTGCACTATGCGCAGGCCGAGGAGAATGCCGTCACGTTCGTGGCCGCTGCGGTCGCGCTGCAGGCGGCCGCCGCAACGCACGCTGCCGCCGCGCAGGCCGCCGCGCAGGCCGAACGCGCCGCCGCCGCCCGTCGCAGCGATCTGACGGACGCCGCGATCTCCCGCCGGAGCGCGGAGGAACTGGCCGAGCGGGCCCGTGCCGCAGAGAGGGCACGCCAGGCCGCCCTCGCCCAGCGTGCTCAGGACGAGATTGCCGCATCCGTCTTCCGACGTCACAACCCTTCCGGCACCGTCATTCCGGGCGGCGCCGAAACCCCGAAGGCCACACCCACCGATGCCGCGTCGGTTGCTTCCACTCCCACCCCGCGTCACTCCGCCACCGACGGGTATGACGAGGTGTCGCGGTGAGCCCCGTGATGGTGGGCGATGCGCTGGCGGCCATCTCGGACCGGATCGCGGCGATCCAAGCGCAGATCCAGGCCGTGAGCCCGAACTCCTACGCCGCGCCCACCGGAAACCTCGCCGGCACTGCCTCGACCACGGACACCACCGCTACCCCGTCCTCTGCGAAGGCATTCGCCACGGCGCTGGACCGTGCCGTGCAGAGCGGGGATGCATCGGCCGGTGCGCCCGCGGGCACCGCGGGTGGAGCGCCCGCTGCCTCCGGAGTCACCGACACCGCTTCTGCGGCAGGCGGTATCACCGGTGACGATGTGGTTGCCGACGCCAAGAAGTATCTCGGCGTCCCCTACGTCTGGGGCGGCACCACCACGTCCGGCCTGGACTGCTCCGGACTCGTACAGCTCACGTTCAAGGACCTCGGCATCGACCTGCCTCGGGTCTCGCGGGACCAGGCGAAGGCGGGCACCGCCGTGCCGTCACTCGCCGAGGCGCGGCCCGGAGACCTGGTCGCGTTCGGCAGCCCCGTCAACCACATCGCGATCTACCTGGGCAACAACCAGATCCTCGAGGCTCCGCAGCCGGGACAGAAGGTCCACATCACCGAGATGTACCGCACGCCGGTCGCCATCCGGCGAATCGTGCCGACGGGCGACGGTTCGGTCAGCGGCGGTTCGGTGGGCGCCGGGGCCACCACCGCGCTCGGCGTCCCGCCCGTCCTGCGGGGGCTCTGGGACAGTACCCAGATCGCGGACGTGCCCCGCGCGGTACCGCTTGCGTCGCTGGGGATCTCGAGTAGCGACGGGACGGCTTCCGCCACCCAGGCCACGACCGGACTGGCCGCCACGACACCCGGAGCAGGGTTCACGGCGGACCAGCTCACCGCCGCCGGGATCTCGGGCGCCGTCGCCGCCTTCGCCGGGGACTTCGCGACCGCCGAAGCCAAGTACAACCTGCCGTCGGGACTGCTCGCAAGCGTCGCGCAGGCGGAGTCCCGCGGCAAGACCGATGCGGTCAGCCCGGCGGGCGCCCAGGGCCTGATGCAACTCATGCCTGGCACCGCCGCCGGACTGGGCGTCACCGACCCGTTCAACCCGCAGCAGGCGATCAACGGCGCCGGCAAATTGCTCGCCCGCAACCTCGACGCGTTCGGCGGGTCGCTCACCTCCGCACTGGCCGCCTACAACGCGGGCGCCGGCGCCGTGCGGAAGTTCGGCGGGGTACCGCCGTACCCGGCGACGCAGGCATACGTCCGGAGCATCACCGACACCCTTGCGAGATTGAGATGACCGGAGCACTCGTCGATCTCGGGCCGCGCATCGGCGCCCCATCGTCCGGCAGTCGCTCCGGCGCCGGATCCAAGCCCGACGACGCAGCAACCGATGCGTTCGCCGACGTGATCGAGGGCGTGATCTCGGATGCCGCTGCCGCGGCCAGGTCCCGCGAACACAGCCACGGGGGGGCTCATTCCGCTAGGCGGGACGATTCCCGCGGAGTCGGCAGTGATATCCCGACGAGTCACGGCTTCGTCATCGGCGGCGGCATCGATGCTGCTCTCGACTCCGGGCAGGACATGGTGCGAGACGGGAGAGGTGCCACCCCACGGATTGGTCGGCACTGGGCCGGCAACGGGTCCGACCGCTCCGACCGCACCACCCAGGGCGGGCGCGGCGGCGAAACGGCCGCCGACCAGCTTGGGGTGGCCATCGTCTGGTCCGCAGCGGCCCACGTCCTGACTCCCACACCGGGTAAGCATCGGGCGACCGATGCGCATGCGGAGCCGAACCAGGTGGCGTCGGTGCAGCCGGTGACCGACCATGCGTCGCACCCGATGACGAGCGCCGGACTGCCTCGGGCGACCGGCGATGCGTCGCTTGCCGCCGCTCCCGCCGCGCTACCGGTCGGCGCACGTTCCCTCCGGCTGGGCGGTGAAACACCCGTCGCAGCGCCGATTCCGAGCCACGGAGCCGACAACCCCAGCTCCGGCCCCGGCGGCGGTACCGCAGGCGCTGGCGGTGTCGACAGCACCGGGCCCGTCACCGTCCCGGTCGTCGTTCCGGCCGCGGCGACGCCGTCCTCGCGAGGACACTCGGCTGCCGCGTCGCACTCTGTCGCACACTCCCCTGCAGCACCATCCACCGGTCCCGTGCCGGCTGCGCAGGGGTCGGGCGCACCGGAGGGGCTCCGGGTCGTCCAGGAACCAACAGGCGGGAACGCGCGCACCACACCCGGCGGCGGCCATATAGTCGGCGCCCAGCCGTCGGCCGCGGCACGCGCGGGCAGCGCACACGCGACACAGCCGCTCGCGGTTGCGACGGCCGCGGCACCCGAAACGCACCCGACGGGGCCGATCGGGACAGCCGCTCCGACGAACCCGATCGACCAAGCACGCACGCATCGCAGCGGAACCGGTGCCACGGCAACGGATTCCGCTGCCACCGCTGCCGCGGCGACTACTGCCGGAGCCGCGACTCCGGCCGCGCACCTAACCGGCACGGCGACACCCGCGCCTACGACGCCGGCCGCAGCCCCCACTCCACCACCGCCCACGCCGCCGTCACAGCCGTTGTCACAGGCGCTGTCACAGCCGGATCTGGCCGGTACTCTCGCGCAGCTGCGCGCCGCGACCGACGGCACGTACCAGATGCGGGTCGCCGTACATCCGGCCGAGCTGGGCGGCGTCAACGTGACGGCAATCGTCCACCACGGCGTGTTGACCGTGACGCTGTCCCCGGGTCAGACGGCGCACCACGCGATTTCGCAGGCACTTCCTCAACTTCGCGCGCATCTGGCCGATCAGGGATTTGTCGGAGTGGATGTGGGACTCGGCTCGCCCCCACAGGGCGGCAACCAAGCCGGACAGCAGGGATCCCGCACGCATGGAGGCGACCACGCCACACTCGCCGGATCGGGCGACGCCGTCGACGGAGTCGAGCGGAGCGCCCGGAACGCGAGACGCCCCAGTGACCCCGCGTCCAATCTCGACCGTTTGCTGTAGGAGATGCAGATTCCATGACAGCACCCATCGACACCGTCGGCCCGCCGGCCACTCTGCCCGCCGGCTACGACCCGACCCAGGCGAAGGTCAACACCAGCGGCACCGGCAAACCGACCGAGATGTTCGACCCGCAGATGTTCCTGCAGCTTCTGGTCGCGCAGCTCAAGTACCAGGACCCCACCAACCCGACCGACACCTCACAGTTCATGAGCCAAACCGCCATGCTGTCGCAGGTGCAGACCATGAACTCGATGTCGTCGACGCTGACCGATCTCGTTGCTGCGCAACAGGCTTCGTCGGCCACGGCGATGATCGGCAAGGCGATCTCGTTCGTCGACCCGGCGGGCAAACAGACCAGTGGCATCGTCGACGCCGTGTCGCTGCACGGCGGGCAGGCGATGCTCCACGTCGGCGACCTCGCCGTGCCGCTCGCCGGGGTCCTCGCCGTCGCGAACGCCGTCGGCGACGCCGCCAACCCAGCGGGCGGCGGCACGGGCAATGGGACAACCAACGGAACGGGCAGCGGCACAGCGGGAACCTCTCCCGCCGGCGGGTCCACCGGGGCCGATAGTCCCAGCGGCCCAGCAACAACCGGAGGGACAACCGGAGATAACTCAGCTCCGGCCGGCACCGATCCTGCACCGACGACCGTCAACGCCTAAAGGAAGGCCATCACCATGCTTCGCTCTCTCTTCACCGGAATCTCCGGGCTGACGGCGCACCAGCAGATGCTCGATGTGACCGCCAACAACATCGCCAATGTGAACACCACCGGCTTTAAGGCGTCGCGCGCCGCGTTCCAGGACACGCTGAGCCAAACCCTGCAGGGCGCGGCCGCGGCCCGAAACACGGCTGCCGGCGCCCCGATCACCGGCGGCACGAACGCGCGGCAGATCGGCCTCGGCGTGAAACTCGCCGGCACCGAGATGGACATGGGCCAGGGCTCGACCCAGTCGACCGGTGTGGCCACCGACATGATGATCAACGGGGACGGGTTCTTCGTCGTGCAGAAGGGCGACAACCAGCAGGTCATGTACACGCGCGCCGGCGGTTTCCACCTCGACCAGATGGGACACCTGGTGACGGCCGACGGCGCAGTCGTGTCCGGCATCAAGCTCGGGGCCACACCGGAAACCCAACCCACGGCTGTCGCCAACGTGAAGGCGCTCGACCTCTCGCCGCTCCTCAACGGTTACGACGCGTCCGGACCGATCTACGGCGCGGCCGGGACACCGACCGGCAAGTACGTGTCCTACTCCGTCGACCCCTCCGGAACCGTCACGGCCGTCCGGGATGACGGCGGCACCGACGTCCTCGGTCAGCTCACCCTGGCGACGTTCGCCAATCCGAACGGACTCGAGAAGATCGGCAACACTGAGTTCAATATGACCGGCGGGTCCGGAGACCCCGTTTTCGGGGCAGCGGACAGCGGCTCCATCGGCAAGATCACCACCGGTGAGCTCGAGATGAGCAACGTCGACCTGTCGGCGCAGCTCACGGACCTGATCATCGCGCAACGCGGCTACCAGGCGAACTCGAAGACGGTGACCACCGCCGACCAGATCCTGCAGACATTGGTCTCCCTGAAGCAGTAGTCCCGGCAGTACGAGCCCTGCCTCAGCGCAGGTCCCCCGCAGTTCCTCTCCCCTCGCCGACCGGGTATGACGCAGGACAGCGTCATACCCGGTCGTTTTTTCGTGCCCATCAGCCGATCGGTCGATACGTCAGATTACGAAGCGACAACATTCAAGACGGGCCCCTGGCGGCCGATCAGAACAAGTACGGGGGCCACGGATGGCCTCGGTGACAAACCAAGGATGGTTGCCGTGTTGCTTTTGACGAGGTTGAACGGTCCAGTGTTCGCACTGAACCCCGACCTCATCGAACGCGCAGAGGCCACGCCGGACACCGTCGTGACTCTGGTCAACGGCACGCGGTACGTGATCTGCGAATCGATCGAGGAACTCTCCCAGATGGTTCGCGCCTACCGCGCGGAGACGGCCGCCGCCGCCTATCACCTGCCGATGGAGCGCCGCAGCGCGCCGACGACGGCGGACCGCCCGCCGCTGGGAACCGTCGTCGAGCTCAGGCCGGGTGATATGTAATGGATCCGGCTACCCTCGTCGGCATCGGGCTCGCGCTCGGCGCCATCGTCATCTCACTGATCCTCGAGGGCGGCAACATCGGTTCGATGTTCCTGCTTCCGCCGATGATCCTGGTGATCTTCGGAACGATCGGCGCGGCCGTCGCCGGTTCCATCCTCAAGGATGCGATGCGGCTGCCCAAGGCGATCGTGCAGGCCATGACGGCGAAGGTCGGCGACCCGGCCAAGAACGTCCAGGTGATCGTCTCCCTCGCCGAGCGGGCCCGCCGTGAGGGCCTGCTCGCGCTGGACGGCGAGATCGCCAAGATCGAAGACCCGTTCCTGAAGAAGGCGCTCGAGATGGCCGTCGACGGAACGGATTCCGACGAGATCGCGGAGATCATGGGCGCCGAGATCGACGCCAAGCGGGCGTCCGACAAGGTCGCCGCGAAGCTTTTCACCGACATGGGCGGCTACTCGCCGACCATCGGCATCATCGGAACTGTGCTGGGTCTGGTGCACGTGCTGGGCAGCCTGTCCGACACCAGTTCGCTCGGCGGAAAGATCGCCGGCGCGTTCATCGCCACGTTGTGGGGCGTGATGATGGCGAACGTCTTCTGGCTGCCGATGGCCACCCGCTTGAAGCGAATCAGCGAAGTCGAATGCGAGCAGATGGAACTGGCCATCGAAGGCGTGCTCGCCATTCAAGCCGGCGCCAGCCCGCGGCTTATTGCCCGCAAGTTGCAGAGCATGATGCCGGACTCGCAGGGACCCGCCAAGGAGGTGGCGTAGATGCCATCGGGGGCGTCGGGCAAGGCCTCGACCGCACGAGGGGGCGGTCGAGGCCGGGGGCGTCAGGGGGCCGGCCACGGCGAGGAGCATGACAACTCCGAGCGGTGGCTGGTCACCTACGCCGACCTTCTCACGGTCCTGCTGGCCCTGTTCATCGTGTTGTTCGCGATTTCCGCGTTGAACCAGTCGAAGTTCGTGCAGCTGAAGTACTCGTTGGCGGCCGTCTTCGGCAACGGATCGATCGGGGTGCTGGACGGGTCGCCCGCCTTGAACGACTCCAACGCGAACGACGTCGCGCAGCCGCCGACGCTGCCCGAGGTTCCGGTCACGACGAACGCGGCGGAGGCTGCGGTGCCGAACCTCGGCGGATGGTTGGACGGCAAGCAGGGCGCGGACAGTGGGAAGAGCGGCCAGGGCGCGACCGACAAGCCCGTCGCGAACAACAAGAATGCGCAGACGCAGACCGCCGCGGGATTCGTGATCGACACCGGAGACAAGAAGCTCGACGCCGCCATCAAGCTCGAACTGGACAACTTCGCCGCGATCCAGGCCGAGATCGACGCCCGCCTGGCGAAGGCGGGCATGTCCGGCGCGGTGAACTACGCCATCGACCAGCGCGGCCTGATCATCACCGTGGTGACCGACGCGCTGGTCTTCCCGGGGAACAGCGCGACCCTGCTGCCGAAGGGGCAGGAGCTTCTTGCGGCGATCGCCCCGGCCGTCGCCAAGGTGGCGAACAACGTCGAGGTGGACGGGTTCACCAACCAGGTCGACGTCTCGACCTATCCGTACCCGAGCGGATGGGAACTCTCGTCGGCGCGGGCATCGTCCGTGGTGCGATACCTGGAGAACCACGGGTTGGGTAACCGGCAGCTCTCCGCCGTGGGGTTCTCCGACCAGCGGCCGCTCGTCCCGCCCGACAATCCGCTGTCCATCACGCGGAACCGCCGGGTCGAGATCGTGGTGCTCTCGTCGCTGCCGGCGGTGGCCGGGAACGCATTGCTCGCCGCGGGGAAAGCAGCGAAGGCGGCAGCAGCGTCACCGGCACCGTCACCCACATCGGCCGCCTCGCACACCGCGGCCGCCACTGCGCCGGCAGCCTCGGCCACGTCCGCCGCACCCTCGGCAGCCCGCGGAACGCAAGCGCACAGCACCGTCCCAGCGACGACCGGCGCCCCGGCGCCGCCGTCGAAGTAGGAGGAGAACACCATGGCCACCATCACCGACCAGCGGAAGGGCGCGAGCGCCGGGCCGAACCGGACCCCGCCCAAGGGCGGCGACGCCAAGGACGGCAAGGACGAAGGCGCCGCGGAGAAGACCAAGGGCGGCAAGAAGATCATTCTCATCGCGATTGTCGCGGTGCTGCTGCTCGCCGCGGCCGGCGGCGGGGTGTACTTCTTCTTCTTGAAGAAGCCCGGGCCGCCCCCACCGCCCGAGGGCGGCGCCATGGTGCAGATGGATGCGATGACGCTGTCCCTGAGCGAGGGCCACTTCCTCAAGGTGCAGATCGCGATCCAGCTGGTGAAGGGCAAGGCGACCGCCGAGACCTTCGAGACCGTCCAGGCCTCGCAGATCCTGATCGACACGTTCTCCAACCGCGGCGTGGCCGAGCTCACCACCGACAAAGCGCGCAAATCGTTGACCGCGCAAGTCCTGGCCGCACTAAAGAAGGCCTACCCGGGGGAGGTGTTCGACGTCTTCTTGACCCAATTCGTGATCCAGTAGATCCAGCAGCGGCCGCAGGGACGCGGCCCGTGCCCGCCCCCATGGACGGGGCCGGGATCCGGCATCGGCATGGGCACCGGCAGCGAGTATGACGATGTTCGGCACACCACGGTGCGCGGAGACCCTTCGCGCCCCGAAAGTGTCCTGTGCTCCTAAAGTGGCTCGCGCCTTTAAAGTGACCGGGCCGCATGCCGATAGCTTGGGTATGCCGCTCGACGCCGTCACCGAGGAGCCTTGGGGTGCCCGCACGCTGACGTCGTCGCGCGCCGGCGTCGCGGCATACGATTTCCGCCGCCCCACCAAGCTGTCCCGCGAGGGCGTTCGCCTGCTTCAGGTGACCTTCGAGACGTTCGCGCGCCGGCTCACCACGCTGCTCACCAGCGGTCTGCGGCAGGTGTGCCATGTCAAGCCGACCGACATCAGCCAGCAGACCTACGAGGAGTACGTCACCGGCCGGCCGCTGCCGACCCTCATCGTGCCTATCGGGATCCCGCAGCTGCAGACCACGGCGGTGATGGAGTTCTCACTCCCCGTCGCGCTGACCGCGATCGACCACATGCTCGGCGGCCCCGGCGGCACCCAGCCCGATCGCACGCTCACCGACATCGAGACGACGCTCATGAAGGGCCTGCTCGATCAAATGGTCGGCGTCCTCACCTACGCGCTGGAGCCGGTCGTGGTGATCCAGCCAAGCATTGGAGCGATCGAATACAACCCCCAGTTCGTGCAGGCCGTGAGCGGCACCGACGCCACGCTGGTCGCGCTGTTCGACCTCGCGATCGGCAAGGAGCGCTGCGAGATGAGCCTCGCCATCCCGCTCGCTCCGCTGCTGCCGAAGCTCAATGCCCAACGTGCCCGCGCCGACAAGGACACCGACACGCTGCTCCGCGTCAGCGGCGAGGCCCGGCGCGTCGCGACCCACCTCGCGGGCACGACGGTCGACGTGACGGTGGAGTTCGAGCCGACGCAGATGACGCCGACGCGGGTGCTCGAGCTCTCCGCGGGCGATGTGATCACGCTGGACCACCGCGTCGGGGTCCCCCTGGCCGTGAAGGTCGGCGACATGACCTACGCGAACGCCGTGGCCGGCCGCGCCGGCTCACATCTCGCGGCCCTCATCACAGACACGCTGGAAAGACTCTAAGGAGCGAGCCGTGGCCATCGACCTGGCGACATCAGTGACCGCACAACTGTCCGCGGCGGCCTCGGCCGTCGCCGGGTCGTGGGGGCTTTCGGACACCCTCACCGTCGGCGAACCGACGTCCGCGCAGCCGGATCTGTCGTTCGCCGGGCAGGCCGTGCTGGTCGAGTTCAGCGGCCGCGCCTCCGGCAAACTCGCCCTGATCGTCGATGACGAGATCGCGCAGCAGCTGCTCGACTCCCCGGCCGCACCGCCGGATCTCATCGCCGCGCTTGGCCCCGCCGCCACCGCGGCATGCCTCGCGATCGGCGAGGTGAGCATCGGGTCCACCACGGTCGCCAATCCGGCAAGCGCCATGCAACAGGTGCTCGCGCTCCACGATGCGGCGAGCGTCACGCTCACCGACGAGGGCGAGGCCCGCGCGGCACTGGTCGTCGGCGCGGCCCCGCTCGGCAGTGTGGCGGGTTCGACCTCCGCCACCATGCGCGGCGCGGTTCCGGCTCAAGGTCGCCCGGTGGACCCCATCGAACCACCCGCGCACCGCCTCGACCTCCTCCGCGGCGTGCAGATGCAGGCCACGGTCGAACTCGGTCGCACGCAGATGACCATCAACGACCTGCTGGCGCTGCGCTCTGGCGCCGTGATCGAACTCGACCGCGCCGCGGGCGCCCCCGCCGACCTCTATGTGAACGGCAGGCTCATCGCGCACGGCGAGGTCGTGGTGGTCGACGAGAACTACGGCTTGCGGATCCTGCAGGTGGTCGCCGACGAAACCGGGCGGTGACGTGCCATGCAAACCGTGGAACTCGTGGGGCGGCTGCTGATATCGCTGGCCGTGGTGATCGGCCTGATCTGGATGGTCGCCAAGAAGATGCGCGGCGGCCGGCGACGGGGTCTGCGCACCGGCCGGCTGATCGACGTGCTCGGACGGCAGAACCTGTCCAGGGCGAGCTCGGTGGCGGTGCTCCGGGTGGCCGACCGCGCGCTCATCGTGGGCGTCACCGATTCATCGGTCCGGGTGCTCGGGGAACTCGAACTCGACGCCGTCTCGGCGGCCCTCGCGGAGATGGACCCGTCCACCAGGCGAAGCGGCATCCCCCGCCAACGCACCGCCTATGACGATGTTCGTGGGTCGCACGACATCCCCGATGCGGAGCCGTATCTCGCGGATGCCCTGCTCGCGGGCGCCGCCAGCGCCATCCCATCGAGCCCGGCGGAGCTGGCGGGGACGCTCACCGCGGCCGATATCGAGACGATCCGTGCCCGGCGCGCCAGCGCCGCGAAAAGCGTCATACCCGGAAACCCAGCGAAAACGCGACCCGCGCGCGATACCGGACCCCTCGCGGGCTCGGCCCTGTCCCCCGCCACCTGGCGGCAAACCCTCGACGCATTGCGGGATCTGACAGCTCGGAAGGGATGATCCGGCACCCGACCGATGAGGGGCAGGGACGCTCCGAGGTTTCGAGAGGACACTTTCGCGCCGGGCCGAAGCGGCCCGCGCGACGCCGGACCGGTTGGCTGGCAACCGCTCTCGCTGCACTGACCACGCTGATGGTGCTGGGCCCCGGTGCGCTGGCCGCCGCCGCGGCTCCCGGCGGCCCCACGCCTCCGGTCGCCCCGACGACCGGGGCGCTACTGCCTCCCACGCTCACGGCACCCACCGCCCCCGTCGCTCCGGTGGCGCCGGTGGTGCCCACCACCGGCGGCGGAGCCGGCATCTCGTTGAACATCGGCAACGAGCCGAGCCAGTCGCTGACGGTGCTGCTGCTCATCACGCTGCTGGCGGTCGCACCGTCACTTCTATTGCTGCTCACCAGCTTCACGAAGATCTTCGTGGTGCTGTCGCTGAGCCGGAACGCCCTGGGGCTCTCCACCGTGCCGCCGAACCAGGTGCTGGCCGGGCTCGCGCTGTTCCTATCGATGTTCGTGATGGGGCCGGTGCTCTCGAAGGTCTACGACGCGGGCATCGCACCGTTCCTGGACGGGTCCAAGGATCGCGCGCACGCCTGGCACGACGGCATCGCGCCGCTGCGACAGTTCATGCTGGCGCACACCCGGCCGCAGGAGATCGCGTTGATGCTCCGCGCCGGCCATCTGCCGAACCCGCCGAACAACGCCGCGCTGGAGCTGACCACCATCATCCCGGCGTTCGTGCTCTCGGAGCTGCGGGCCGCGCTCATCATCGGGTTCGTCATCTACATCCCTTTCGTGATCATCGATCTCGTCGTCTCGTCGTCGCTGATGAGCCTCGGCATGATGATGCTCCCGCCGGTGTCGGTGGCGCTGCCGTTCAAGCTGCTGCTGTTCGTCCTGGTGGACGGGTGGGGCCTGGTGATCACCACCCTCGTGCAGAGTTACCAAACCGGATAAGGAAGACTGCCATGACCGATACCCACATCATCGCGATCGCCTTCGACGTGTTGCAGGTCTCCGCGAAGCTCGCTGCTCCCGCCCTGGTCACCGCGCTCGTGGTCGGATTCGCGGTGTCCATGTTCCAGGCCGCGACGCAGATCCAGGAGTTCACGCTGGCGTTCGTGCCGAAAGTGATCGGCGTCGCCGCGGCGCTGATCGCGTCCGGAAGCTGGATGCTGAACACGATCATCACGTTCACCCAGGATCTGTTCCGGCAGATTCCGTCCCTGCTCGGATAGCCTGCGCCGCAAGCGATCCCGTAGCGACCTCGACATGACCCTGACATGACCCCAACAGCCACGCGACCTGGCATGCCATGACCTTCGACATCGACGTGACCACCCTGGTGACGCTGCTGCTGGTGAGCGCGCGCGTCCTGGCCTGGGCCACGGTCGCGCCGCCGATCGCCACCGGCGGTGTGCCGCACACCGTCAAGGTGATGCTGTCCGTCGCGATCGGGCTGGCGCTCGTCGCGACCACCAGGCCGCACGCGCCGGCGATCGAACTGCTGCCGATCCTCGGCTCGCTGCTGTGGCAGATCGTGATCGGCGTCGGCCTCGGCTTCATCACGCGGCTGCTCTTCAGCGCGATCGAGATGGCCGGCGGAATGTTCGACGTGTTCGGCGGTTTCGCGATGTCCGCCTCCTACGACCCGCTCACCACGACCATGACGACCGTCCTCGGCAAGTTCTACGCCATCCTCGCCACCACGTTGATCTTCGCGACCAACGCGCACCTGGTGATCTTCCAGGGTTTCTTCCGCACGTTCACGGCGGTACCGCTCGACGCGTCGATCTCGATGGCGGCGCTGGGGCAGACCGTCACACATGGCGTCACCGAGATGTTCATCGGGGCGGTGCAGATCGCGGGTCCGTTGATCCTGGTGCTGTTCATCGCCGACATCGGCCTGGGCGTACTCAATCGCATTGCGCCGCAACTGAACGCGTTCACCATGAGCTTCCCGATCAAGATCGGGCTGACCCTGCTGCTGGTCGGGGTGGGCCTGACGTTGATGCCGGGCACCGTGGTGCAGATCGCGGACCGGGTCGGCGCCCTCATCGGGCAGGTGATCGGATGAGGGGGCGGGCATGAGTGGACAGAGCGGCAGCACCGAAGAACGCACCGAGAAGGCCACCCCGCGCAAGATCAAGAAGGCGCGGCAGGAAGGACGGGTGGGCAACACCCCGGAGATCGGCGCCTGGTTCGGCATGCTCGCCGCGACCTGGCTGCTGCCGGGGGTTTTCAGCTCACTGATGGACGTGGCGACCGCGGCGTTCGTCCAGGTCGGCTGGATCATCCGCGACCCGGATGTCGGCAACGCGCTGAAGGTCGGGCACGCCGCCGCCATGGACGCGGTCAAGGCTTTCCTGCCGCTGGCCATCGTCATCGCGATCATCGGCGTGATCGGTGTCGCGGTGCAGGGCGGCATCTGGGTGTCGCCGAAACTGCTGATGCCGCAGGCGAAGAAGCTGAACCCGCTGAACGGTCTCAAGCGCATGTTCGGTCCGCAGGGCGCGTGGCAGGCGGCGAAGATGCTCGGCAAGTCGATCGCGCTGGCCCTGGTCGTGTACCTGTCGATCGAGAGCCTGATCCCCACCGTGTACGGCGCCGGATCCTTGCCGATCGCGACCGTGGTGGGCATCGCGGTGTCGACGGCGCTGAACGTACTGCGCTTCGCCGCACTGGCCGGTCTCGTCCTCGCGATCGCCGACTTCGCCGTCGTCAAGAAGCGGAACAACAAGCAGCTCAAGATGACGAAGTACGAGCTGAAACAAGAGATGAAGAACATGGAGGGCGACCCGTACATCAAGGGGCAGCGCCGTTCTCGCGCCATGGCGATGAGCCGCCGCCGGATGATGCAGGCCGTTCCCACCGCCGACGTGGTGCTGGTGAACCCGACCCACGTGGCCGTGGCGCTCAAGTACGTGCCCGGCACCGGCGCACCCCGGGTGGTCGCGAAGGGCGCCGACCACGTCGCCGCCCGCATCCGCAAGCTCGCCGGCGAGAACCGCATCCCGATGGTGCAGGACATCCCGCTCGCCCGAACGCTTTTCGCCGCGTGCGAGATCGGCCAGGAGATCCCGGAGGACCTCTACCGGGCGGTGGCGATCGTGCTGGCGTTCGTCATGACGCTGAAGTCCAAGGGCTCGGCCGCCGGAACGCACCGGGTGGCCACCGGCACCCGCATGCCCGCCCTCGCCCGCACCGCATAGCTCCGCTCCCCCACGTTTGCGCCTGGAGATCCCGACTCGGCCCGGCGCGCGGCGCGCGCGAACGGCGTCATACCCGAAACCGCGCTCACCTCAAGTCCTGCCCAGCACTGCCGATTCGACTATTGCCAGGACGGCACCTTGTGGCTCGGAAGCCGCGGAACTCGACCATCGAGGTGCCCTTGAAGACCAGCAGGCTGAGCCAGCTCGCGATCCCGATCGGCGTCGTCGCGATCGTGATCATGCTGGTCGTGCCCATGCCGGCCCAGCTGCTCGACATCCTGATCGCCGTCAACATCGCGTTCGCCGTGC
Source organism: Nakamurella sp. (assembly GCA_017848755.1). Taxonomy (GTDB): domain Bacteria; phylum Actinomycetota; class Actinomycetes; order Mycobacteriales; family Nakamurellaceae; genus Nakamurella. The sequence goes on along the minus strand of JAFIHI010000072.1, from coordinate 665 downwards.
TCGTGGTGCTGGTCGCCATGTACGTGCACCGGGCGCTCGACTTCTCCTCCTTCCCGTCGTTGTTGCTGGTCGCGACCCTGCTTCGCCTCGCGCTCAACATCTCTGCCACGCGCCTGGTGCTCACCAACGGCTTCGCGGGCGACGTGATCAGCGCGTTCGGGCATTTCGTGATCGGCGGATCGCTGGTGATCGGCCTGGTGATCTTCGCGATCCTGCTGGTGGTGCAGTTCGTGGTGATCACCTCCGGCGCCGCGCGCGTCGCCGAGGTCGGCGCGAGGTTCACGCTGGACGCGATGCCCGGCAAGCAGATGGCGATCGACGCCGACCTGAACTCCGGCCTGATCGACGAGAAGACCGCGCGGCGGCGGCGTGCCGAGATCGCCGCGGAAGCCGATTTCTACGGCTCGATGGACGGCGCCTCGAAGTTCGTCAAGGGCGACGCGATCGCGGCCATCATCATCGTGATCATCAATCTCATCGGCGGCATCGCGATCGGGGTGCTCTCGCACGGCATGGCCGTGACGGACGCGCTGAACACGTACGCGCTGCTCTCGGTCGGCGACGGTCTGGTCTCGCAGATCCCGGCGCTGTTGCTGTCGGTCGCCACCGGCCTCGTGGTGACGCGCTCCTCCGAGGCCGATTCGCTCGGCGCCGTGGTCGCCCGC
>JAFIHI010000071.1 GCA_017848755.1 Nakamurella sp. | reverse complement strand
GAGCGCGTCAGACTCAGCCAGTCTTCTTGATGCGACAAGCGATGCAACCAAGACCGCGGAAGAGAGCGTAGCGGCGAAACCTGCGATGGCTGCGGCGAAGATGATGCCGATCTCGCCGAACCGATCACTTGCAGCGCGGCCGATGCGACGAGCGCCATCCCCCGGGTCCTCGACGTCACCAGTTCTCCCCTCGTAGGTGCCGGCAACGTCCGACACTGGAGTGACGCGTGTGACGGGAGGTGCGCGACAGGTATGGCCTTCGTAGCGTCCGGCCACGCGAGGTGTCAACCGGCCGCGCCGAGTGAAACGCCCGATGTGGTCGGAGAAATCAGACTTCCAGCGCTTCCGGAACGAGACCGGCGGCGCGAGCCGCGAACATCGTCATACTCGATGCCGCACCCGAACGGCTGCCGGTTTCGCGACCTGGTTCCCGGCCGCCGCTGCTGGGCAGCAGAGCACGGGCATATTGACAGAATAGGTCGCTAGTACGACTATTTATGTCATGGCGATAGGTGCAGCCCTCATGACAACCAAGGACGCCGCGTCTCTGCTCGGCGTCGGCGCGCGTCAGATCCAGCGCTTGGTCGCATCGGGTCGCCTTTATCGCACCGATGTAGTGGGGACGTCGATACTGATCGATGCCCGGTCGGCGCAGCGACTGCACACGCAAGGCGTGGGCCGTGGCCGGCCGTGGTCGTCGGAGACCGTACAGGCGGCATTGGATTTCGTTCGCAGAGGAACGACGGGCAGGTTGGGGGCAACCGAGCGGTCACGGCTCAAAGCAAGATTGCGCGGTATATCGGCGCCCGCCCTGGTGCGCGCAGCCGCACGGCGATCAAGTGCCACCAACTACCGCGCGTCTGCGTCGTTTCTCGCCGAGCTGCGAGAGAAGCTGGTACTGACGGCCGGCTCGGCGGTCGACGCGGACGCGGGTATCGCAGCGGCGTTGGGGCTTGCCGGTTCGGCCCGGCCGACAGTGGACGGGTATGTCGACCGGTCAGGTGTCGCGAAGCTCGTCGAACGGTTCTTCCTGGTCGAGGATCCTGGCGGGAATGTGACGCTCCGCGTGACCGGCGGCGTGCCGGAGGGCCGCGTCGCCGATCTGGTCACGGTCGCTCTGGATCTCGCCGGCAGTCTTGACTCGCGGGAAAGGGCCGCCGGTCTCGCCTTCATCGGCACGCGGCTGGCGGCTCTGCGGTGACGGTCAGCAGGCGCATGGTCTCTCTGCCAAGCCCGCCCGGCGGCTGGACGAGGCCGTGGCCGTGCGCCTTCGAGCTTGCGCGGCTCCTGCCGGCGGCGAAATGGACCCTCATTGGCGGCGCCATGGTCCAGCTTCACGCGCTTGCCCACGACATCGACGTGGTGCGCCCCACCGACGATGTCGACCTGCTTCTGCATGTCGAGGTCGATCCGACCGTCGCCAGCGAGGCGCATCAGCTGATCACGGCTCTCGGTTACAAGCTTCGTGCACCGTCCGACCCGCGCGACAAGGCAGCCCCGCACTACCGCTTCGAGCGCACGGGCAGCGCTGGCGTTGAGAAGATCGACGTCATGATCGCCGATCACGCGCCGCCGCGGGCTCGGCAACGGCTTCGCGGGCGCCCCATGTTCCGCGTCACCGGCGGAACCCAAGCCCTCCGACGCACGATGATCTATCAGGTTTCGGACGACGCGCTGATTGTCAGGTTCAGTGTTCCGGACGAGCTTGGTGCGCTGATCTTGAAAGGCGCCGCGCATCTTTCCGACAGCAACGACGCCGGCCGTCATCTGCAGGACGCTGCCGTGTTGGCCGCATGCATCCATGACCACGCCGCGGAAGCGCGGCGGCTGAATGGAAGCGACAGCAAACGGATCGGTCACCTCGCACGCGAGCTGGCCGACCCGATGCACCCTGCGTGGCTCGCGATGACCGGGAGCGACCGGCAAGCGGGACAGGACACGCTGCGCATACTCTCATCCGCTGCAGGTCCGGGACCGACGGGCGCACCATGAACACGATCGAGCGCGCGCCCAGGGATGCGCCCTTGGTGCTGTTGCTGCTCGAAAGCGACGGCGCGAGCCGCGAACATCGTCATACTCGGCGCCACGCCCGCGGAGGGATCAGCCCGGCGCGAGAAGGCTGTCGGGTCGGCGGATGAGGTCGGCGAAATCGGCGAGGAACCGGCCGGCGTCGGCGCCGTCGGCGGCACGATGATCGACGGTCAGACCCACGGTGCAGCCGAGCCGTACCCCGAGCGTGCCGCCACCGGGGGCGAACGGCATCTCACCGATCACGCCGACCGACAGGGCGCACACCTGCGGCGGCGTGACCAGCGCCTGGAACCTCACGACACCGAAGGTGCCCAGGTTCGACAGGGTGGCGGTGGCACCCGACATGGCGTCCGGGCCGAGGTGGCCGTCCCGCGCGGATGCGACCACGCGCCGGACGTCTCGCTCGACATCGTCGGCCGGGCGGCGATCCGCGTCGATGACGACGGGAGCCAGCAGGCCGACAGGGGTGTCGACGGCGAGCGCGATGCCGATGCGGTCGGCGGGTTGCGACCGGCCGTCGACCCAGGTGCTGGCCAACTCCGGGTGCAGGCGCAGGGTTTTCGCGAAGGCCACCGCGAGCAGGGTGGTCCAGCCGATACCGCGGCGCGCGGCGGCGAGCGGGCGCAGGTCGAGATCCGCATAGGCGGTGAACTGGGGAACGGCGGCGCTCTCGGTCATGACCCGGGCAACGGTCTGCCGAACGCTGCGGCGATAGGTCTCGAGGGCGCTGTCGAACCGGGCGCTGTCGAGTCGGTTGGCACCGGGTCGGTCGCTGCCGGATGGCGACCCGGCGATCGGGGGCGGCGATCCCGCAGGCGGCGCGGCGGGTACCGGAGGCGCAGCCGAGACATATGACGCAGCAGGCATTGTCGCGGCCGTGAGCGCCGGGGACGCCGCCGGCACTGCGGCGGACCGCTGCGCCGGGGGCGGTGCCTGCGTCGCGAAGGCCTGCGCCGCACGGTTCACATCGGCCATCGTGATGAGACCGCCCGTCCCCGTGCCGGTGATGGTGGCGAGGTCGATCTTCAACCGCGCCGCACGGCTACGCGCCCCGGGCACCACCGGTCGGGGACCCTGACGAGAGGGCGGGGTGGCGAGCCGGTCGGCACCGGTCGATCCCGGCTCCGCCGGCGCGCCGGTGCCGATCGGTGCCGCGTCCGTGTCGGCCTCGCCCCCCACGACGCCGTCCGGACCGATCAGGCCTTCGAGCAGTTCGTCGGCCTCGGTGGCGATGTACGCGATGGGGTCTCCCACCGGGATCGTGGCGCCGACGTCCGCGACGATGCGCGCCAGGGTGCCCTCGACCGGAGACTCCACCTCCATGTCGACCTTGTCGGTGAGCACATCGCAGACCGCGTCGCCGGCGCGCACGTGGGCGCCCGGCTCGACGTGCCACACCACGATCTGGCCCTGCTCCATGGTCATGGACATCTTCGGCATGACCAGCGCGACGTCGCGCATCACAGGTCCTTCATCAGGTCGCGGGCGGCCGCGGCGATGTCCGGAACCTGCGGCACCGACGCCTTCTCCAGTTGCGGCGCATACGGTATCGGCGCGTCGAGTCCGCACAGCCGGCGGATCGGCGCCAACAGGTAGTACAGCGCATCCGATTCGGCGATGCGAGCCGCGATCTCGGCCATGAATCCGGCCGTCCCCGGAGCCTCCTGCACGAGCAGTACGCGGCCGGTCCGCTTCACCGCCGCCAGGATCGTCGGCGCGTCCAAGGGCTTGATCGTCCGCGGATCGACCACCGTGGCCTCGATCCCGTCCGCGGCGAGCTCCTCGGCGGCCTGCAGCGCTCGGGGCACCATCACGCTGGTGGCGACGATGGTCACATCGTCACCTGTGCGGCGCACCGCCGCCTGACCCAGCGGGATCCGTCCGGCCCCCTCGGCCACCTCGCCGGTGGTCGGGTAGAGCAGCTTGTGTTCCAGGAAGATGACGGGGTTCGGGTCGTCGATGGCGGCGAGCAGCAGTCCCTTCGCGTCCGCCGGCGTCGCGGGCATCACCACTTTGAGGCCGGGGACGTGGGCGAACCACGCCTCGAGACTCTGTGAATGCTGCGCTGCGGCACCGGTTCCCGACCCGCCGGGCGCCCGCAACACCAGCGGCACGTGCACCGCACCGCCGAGCATGAAGTGGATCTTCGCCGCCTGGTTGACGATCTGATCCATGGCCTGATTGGTGAAATCGGAGAACTGGATCTCGACGATCGGGCGCATGCCCGCGAGCGCCGCGCCGACGGCGGCTCCGACGATGCCCAGCTCCGAGATCGGGGTATCGCGCACCCGCTCCGGCCCGAACCGCTCGAACAGCCCGGCGCTGACACCGAACGCTCCCCCGTAGACGCCGACGTCCTCGCCGAACAGGAACACCCGGTCGTCGGCCGTCATCGCCTCCGCCATCGCTTCGCGCACGGCTTCGGCGTACGTGATCACCCGGCTGCCGGCGGCGCGCGAGGCGTCCTGCCCCGCGCCTCGCGCCGCGCTGGGCTCCGTCGGGCGCGTCGGCGGCACGAGCGTCACGTCGGTATTCGGCCGCCGCGCCGCCGCCCCTGGGGATTCCGGCGCCGCGCTCTCGGGCGCGCCGGTGGTCGCCGGGATCGTCGCTGACATGCTTCTTCTCCCCCTCATTCCGCGTAGACCGAGGTCAGCAGGTCTTCCGCGCGAGCCGGTGGCGCAGCACTGGCACGCCGCACGGCGTCGCGGATCGCCTCCCGCGCCTCGGATCGGATCGAGTCCACCGCAGCCTGGTCGAGGGTTCCGGCGTCCGTCACCGTCTTCTCGAAGCGCGCGATCGGGTCCCGCGTCTTCCACTCCTCTATTTCTTCGCGAGTGCGGTACAGGTTCTTGTCGCTCTTGGAGTGGCCCCGCCAGCGGTAGGTCTCCGACTCCACCAGCGTCGGCCCCTCGCCACGCCTCGCGCGATCGACCGCGGCGCCGACCGCGTCGTACACGGCCTGGATGTCGTTGCCGTCCACGGTGATTCCCGGAATGCCGTACGCCGCTGCGCGCTCGCTGATGTGCGCGAGCCGGGTCGACTTCGCCGACGACATCGACATCCCGTACAAGTTGTTCTCGCAGACGAACACGACCGGGAGGTCCCAGATGGCGGCGAGGTTCACGCCCTCGTGGAACGCGCCCTCGTTCACCGCCCCGTCGCCGAAGAAGCTGATGACGACGGTGTCGGTGCCCTGCATCCGCTGCGCGAGCGCAGCGCCCGTGGCGATCGGGATGCCGCCCGCGACGATCCCGTTGGCGCCCAGGTTCCCGGTGGCCACGTCCGCGATATGCATGGAACCGCCGCGCCCGCGGCAGTACCCGGTGTCCTTCGCCAGGAGCTCCGCCATCATCCGTTCGAGGTCGGCACCCTTGGCGATGCAGTGGCCGTGGCCGCGGTGCGTCGAGGTGATCATGTCGGTCGGCCGCAGCGGCAGGCAGCTACCCGTCGAGGACGCCTCCTGCCCGACCGACAGGTGCATCGTTCCGTGCATCAGACCGCGGCCGTACAGCTCCTCGACGGCCTCTTCGAACATCCGGATCCGCCACATCGTGCCGAGGGCCCGACGCGCCGATTCTTCGTTCGAAACGAGCTCACCCGTCATGGCCGCACCAGTCCCCTCACGACATCGGCCGTGGCCTCCGGAAGGACCCCAGTGAGCTGGAGCGCGTCTTGCAGCCGTCGGAGCGCCACCAACGGCCGGGTCTCGTCGACGGCGACGTCGTCATAGGTGAGCATCTGGCCCCGCGCCACGTCGCGGACCAGCCGACATCCGGCGGCGAGCCCGATCGGGAGGCCACGGTTCGCCCGCGCCTCGGCCGCGTCATGAGCGGTTCCATGGACGTGATGGCCACCGATACCCTCGAGGACCGTGCCGGAAGCCAGGTCGGCCTTGGCGTGTGCGATCACATCGGCACGCCACTGCGTCGCCTGGAACGACGGCCTGCGGTCGAGTACGGCCTCCCCGACGGATTGCAGCGCCTCGATCGAGGCGAGGTGATACGGCCGGTACAGCGCGAAGAACGGGCCCGTGCCCAGCTTGAGGTACTCCAGCTCGGCCGTGACCACGTCGTCCTCGGACTCCACGATCACGAACACGCCCGGCGCGACGTCACCGGTGACGTACTCGACGACCGGTCCGGTCGAGGCGACGATCCCGCCGGCGGCCTTGGGGATCAGCGTGGTCGCGAGGTCGGCGACATCGCATGCCACACCGTGCATTCCGGGCACGTCGACGGTGAACCCCGTCGCGTTGGCGAGCGCGGCCATTTCGATCTGCGTCTTGGTGCCGTCGGTGAAGGAACACAGCATCTTCGGATTCATGTGCTTGCGCATCGCCTCGTCCGCAACGTCATCCGGCGTGTCGGTCGGGCGCATCGGGTTGTTCTTCCCCTTGCCGGCCGCGACCACCTTCAGACCGAGATCATCGGCGAACTCGACGAGTTTGAGGCATTCCACGGGCTCGTCACCGCGGCAGATCGTGTAGACGGCGTCACCGGCGCGCGCGAGTGTCGAGAGCAGTTGGCCCACCGTCACGTCGGCCTCGACCGTCATCAGGGCGACATCTCGCCGCTTGAGCAGGCAGGAAAGTGCCACCTGCGCGGCCACGTCAGGGACTCCGGACACCTCGACGACGATGTCCAGCGGCAGGTTCGCCAGTTGGAGGCCATCGGCTAGGACGACCGCTCGGCGATGTTCGACGGCGGCCACCGCCTCCCGGACGTCGACCGCCACGAACACGTCGTCCCGCCCCGCCGCCTTCAATGCCCTGACAGCCCGGTCCGTGGCGATGTCGGCAACCGCCGCGACTTCGAGCCCCCTGGCCCGGGAGATCTGGGCGATCAGCCCGCTACCCATCTGGCCGGCGCCGACGATGCCCACCAGGACAGGCCGGCCGAGATCCTGCTCACGCGCCGCGAGCCTCGTCGCATACCCCATCGGGACCATTCCTTCTATTGATGTGCCGACGGAGCGGGATCCGCCTGCTGAGTTTCGGCCGGGCCACGACCGGGGCCGTCGATCCGGCGCCGCAGCGCGCGGAGGGGGCTGCGCCGGAGGTGACGCCGGGAGCTGCGCCACGACGCCGAGGCGCAAGCGCCGTGGGCGCGCGACCCGGCACTGACGCTAGATTCACATCTGTGCAGAAATAGATTCACAATAGTGAGGTTAGCACGTGACCGAGGCTGTGCCAACGAGAACCATGCCCAAGAATCATCAAGACGGCCCGAATTGACATGCGTCGTGCGTGTCGACGGCGAATGGGCACCGCGCATCACCCGCCACCCCTACCACCCAACAGATACGTCGTCATCGATCATTCCTCGGCCAGATCATGGCGGAAAGGAATGTCGCCCCGGTCATCACATCCTGCATTTCAAGAAACGATGTCCAGCTCGGACCGGACCTCCGGATCAATTTCGGCGACCACCTTCGAATATGCCTCCGCGGCAGACGCCGCCTCGAGCGCGAGCGATGCGATCCGCTGACATTGGGCAAGGCTGTGATGGCGCAATGCGAAACGCACCGCCCCCGCAGATGCCGGCGACATGGAAAGGCTGGTCACCCCCAATCCGCTCAGAACCAATGCCATGGCCGGATCCGACGCGGACTCGCCGCAGACGCCGACCGGTTTCGCCGCCGCTAATCCCGCACGCACGGTCGTCGCCACGAGATGAAGAACCGCAGGCTGCCACGGATTCATCAAATCGGCGAGTTCGCTGCTCAGCCGGTCGGCGGCCATCGTGTATTGGGCAAGATCATTCGTACCCAACGACAGGAAATCGACGTGCTCGAGAATCTGGGACGCCTGTAGCGCCGCACTCGGAACTTCGATCATGACGCCGACCTTCGCCAGCCCATGAGCGCGCGCCGTGGCCGCGAACTCCGCCGCCTCCTGCGGGGTCGACACCATCGGCGCCATCACCCAGCATTCGGTATCGCTATCCGCTACGGCGAGGGCGAGGGCCGTCAGTTGGTCCGACAGCACCTCCGGATGAACACGCGACATGCGATAGCCTCGCACGCCGAGCGCCGGATTCGATTCCGCCGCCAAGGAGGCGAACGCGAGCGGCTTGTCCGCGCCCGCATCCAAAGTCCGGACAACGACCTTGCGTCCCGCATAGGCGCGCAGGACCTTGCGGTAGCGGTCGACCTGCTCGTCGACGGCGGGGGCCGATCGACGATCAAGGTACAGGAACTCCGTGCGGAACAGCCCGATGCCGTCATGCACTGTCGCCAGGGCGCGATCGACGTCGCGTTCCGCGCCGATGTTGGCGAGGACCTCGACCTTGTGGCCGTCCGCCGTCTCGCCCGCGCTTGAATCCTCAGCTCGGCGGAGCTCGGCCTCCCGTCGCCTGGTGACCGTTGCCACGTCTTCCGGCGAGGGATCGGCGATGACGATCCCCCGCGCGGCGTCGACGATCGTGGGCGACCCGGGTGGGATGCCTGTCACGCCGGGCGCCCCGATGACGCACGGGATCCCGTACTGACCCGCGATGATCGCCACGTGGCCGGTCGGCCCGCCTTGCTCGGTCGCTATCCCGCGGACGAGGTTCAGGTCGATCATCGCGGTGTCCGCCGGCGCGAGGTCGCAGGCAAGGATGACCGACGGCACCGACAGGATCGGGATGCCCGGTTCGGGCAGGTTCAGCAGGCGCGCGATCACGCGATCCCGGATGCTCATCAGATCCGTGACACGCTCGGCCAGATAACCGCCCGCCGCGCTGAGCGCAGCCGCCATCTGCTGCGTCACACGATCGATCGCGGTCGCCGGCCCGAGCCCGGACTCGATCAACTTGCGCGACCGGGCGCGGAGGGTCGGATCCTCGGCCATCATCGCGGTCGCCTCGAAGATCTCCGCGATCTCGCCGTCCATCGACTCTGCTCGAGCGCGGAACGAATCCGCGAGCGCAAGGAGGGTGCCCTCGAGCAGGCCCATCACTTCGTCCAGATCGGCCGGAACCGTCTCGTCGGCGGGCGGCGACGGGCGCCCACCGACGACGACTGCCGGACCCACGGCCGACCCGCGCCCCACACCGGTCCCGATGAATGTCGTTCGGCCCCGCATCCGAGACACGCCCCCCTCCGAACCGATGCCGTGTCCGATGCCGTGTCCGATGCTGTGTCCGATGCCATGTCCGGTGCGGCTCGGACGCGCGCGCGGGTCAACGCCGAGCATGGCCATGTGCGGTCCCCAGGAACCCGCTTCGGGACACTGCGCCAGGATTCTGGGCGAGCAGTCCGACTGCCTGCTCCACGGCCTTGTCCATGTGCTTGTCGGATATCCGTTGCGTCACCGTCGCCACCGGCCCGGGGAGATCCACATCGGGTTTGAATCGCGCGAACACGGTCGAGCCCACCATGCGGCGAGCTGCGACGATCTGCCGACGGCGGACGTCGACCACCAGGATCACGGCCGCACCCCGCAGAAATCCCTTACCCCTGCCGGAAACGAGCCGGAGTCCCGGATGGTCGTATTCCATGGCCATCTCGCGCACCGCCTTCGAATACGCCCGGTGCTGCAGGTAGCTCAATCCGAACGACAGGACGAACGCGGCGATCAGCAGGACGGCGAGGCCGGAGGGATTGTGCATCTTTGGACTCCTCGGATTCCTAGCCGCCGACGATTTCGATGCGATCCCCGACCTGCGGGGCGAACGCGGCGGATCCCGTTCGGACGGCCCCCGGTAGCACGGCGTCATCACTCTGACCGACGTAGACCGTGAGGTGCCCGAGCTCGGTGAGATTGGCCGATGCCAACTGGCCCACCGCCTCGATCGATGCGGATGTCGTGCCGATCACCAATCGGTCACCCATCTCGATCGGTCGACGTGGCGGGCCGTCGGCCACGTGCACCACGCTCACCTCAGCGAGCGCGTCCGGCACCGGCTCTCCGAAAAGAATGAAGACGCCGGCACCGAACATGTCCGCCGCATCAGCGCCGATGGCGGTCACGGTTGCGCTCCACACGCACTGGCTCGCGGTCGTCACGCCATGTCACCGCGATCGCGTTGCATCATGCGACCAGGAATCCGGCGAGGTAGGCGATGATCACGGCAATCGGCGACGTGATGAGGCGCGAGAAGAGCACCGCAGGGACACCGACCGCCACCGTTTCAGGTTTCGCCTCGCCGAGTGACAGACCGACCGGAACGAAGTCGCACCCCACCTGACCGTCGATGGCGAACAGCGTCGGCAAGGCGTATTGCACCGCGAGCGCGCCCGTGGCGATCTGGGTGCCCATCAGCACACCGATGACCTGGGCGATGGCGGCACCGGGCCCGAGGATCGGCGACAGCACGGGAATGGCGGTGATGATACCCAGCAGCACCAGGCCTATCGGGTTGCCGACCATCGGCGACACGACCTTGGCTATCCAGTTCGACACACCGGTATAGGTGACGATGCCGATCAGCAGCGACACGTACGCCATAAACGGGATGATCGTCTGCAGCGTCAGCTGGAGTGCCTGGCGACCGGCGGCGAGCAGGGAATTGATCACATACCCGATCCCGCCGCCGAACTTGACGACGATCCCGGTGAAGCCGCTGCCGGCAGCCACCGGCTTGAACGCCGGCGGCGCGCTGGAGCCGCCCCCCATCAGGGAACCGGGCCGTGAGCCTCCGCCTGCCGACGATCCGCCGTCGGACGCGTGCCCGCCGTCACGCTCTCCTGCGTAGGCCAGCTCTCGGTCGGCCACCACCGCGACCTGATCGACGCCCACCGCCGAAACGAAGATGTCTTCGGTGATGAACTGGGCGAGCGGCCCCGAGGGCGATCCCGGATAGATATCGACGGTCGGGATCCGCTTGCGTGGGTAGACACCGATGCGAGCGGTGCCACCGCAATTGATGACGGCACACAGCACACGGTCGTCATCGACGTGGTTGACGAAGCCATCGACGGCCGTGGTGCCCGACAGCTCGGCGATCCGGGCCGCGACGGGATGGATCCCGCCGTTGGTGACGGACAGCACCACATCCTTGTCCGCGGTCGGGGTCAGCGTGAGGCCGTCTCCCCACCCGCCGCGCCCGCGCGAGATATGAACGGTTTGGTAGCTCATGCCAGATCCCCTTGGATGTGCCCCTCGGCATAGGCGAGATCGAACTGGGCGAAGACTTCCTTGTACGAGCCACGGCGGATCAACAATGTAGTGATCCACTGCGTGACGACGCCGCGGATGAAGATGACGATGATTCCGACGATGAAGTACAGCACCGCGAGCTTGGCGTAAGCTCCGGGATTGACCTTAAGGACGCCGGCCGAAACTCCCGCCCACACAAATATCTCTCCAGCGTTCGCATGCGGGAAGAACGACGTCACGGGATGGCAGAACGAGACAGCGGAATCGTAGAATGCCGGCTTATACCGTTCCGGAAGGAATCGTCCGAATGTGTAGGCCATGGGGTTCGTGAGCATGATCATCGACAGGATCGGCATGATCGTGTAGCGCGTCACGGCATATTTGCCCGACCAGCGCACGGCTCCCGTGACCCGCTCCTCGCCAATCCACGTCGTGACCGCGTACATCGCGGTGAGTAACACGATCAGTAGCGGCAGGATACCGGTGACAAGGCCGGTGAAACTTTTCGCGGACGCATTGAACAGGCCTATGAAGTGTGTTGCGAACCATGTCAGGGCCTTCATGATCGGGTTGGTGGCACCGACGGTGGGCGGGTTGGTCACTGCCAGCAGCAGTGGATTCACGGAACGCCTCCTTGGTTGATCAGGAACGAACCTCGGCGACGTTTCGGGGGTGCCGGGAAACCGTCGCGCGGGCACTGAGGCTGTGGCTTGTGGGCCGACGGTAGCATGTGACGCAGGTCGCTGCAAGACTTTTGTGCACGCTCAATGCACATATGTGAGCTAGCGGCAATCCAGTGGGTCCGGGTGCCGGACACAACCGTGAACGAGGTGCTGTGATGTCCGAGCTAAGAGCAGTTGTCGGCTTCGAGACGGGGCTCCACGCGAGACCCGCGGCCGCGTTCGTGCGCCGGGTGGCGACCTGCGGCTTCCCGGTCACCATCGCGAAAGAAGGCCGCGAGCCCGTGGACGCCGCCAGCATCCTGCAGGTGTTGACCTTGGGCGCGAACAAGGGCGATGAGGTGATCCTGCGGTCTGCGGGTGAGGGTGCCGACGACGTGCTGGCACAACTCGCCGCGATGTTGAGCGACACCTCCGTCACATGAGGGACCGGCGCCGGCCCCCATCGGCCGCAGCAGGCGGTACGCTCACGACACAAATGTGATGATTGCGAGGAAGCCGTCGGAGGAGGTGTGATGCGCTCGTCACGAGGGGCGGACGTGCTGCGTCAAGCCGCGCGGCTCTATTACCTCGAGGGTCACACCCAGTCGCAGGTGGCTGACGAACTGGGCGTCTCGCGCTCGAATGTCTCGCGAATCCTCGCCCAGGCCCGTGAGCAACAGATCGTGGAGATCATCATCCACGACCCGGACGACACGCCGACCCGTGAGCCCGATCTGGAACATGCCATAGAGGAGCGCTTCGGGCTCGCGTCCGCGGTCGTCCTGGCGGCCCGCACGGACGATGCGCTGGCCGAAGTCGCGCGTGCGGCGGCACTCCTGCTGCGCGAGCGTGCGTCTGAGGCGACGACCATCGGGATCTCCTGGGGCAGGACGCTGCAGTCTGTGGCGACATTCCTGGATTCCGCACCGCTTCGACCCGCGCCGCGGCTCCTGCCGCTGGTCGGTGGGCTGGGTGTGCTGGACACGCTCGACTCGGGTGACAGCGTCTTGCGTGCGGTGGCCAGGAAACTGGGGGCCCGCCCGGAGCGGCTCTACGCCCCCGCTCTGGTCGAGTCGGCCGCGGCGCAACGAGCGTTCCTGGAACAGAGCGTCATCAAGGAGGCCATCGCATCGGCCGCCGAGGTCCAGGTCGCTTTCGTCGGCATCGGGTGTTACGGGCTCTACTCGTCCCGCCATCTGGTGAACGGCATGCGGCTGAGCGCGGACGAGCTCGACCAGTTCTTGGCCGCGGACCCGGTGGGAGACGTCTGCGGACGGTTCGTGTCCCGTGACGGGACGCCGATCGGGTCCCCTGCCGCCGACCGCGTCATCGGGGTGACGTTCGACCAATTGCTGCACATTCCCGAGGTCGTCGGCGTGGCGGCGGGCCAGGAGAAGGCCGACGGTGTCGCGGCCGTGCTCCGTTCCGGCGTGCTGAAGACGCTCGTCATCGACGCCACCTTGGCGCGAGCGATTCTGGCGATGTAGCGGGTACCCCGGCGGGATGCGCCCGAGCTTCACGGCGCGACATGCCGACCGGACTCGTCATCGCGTGTCATGGCGACGGATCCCGGTCCGCCGCCATCCGTCTGACCGATCGAGGGGATGCGGATGACAACGCCCATCGGGCAACCGGGCAGCGGGGCCACCATGCGAAGCTCGCTGATCTTCCTGGGCGGCACGGACACCGTCGGCGGCGTTCACATCCTGGTGCGTGGCCGGACCGGACGATTGCTGCTCGACATCGGGATCGTCGGCAACCCGGCGATCGTCCGAGATCGCACCCTGTTCAACGCCTTCCAGCCACCGCGGCCGGGCTCGAGGCTTCCCGACTACCTCCGCGCCGGGATGGCGCCGCTGGTCGAGGGCTTGTACGAGCGAGGCGATCTCGCCCCGTTCGCGGCGGTATCGGACGCGACACGTGCGCTGCGCGCGCGGGGATTCGCCCTGGACGGCGATCCGCTGGTCGATGACGAGCCGGGTACCGATCTGGCGGTGTTCGTGTCCCACCTGCACGACGACCACATGGCACTGCTCGAGTTCGTCGCCCGGAACGTCCCGGTGATCATGAGCGACGCCGGTGCCCGGCTGCACGGCGCGCTCGTGGCTGCCGGCGCCCTGCCCGCCGTTCATGCCGAGGTCACCGGCATGGTCCCGGGGGTAGCGGACCGAGTCGGCGACCTGGCGCTCCACGTGATCCCGGTGGACCATGACATCCCCGGCGCCGCAGGCGTTCTCGTCGAGACCCCCGACGGCTCCATGGCCTACACCGGCGACTGGCGTCGCCACGGACGACACCCCGAGGCGATGCAAGCCTTCGCCGACGCGTGTGCGGGGGTGGACGTCCTGGTCACGGACGCGTCCGGCGCGCAGCCGCCAGACACCCGCACAGTGCAGTGCGCTCAGGTCGCGGAGCGCGAGATCGCCCCACTCCTCAGCGATCTCGCGACGAACGCCCACCGCGGCCTGTACTGCTCCTTCGACGAACGCAATCTCGAACGCCACACGGATGTGTTGGCAGTCGCGAAGGCGCACGGGCGGTTGCTCGTCGCCAGCCCCCGCACCGCCGCGATCTGGCACGCCGCCGCAGCGGCAGGTCTGCCCTGTCCGCGGATCGATGACGTCGCCGTGTGGGACGACTCGGAGGGTGTGCGGGACGACCCGCAGCCACCTGCGTCGCCACCGTTCGCGCCGCAGGTCGCGCCGCCCCCGACGGCGCGACGTGTTCGCGCGGCCGACGTGGCTGCCGACCCCGCCGCGTTCCTGTGCGAACTGCGCAGCACCGAGCGCGCCCGCCTCCTCGACATCGGTGCGGGTCCTGGCGACGTCTACGCCTACCTCGACGGTTACCCGTTCGGCCCCGCGGATCCGGGCTGGCCGGTGCTCCTGACGTGGATGCGGCACCTCGGGATCCGCCTCGAGACGATCTCCTCGCGCGGGCACGCGTGGCAGGACGACCTGCGCTGGCTGGTGGACGCCGTTCGGCCCGGCATGGTGATCCCCGTCCACACCAACCACCCGGACCACTTCCCGAGTGTGGCCACCCCAATCCGAGTGGTCCGCCGCGGCGAAGAGATCGCCCTCCCGCCGGGCGCACGAACGCCGGTCGGAGGCCTGCGGTGATCACCGCGAGCGGCCCTCGACCGCAGGCCGTGTTGTTCGACTTCGGCGGGGTGATCGCCGATATCGTCCACGACGATGACGGGTTCACCGTCGTCGCCGAGGAGGTCGTGCGGCACATCGGCGGCGCACTGCCCATAGCCGATGTCGAGGCGGACATCAGGGCCGGGGCCCGCGCCTACGAGTCGTGGAAGCAGTCCCAGTCGCGCCGTATCCATCCGCGTGAGATCACCTACACCGAGTTCTGGGAGCTGGTCTGCTGCGACTGGCCCGAGGCGCCTCGCCGCGCCCTGCTGGAGAATGCTGCGGCGGCCGCACGTTTGTGCGAGTGCTTCGAGACGGCCACCCTGCACCGCCCCGCGAAGCCCGAGAGCCGCGATCTATTGCTCGCCCTCCGCACCCGAGGCGTCCGCACGGCATTGGTGAGCAACTGCTTGGCCGCCGAGGCCGCGCGCCGACAGCTCCGCGCGGATCGGCTCACCGGCCTGTTCGACGCCGAGATCTACTCGGACGAGGTCGGAATCCGCAAGCCGGACCCGGAGATCATGCTCACCGCGGTCCGCGCGGTCGGCGCCGCCCCGGAGGCGACATGGTTCGTCGGCGACAAGTACAACCGCGACATCCTGGGCGCGCGACGTGCCGGACTCGGTGCGGCGGTGCTCATGTCGTCGCCGGGAGGACCGGGCACACCCGTCCGCGGCATCGCTGCCGACGCCGAAATCGCTTCTCCCATAGAACTTCTCGCGCTCTTACAGTAGACAGCCGCCGCGGCATAACCCGCTCGGCGGGTTGCCGTCGGAGCGTGGCATCGAGCAGGAGCCGATCGGTCTCCCCCCTTGACACGCGCCCGCGCGCTCGTTACAAATGGACACATGTGCACATAAATCTCACGTAAGTGAGCCTTCGACCGCGATCTCGTGGCGATGCCGTCGACGCACGGTGATGACGCCAGTCCGTAGCCGTCGGAAGAGCACACGGACAGTCCTCAAGGAGGAAGCATGAAACGCACGCTCGTCACGGTGATCGCGGTCTCGGCGGCATTCGGCCTCGCAGCATGCTCGTCGGCGAACTCGGGATCGACCAATTCCAGTTCGTCGTCGCCGAGTCCGTCGTCGAGTTCCTCCTCATCGAACTCGTTACCCGGTTCCAGCTCGTCATCCAGTTCCAGCCTGTCGTCGAGTGCGCCGGTGGAAACTTCGTCCACCTCCGCCGAGACGCCCCCGCCTGCCGGCAAGGCGACCATCTACGCCGCGGTCACGGCGGCGAACGGCACGGCGCTGCAGGACGCCTTCCACACCGCGTTTCCCAATGAGACGATCTCGATCGTCGCCGCAGGAACCGGCAAGCTCGTCACCCGCATGGAGGCCGAGGAGAAGGCCGGCGGAGTACGCGCCGATGCGATGCTGCTGGCGGACCCGACCGTCATGCCGCAACTCGCCAGCGACGGCATCCTCGGCGATTACGTGCCGTCCGCCGCTAGCCAACTCCCCGCGGGCAACTCCGGCCAAGGCTGGTTCGGGCCGCTCGACTTCTACAACGTGATCGTCTACAAGGACGGGCTCACCCCGGTCCCGAAGGACTGGTCGGATCTGACCAATCCGGCGTACAAGGGCAAGATCGAGATCGGCGATCCCTCCTACTCCGGCACCACGCTCGCGATGGCCGCCGAGATGCCGAAGCTCGCCGGCGCCGACTTCTTCACCAAGCTCAAGGCGAACGACGTGAAGATCGTCCAGTCCACCAACACCGTCGGCAACGACATCGCCAGCGGCGCAAGGCCTATCGGGATCACTCTCGACTCGGTCTACCGCCCGCTCAAGGAGAAGGGATCGCCCGTGACCATCGTGTGGCCGGCGAGCGGCGCCATCCCCGTCCCGGCCCCC
Organism: Nakamurella sp.; assembly: GCA_017848755.1. Taxonomy (GTDB): domain Bacteria; phylum Actinomycetota; class Actinomycetes; order Mycobacteriales; family Nakamurellaceae; genus Nakamurella. The sequence continues at coordinate 13,200 of JAFIHI010000071.1, read as the reverse complement.
GCCGCCATGATCAAGGGCAGCACCAACCCGGTCGCCAAGAACTTCCTCGACTGGTTGCTCACCACCGACGGTCAGGCAGAGTTGGCGAAGCTCGGCTACTCCCCGGCGCTCGACAGCTCCGGAGCGGTGCCGGCGGGAACCAAGATTGCCACGGTCCCGTTCCAGGATCTCGTCAGCCAGCGGGCGACGATCCTCGGTGACTTCACCAAGGTGTTCGGCGGCTGACCGAGGTGACCCTGCCGACCGCGCAGTTGGCCGAGGGCCAGGTGGGGCCACACCCGGTGTCCGCATCGGGCGCGGCACCACGCTCTCGGATGCTTCGCGTCGGCGGGGAGTGGACCGTCGTCCTCGTCGGCGTCGCGGTCCTGGTCGCCTGGCCGATCGGCCGGATGCTCTACGAAGTGATCGCCGCGCCATCGATTATCGCCGATCTGTGGAACGAATCGCAGATGACGGCCGCCATAGAAGGCACCGTCGTCACCTCTGTCGGCGGCACGGTACTCGCGCTGATCATCGGCGGCGGATCGGCGGTCGCATTCTGGCGGCTCCGCGTCCCGGCTCAGGCCGTACTCGCTGGCGGACTGCTGCTGCCGATCCTCATCCCGCCATTCGTCTCCGCGCTGTCGGTCACCCAGGCGTATACGGCGGCCGGACTCGCCCAGCACCTGGTCGGCCTGCAGATGAACTGGCTGTTCGGTGCCGTCGGAACCACGATTCTGCTGGGGGTGCAACAGGTTCCGATCGCGTTCCTGATCATCGCGGCGGCCACCAGGACCCGCGGCAGCGGCGATGCGGAACGGGCGGCTCGTGCCAGCGGGGCGCCGCCGTGGACCACGCTGTGGACCATCACCTTCCCGCTGCTGCGGCCGGCCATCATCGCGGCCACCGCGCTGTGCTTCATCTCGTGCGCCAGCGATTTCGGCGTCCCGGCGGTGTTGGCCATCCCTGCCCGCTACCCGACCATTACCACCGAGATCTACCAGGCGATGTCGTTCTCCACGAACGGCCTGGCGGACCCGATCGCGCTATCCGCGCTGCTCATCGTGGCCGCACTCATCGTGTTCGCGGTGACCAGTCGGTTCGCCACGGCCGGGGTCGCCGCGAACCGGCACACCACCCCGCTCGTCATCCGGCGGCGCCCGTGGCACACGGCGGTGGCGGTGCTGATCGGCCTGTACATCTTCGTCGTCAGCGTGTTCCCCCTGCTGGGGTTGATCAGCATCGCCATCACGAAGGTGTACGGCGAGAGCCCGGTGCCCGCGCACTGGTCTTTCGACCATCTCGCCACGGCACTGCAGGGCGACGCGATCAGCGGTTTCCTGCGCAGCCTGCTGCTCGCCGTGCTGGCCGCGACCCTCCTGGTCGTCGCCGGCGTGCTCGCCGGGCGACTGGGGCTGCGCCGCGGCGGACGCGCCCTCGGCGCGCTGATCGCGGTGCCCTATGCCGTCCCCGGATCCGCCGTCGCCATCGCGATCCTGTTGACCTTCAGCAAGTTCCTCTACGGCACCATCGCGATCATCCTCGTGGCGTACCTGTCCCGATTCTGGGCGCTGGCCCAGCAGCCGATCAGCGCCGCGCTCAGCCAGCTCAGCCCGGATCCCGCGCTGGCCGCCCGCGCGAGCGGCGCGTCGGCATGGCGGGCGTGGTGGGTGTCGGTCTGGCCCGCGATACGCCCGTCGATGCTCGCCGCCTGGCTGCTCGTCTTCCTCTACAGCCTGCACGAGCTCACCGTCTCGTCCCTGCTGTACGTGCCGGGCACGGAAACAATCGGCGTCGTCGTGCTCAACGCGGAGGAAGGCGGCGATCTCGCGACGACCTCGGCGATCGCCCTATGGCTGACGATCGTGATCCTGCTGTGCGCCGTTCCGCTCATCGTGTCGCGGCGGCTTCGCAGTATCCTCGGTTTCTCCAGTGGAGGTTCGTGGTGACGGCACTGAGCGTCGACCGACTCGTCGTCCGCTACGGCGCCGTGAGCGCGCTGGACGGCATCAGCCTGCAGGTCGGGCGGGGCGAGGTGCTGGCGGTCCTCGGCCCGTCCGGGTCCGGAAAGACAACGCTGCTCAACGCCGTCGCGGGCTTCGTGCCCATCAGCGGTGGCGAGATCCGGATCGACGACATGCTGGTGGCGAGCGGCCGGCGATCGCTGCCCATCGAACAGCGCGGCGTCGGGGTGGTGTTCCAAAGCTACGGGCTGTGGCCGCATATGGACGCCCTGGACACGGTCGCCTATCCGCTGCGGCGGCAGGGCATGGACAAGGCCGAGGCGCGCGCCCGTGCCGCGGAACTCCTCGAACGGGTCGGGCTGGCGGGCCTTGAGCACCGACGACCCAACCTGCTGTCGGGCGGCCAACAGCAACGCGTCGGCCTGGCCCGCGCGCTGGCCCGTAAGCCTCGGCTGTTCCTGTTCGACGAGCCGACCGCGAACCTCGACAGCGGTCTGCGCGCAGGTCTGCAGTCGCAGATCCGCAAGCAGCTGGAACGCACCGAGGCGGCCGCGGTGTATGTGACGCACGACCCGGTGGAGGCATTCGCGGTCTCCGACCGTATTGCGGCGATCCGCGACGCGCACCTCGTGCAGGTCGCCACCGCGAAGGAGATCTACGCACATCCCGCCGACGCATGGATCGCTCGGCTGACGGGACCCTGCTCGCTCGTCGACGCGGATGTGCTGGACGCCTCGACGGTCCGCATCGGCGGCGCTGTCGTGCGCGACGTCATCCTCGGCGGCGCGGCTCAGCCCCCCCGGAATGACGTGTCGCTCGCGGTACGACCGGAGTGGATCCGACTCGACGCGCCCGGTGCACTTCCGCTCGACGCCACCGTCGAGGCGGTCGCCTTCGCCGGCGCGGAGGTGGTCTGCACCTTGGCCGGCGGCGGACGGTCGGTCGTCGTACACGTCCCCGGATCGACGGACATCAGGACCGGCGACCGCGTGTCGTGGGGCCTCACCCGGGCCTGCGTGCTGAGCCCGGGCACGCAGCCGCCGGTCGACGACACGGCCAGCGCTCATCCCGTCGCGTCCCCGACGGAGCCGGCGGTCCCCACTGCTCGCCCATGACCCTGCTCACCCATGACGCTGCCCGCCCATGACGCCGTTCGCGCCTACGGCGGCACAGACGTTCCGAACCGGGGCCGGACTGATCAGAAGGTCCGATTCAGGCCGAAAGTCCTTGATCGATAGGGACTTTGTGCCCTAGCCTCGGTTTCCGACAATCTGTGTCCTAGATCACACGGGCGCCACACATCGAGCCCATCACCAGGACTGGCACCGCCATTGCCCAGGTCAACCCGGGGCGGACCGCGCTATTCCGCATCAGCCGAAACGGGGGCGGGGCGAATGGCCAACAGTTCACATTGAACATTGATTGCGGTGCGCACGTCCGACCGGAATACCAGGGCACAAACGGTAGAAAAGCGTCGCCCACCGGCCCCGGTGCGGGCCCATCTCACGGGCGGGTTCGGCCGTCATCCTCGCGGCGAGGGAACATTCGCGACCGACGGCTCGCCACGTCAGCATCGGCAACGTGATTTAGGCGGACACATGGTGCGCACCAACGTTTGTCGCCGACCGAAGGCGCCGGTTGCGCGCCGTCTCCATATCTGCTCATCGCTTGCCGGGCGATAGTCGCGCCCGGTCACGATGGGGAATTTCTGTTTCAACACGAGCATCCACGGTGATGCTCAGGGAAGGGACCGATCATGCCGTCCGAATATTCGGCCGCCGCCAATGCCTATCTCGATCTGGACATCGCCGGCGCCGTCCGCGGAATGTCGCACCTCGGTGCTCCATTCGTCGCCACTGCCGCGACCGCGCAATTGATCGCGGCGGAATACCTGCACACCTACGCCGACCTCCTGCAGATCCCGCAGGCCGCGCTGGCCCGGCTGGATCGGACGCCCGACCCGCTGCCGACCGGCGATCCCGTCGAGTTCCGCTTCGCGGCGGAGAAACCGCTCGGCGGCCTCACCACGGTCGCTTTCGACCAGACCGTCCTGGGCCTGCCCATCTGGGAGGCGGGCCTCGCCCTCCAATTGCGGCCGACGGAGCGGCAGGTGTTGACCGTCCAATCGACCGCGCACCGCGAGGTCCAGGTCACGAAACCGTCTGCGGCGACCGCAAAACGCGCGTTGCAGATCGATGCACGACAGCTCGCCGGGGCGTTGGGAGTGGGCAGCGATCGGGCCGGCGGGAAACAGGCACTGCCCGAGGTCGCGAATCGGCGACTCGTGGTGCTGCAATTCTCGCGCGCGGCCGTCCAGCGGGACCCGGAGCCGACGCCCGTCATCGGCGTTGCCGAGTCGGCAGGCATGACCAACGCTGCCGGCGGCGAATCGTATCTACCCCGGCTGCCGCTGCCCCCGATCCCGGATTCGTTCGTGGACGGTCGGCATTACGTGTGCGTGCGGGTCGATTTCGCCTTGCCCGCAGCCGGTTTCCGGCAACTGCACTGGGTTGCGCTGCTGGATGTCGACACGCTGACCGCGCTGTATCTGCGGCCGTTCGTCGACGACGTGACCGGGCTCGTGTTCGACATCGACCCGATCACGACCAACGGCGGACCAGCGCCCACCGCGACGAACACCACGCTCAATCCGGTGCGGGTGGCGAAGACCCTGCCCGGTCTGGTCGCGCCGGTGGCCGGCGTGCAATCCCTCACCGGCGACAACGTCACCATCAGCGACGTCGAGGCGCCCACCGTCGCGCCGCCGACCGAGACGTCCGGCAACAACTTCGATTTCGACGCGCGGACCGACAACTTCGCCGCCACCAACGCCTACGAGCATTGCGACCGGTTCTTCCGGCTGGCCGACAGCATGGGGTTCACCCGTTCTGGATACTTCGCGGGCACGACATTCCCGACCCCGGTCGACCACCGCGGCCTCGGCGGGAACGTCATCAACGCGCACTGCCTCGGGGTCAGCGGCGGCAGCGGTATCCTGCAGACCGCATTCGCGCTGGTAGACACCACCGACACGACAAACCCGCTCGGCATCGCCGCGGATCTCCGTGTCGCACTGCACGAGCTGGGCGGCCACGGGGTGCTCTACAACCACGTCAGTAGTGCGAATTTCAGGTTCTCGCACAGCGCCGGAGACAGCATCGCCGTCATACTCGTCGACCCACAGACCAACGCGCCGGACCGGTTCCTCAGCTTCCCCTGGGCGTTCACCGAGTTGCCGGCGAGCTCGGTCCGCCGGCACGACCGCACCCCGGCCGCGGGATGGGGCTACGGCGGATCGATCGCGCTCAATCCGTTCGGCGCCGGTGACGGGGGCGGGTACAACAACGAGCAGATCCTGTCCACCACCATGTTCCGGATCTACCGGTCGATCGGCGGAGACTCCGCGGACCTCGCCACGCGCCAGTTCGCCTCCAGGATGACGATCTATCTGATACTCAAGGCGATCAGCACCCTCACCCCGGCCACGAACCCAACCTCCGGGGAGGCGTTCGCCGGCGTGCTGCAAACTGCCGACGCCGACGACTGGACCAGCGAAAACATCACCGGCGGCGCGTACCGGAAGGTGATCAGGTGGGCCTTCGAGCAGCAGGGAGCCTTCCAGCGGGCCGGCACCGCGACGCCGAACAACAACCCTGGCGACCCACCGGCCGTGGACGTCTACATCGACGACGGGCGCGCGGGCGGATACCAATATCAGCCGGTCTGGTGGGCGAACCAGTCGATCTGGAACCGTCGCAACCCGGACAACGGGACCACCCACGAGGAGCCGATCGTCGGCGTGACGAACTACGCCTACGTCACCATCAAGAACCGCGGATTCCAGACCGCGACGGGCGTGACGGTCCAGGCGTACCACGCGGACCCGAATGCCGGGCTGTCCTGGCCGAGCGAGTGGGAGGCCATGACCACTGCGTCGTTGCCGGCCGCGAATGTGCCGGCGAACAACGGGGGTTCGGTGACGGTCGGCCCGTTCGAATGGGTCCCGCGCCATATCGGCCACGAGTGCATGTTCATGCTGGTCTCGGCGACCGGTGACGAGAGCAACGTCGACCACATCAAACCGGGCGATTCGATCCCGGACTGGCGACTGGTCCCGCACGACAACAACATCGGGCAGCGCAACGTGGCGCCGGTGTCCGGGGGTGGCACGAGCGGGCTGGTCGAGTCGTTCGCCGATCGGACCTTCGAGTTGCGCAACCCGATGGGGCGGACGGCCCGGATGACTGTCGAGGCGACGTTGCCTGAGCTGCTGTCGAGCCGCCGGTGGCGGCTGGAGTTCGTGAACGCGGGTGGTGCGGCGTTCTCCCTGGGCGCGGGGCAATCGCGCACCGTGACGATGCGGATCGTCGAGGGCGCCGCATTCACGGCCGCCGATGTGCGGGCGGCGGCGGACCGGACCGTCCACGTGCTGGGCCGCGCGGACGGCATCGTGGTCGGCGGGATGTCCTGCGGGCTCGACCCCGACAAAGTGCGCCCCCCATGCCGACACGGCAGCGGGCACGACTGCGCCGGCGCAGCGGAGACGCTACTCGACTGCCTCGATCTCGGCTGCATCGACCGCGGCGGGGCGAAGGTGCGCCGGGTCAGGATTCGCCGGATCACCGTGGACATCGATCTCGAGGAGGGGACCTGCTGAGGCTTGGAATTCGCGGGCGGCGCGGGGCTCGGGCTGCTTGGGCTCGGGGATGGGCGGCGGATCGTCCACGGGGCGGGGTGGACGATCCGCGCTCACTCGGCGAGTCTCGGCTCTGGCTCATCACGAACGCTGACCGCGCCAGACCGGGCCTGGCCACGAAGCCGCGTACGTCGTCATAGGCGGTTGTCAAGAGTGGCGGGTAGCCCGGGCCTTCGCGTGCGGGCGATCGGCCAGCCGAAACTCATTCCCGCAGATCAGAACGCCGGCGATGTTATGCGACGCTGTGGCCGAGCAGGTGACGGTTCTTGGCGACCGATCCGGGAAGAATCGTGAAGTGCACCTGACCGTCCGCGTCGATCGCGACGACCCGCACGACGGCCTGCGCTGCTTGATTGCCGGCCAGCAGCATCGACCCGGGAATGACTCGGTCCGGTTGGCGCGCGTCGGCCAGGGTTGACCAGCCGAACCCATCGTCGTCTTGCGCGTTCAGGTCGGCGACCAGGTCGACGTCGATCACGGCTGCACCTCCTGGATCTATGCCTCATGGTACGGGTTGACGAAGGTGCGGTGCTCGCAACCGATCAGACGAGCGACGCCTTCGTCGATGTCGTCGAACGCGATATCGAAGTGGTTCGGGTTGCGACCGGTTGCCTCAAGTCGCAACTCGGCGGCGCGGATGGCGCCGGCGGTCATCAGGGTCAACGTGCCGAACCGGATCAGCGGCGCCTGCTGGGCAAGTTCGTCCACCGTCATGTCTCGGGCGGCGAACACGGAGATTCCGTAGGTGTTGTAGATCGCGTGGTTGCGCAGCGCGTCTTGGCGTAGCAAATCAGCGTCAAGTACACCGCCGCGGACAACCACCGTGACATCGTCGCCCAGATGGTCGCCAGCCCGGAGGTAACGCTGCTTCATGACCAACGATCCTGCTAGCTCGGCTTGTTGGCCACCCGGGTGATCGCGCCCAGACTGGGGCCAGCTGTCCCGGTTCCCGGTCCGCCGAAGCGCTTCGCGCAGTCGGTCGAGCGGCCTTCAGCGTGGCCGTCATTGTCTTGGTCGCGCTCGGCCAGCCCGTGCCCGCGGAGATCGTGCTGGCCCTGCTGGGCGTATTTTCCGGGCTGGAGTCGATCGGCGGGATCTGCGTGGGCTGTCTGGTGTTCAACACCCTGGTCCGCGCAGAGTTGATACCCGAATCCATCTGCGCGGAGTGCGCCCATCTCCTTGCGCCGGGCGATGTTACGCGGTGAGCCGCAGGACGACGGTGCCGTCCGGTTCGACGACGTTCACGGCGCGGATCTGGCCTGGCGCGAGCGCTGTTCCGCTGGTGAACCGCGCCTCCGTGCTCCGCGCCAGCGTCCATGAGCCGATCTCCTGGGATCTCCCGGACAGGTCGACGACCTGGAGCAGGTAGACATCGCCGGATGTGTACTGCGATGAGCCGACATAGCTACAGTCGATGGTGATCTCGCTCCCCCACGGCGCTGCTGCGATCGCGGCCGTCGCGCGGATCGCCGCGGCGCCGGTCGCCGTCATCTGCTGGGCGAAGGCCGTGGGCGTATGGCCTTGCGATGGCGCTGCCAACGCGACGGCCAACGCCGCGATCGTCGCGGCGGCGACGGACGCCAGACCGCCGAACAGCCACCGCGTACGGCGGCGGCGCCGCTCGACCAGCCTGACCAGACCGGCCACACCATCCGCCTGCGAGGTCGGCATGTTCGCGGCGATCGCGGGCTCCGGGGCAGGGGCGCTCGAAGTGGCGGTGTTCGCAGCAGCGGTCTCGAGGGGCAGGTCGAGGGCATCGCGCACGACATGGCGCGCCTCGTGGCCGGCAGCGGCGAGCGCTCCTACGATCGGGCGCAGCGAGGCTACCCGCGCGGTGCACGCGGCGCAGCCGCGCAGGTGCGCCTCGAACGCCGTACGGTCCACGCTGTCCAGGGCGCCCAACAGGTATGCGGCGTCATCGTGTTCGAACGGATCGACGTCCGGTACGGGATCACGACCCGGGCCGCTCATGTCAGGCCTCCCATTTCGTCCAGCGCGTCGCGCAGCGCGTGCAGCGCGTAATGCGTCCGCGATTTCACTGTCCCCTCCGGCAGGTCGAGCCGAGCTGCCGCCTCCGCCACGCTGGAACCACGGAAATAGCACTCCAGCAACACTTCTCGATGCTCGTAGGACAGGGTGCGCAAAGCACTGATCACCACCTGCCGATCCGCGATCGTCGCGGTGTCGTCCGGGTGCGTGAGTTCCGGCGGATCGGCGGCCAGGGTTTCCGGATGACGGGTGCGGCTGCGCCAATCGTCGATGGCGATACGCCGGGCGACGGTGAACAGCCAATTGCGGGTGGGCCCGGATCCGGCGCTCAGAGCAGCGGGGTGGCGCCAGGCACGAAGGAAGGTCTCCTGCACCACGTCCTGCGCCCGGGTCTCGTCCCCGCCGACCAATCCGGCGACGAACCGCGACAGCGCCGCGCCGTGCTCGTCGTGCAACTCGCGGATCAATTGCGCCTCGGGGCTCACCGTCCGATCCGCCCCTTTAGCGGCGTGTACCGCGTCGGATCGTCCGGCACGCCAGCCGTCGGCACCGTCCTGCCCGCTGTTATGGGTGACTTCCTCGGGCCGGCCGCTCCGCGCGACCGGAGGCGCCCGGCGCGAGTCCGGGCGCAATTCCTCGCGGGGGTCCTGGCGCGGCGCGAGTTCGCTTGCCGCCACAGGATTATCGCGACCGTCGCGCCGAGCACGACGGCCGTGTATTCGGCGGCTTCCGCGACTATCTCCGGCCACCCGCCAGTGACCTCCCTGACGCCGAACAGCCCATGGATCACTGAGACCCAGTATGCGGCCAGGGTTGTCAGCCCGAAGCCTGCAGCGAGCACGGGCGGGATCCAGTGCCGCCAGAATCCCACCGCCGCGGCGATGACGACGCCGCCGATCACGTTGGCCAGGAATAGCGGCCCGATGACGGGAATTCCCGAGAATCCCTGGGCATAGATGTAGAGATGCACCGCCGCGGACACCAGAACGGCGACCGCGACCCCGGCGCGCATGCTGTTGACCCACTGGCTACGCATGTCCATGGATACGTCGGGCGCGCCCGGTCGGTTCAACGGTTCAGTGGTTCAACGTTCAACGTTCAACGGCCCAAGACGGCCCGCGCGCCGGTTTGGGCGCAAGCAACGTGCCGCCGTAAATCTCGCACAGCGTCGAACCACCAGCCGCCACGCGACGTATCCATGGGGGCAGGTCGCGCATCGGCCCGGTCCGGACCGGTGCGATCGGGACCCGCCAGGTCCGAGAAAGAGGGCTTTTCACGATGAGATCGATGCGAATATTGGGGCGGCGGTGGCTGTTTCGCGCGTCAACGCTGGGAGCCGGGGCTGCGACTGCGCTCTTGGCGGTCGCTGCGTGCGGTTCGACCCCAGCAGGCACCTCGCCATCGACGCCCGTGGCGGCATCCGGCGCATCCGGATCAGCGGCGGTGATCTCCACCGCCAGCGGCGCGGACGGCACCTACCTGGTCGGCCCGTCCGGCAAGGCCGTCTACCTGTGGATGGCCGATACGTCCAGCACGTCGACCTGCTCCGGCGCTTGCGCGGCGGCCTGGCCGCCGGTAACGACGAATGGCGCACCGACCGCGTCCGGTGCCGCGGTGGCCAAGGATCTGGGCATGACGAAGCGCTCCGACGGCACCGAGCAGGTCACCTATGACGGCCACCCGCTGTACTACTACGCAGGAGACGGCGCGGCCGGCCAGACCAACGGCCAAGGAAACGACGGGTTCGGCGCGCTGTGGTGGCTGGTCGCCCCATCGGGATCCGCGATCACCAAAGCTGCATCGAGCGGCGGCGCAGCGCCGTCATCGTCGAACGGGTACGGCGGGTACTGAGAGGCCGACACTGAAATCGGCCACCCGCGACCCGCGGTCTCGCGACTCCTACGCCACGCCAAGGCATCTCCTGGCACGGACACAGTGACGTCCCAGTGTTCGGGCACGGCCCGACGACGGGGCCGTGAACATCGTCATAAACGGGATCACCCGGCGTGATCGGGCGCCCCGTGCGATCCCGCACCGCCCGCCTGGACGGGGATGACGGTGCTCACGACGCAGCGTATCGGCGCTCCCGACCGCTCAATCCGGGTGTCGGCGGTGAGCAGGCTGGTGCCGTACCGCTCGGCCGCCGCGACATAGAGGGCATCCGCGTAACGGAGCGAGCCGGCCAGCTCCCAGGCCCTACGCACATCGCTCCACGGTGTGGCTTCGATATGAACCCCGATGGCCTCGGCGTCAGTGAGCGCAGCGGAGATATCGCTCACGCCGAACGCATGGGTGGGGCGGCCCGCCACCGCCTGCAGCCCGGAGAGCACCTCGGCGGCGAAGTGCCCCGGTGCCCGCAGTGGCTCATCGGCGGGTATCGCGGCGAGCGACCGCCGAGCGGCATCCCCGCGAGCACCACCGTCGGCGACCGCATCGATCACCACCGACGCGTCGATGATCACTACTTGTACCGATCGGCGAGCTCATTCGCCCGCCGGTCGATCTCCACGTCGAACGCGTCGAGTGCAGTCTGCCGATCCTCCTCTGACATGGGCGGCCTTCCCTCGAGCCGCCGCTTCGCGCGGGCGAGCACCTCGTGTCGGCGCAGGTACGCGGCGCGCGCCAGCAGAGTCTCCAGCAAGTACTCCTGCATGGACGCACCCGCTGCCGCCGCTGCCCGACGGACCTCATCGAGGTCCGCCTCCGGCACATTGCGGATCAGCACGTTCGGCATGTACCGAATGCTATCACTTCTGCTATCAAATGCCGCGAGAAGCCGCTCCCTCGGTAGATCGTGGCTCAGCTCACGTTGCGGCGCGGCGGGTTCGGACCGCTGTCGCGGCGGGCGGGGTGAATGGGGGCGATGAGTGCTCGGATCTGCGAAGACGGCGGCACGGCGAGTTCGCGGCGAAGCAGGGTGCGGTAGGCCTCGTATTGGCGCCAGGCCTCGGCGGCGTTGCCGAGGTTCAGGTGGGCGGTGATGATCAGCCGATGAGCACTTTCGCGCAGCGGTGACAGCGCGGCGGCGGTTTGAGCCAGGGCGACGGCGTCTGCGGCCCGGTTGGCGGCGATCAGTCGGGCGGCAGCGCGTTCGAGGGCGTTGATCTGGCGTTGCCGCAACGTTTCTCGCTCGGCGGACACCCAGTCGTCATACCAGCCAGGCAGCAGTTCCCCGGAGTCGCGCAGCACGCCGAGCTGTCGGCGGGTGGCGACGGCGTCGAGGGCGGCGGTGATCGCGGCGCGCAGGTCGTGCACGTCGATCTGCAGGTGCGGATCCAGTCCGAGTTGATGCTCGGCGACGGTGATGAGGCCGGGGGCACGGGTTTGGGTGTGCCACAGCACGTTGCGCAGCCTGCTATGTGCGCTCTGTTCGGTGACCTCGGGCCACAGGATGTCAGCCGCCCACAGGCGGTCGGCTGGGCCGGCGATCGCCAGCAGTGCAATCAGCCGGTGCGCCTGGTGTTGGACCGGTGGCGGCGTGCCATCGCTGCACAGCGTCAGCGTGAACCCGCCGAGGAGGCGCAGCCGCGTACCCGAGTCGGGCGAGGCGAGTACGGATCGCATCACCGGCCACCCCCCAACACTTCGGGGTCTCCCGGTCTTCAGCGAGCCCAGCCCACCGGCGTCCGGGAGGTCTTGCTGACAGACTTCAGGATCGATCTGATGTCCACCGACAGTCAACGCCCCTGACCGGTTCCGGACGGGCGGATCGAGCTCGGTCCGGCGCGGCGCGGGTCAGGACTGGGATGCCGGCGGGTCGACCGCCGGCAGCGACCAGTTGGCCGTCGTGTGCTGAAGGAAGGTGCGCAGCCGGGCAAGCACATCATCGATCGAGTCGGTGACCGCCGTTTGCCGGGCGGGCAGCCCGTCCATCGTGACGGCAATGATCCGGGCCCGCACGCCGGCGGCAGCGCTCGTTTCGCGCCAGACACGAAGCGTCCACACGGCGCTGTCGACGTCGGTCCTGGACGGTTCGGCGCTGTCGGTTTCCGTGCTGTCGGTTTCCGCACTGTCGCCGGCGGGGGGCGTCCCGCAGGCGGGTCGACCGGACGATGTCATGGGTCACAGACTGCCACGAAAGTCCAGGTTGCGGCACTGTACGTGCGCACAACGGACGCCCACCGTATCGGCGACGGACACCCGGTGCACATGCAGCGGATAGCGGGTGCACATTCGGCGGATGCCGGGTCGACGGGTGGCACACGTCCCGCGGACGCCGGGCGGGCGATTCGCCGTTACGCCGTGGACGGCGGGCGAGCATCGCGCACACGCCGGGGGGACGGGTGGTGTGCCTCAATACCGGTGTGCGCGCACTTGTTCTGTCCCGGCGACATCCCGAAGGGGGTGACGAAACCATGACCACACTGACGATCGATGAACTGTGCACGGAGACCGCCGAGCTGCTCCCGACCCGGGAGACACTCGACTTCATCCACGTGAACTGGGCCAACGTGTGGGCGAATAACTCGGCGCTAGCGGTGAACGCAGCGTCGATCTTCGCCAACGCGCAGGCCGCCGCCTATCAGCAGGTCAACACCCTGCAGGGCTGACGCCCGGGCCGCGGCCCGCAGG
>JAFIHI010000070.1 GCA_017848755.1 Nakamurella sp. | reverse complement strand
GGAGTTGAACCCCCACGTCCTTTCGGACACACGGACCTGAACCGTGCGCGTCTGCCATTTCGCCACTTGCCCGAACAATCGCACCGGCGCGAAGCGCGACCGCGACCGGTGAGACAGCGACCACTAGGCTAACACGCGCGGCCGCGTGCCGAATCCCCTCGGCGCCGTCGGAAGATCACCGGCCGGAGGAGCACCGGCCGGGAGCGCATCAGCCTCTCGACGGTGGCGCCGATCGCACTCAACGAATGATCGTCCGAGGGTGGATACCTCCGCACAGACGCGCAACGCACCCGCGCCCACACACGTCCCCATTACGATCGTGGGGCAGAGACAGTTCGCGCGGCGACCACCGCGCCGGTCAAGGCTGCACCGCGACGAATGCCTCGATCAACGCGAAGGCACACAGGCACGACGGCACGGGCACGGACAGGAGGTAGACCATGCGCATGCTGCACGGAATCGAACGCCGGCTGCAGGGCGCCGTCGACAAGACGTTCGCCCGCATCTTCGGCGGCAGCGTCCAGCCCGCCGAGGTCACCTCCGCTCTGCAACGCGAGGCCGCCAGCAATGTCCGTCATCAGGACGGCCGGGCGATCGCGCCGAACCGCTTCATCGTTCAGCTCGGGCCGAGCGACCACGCCGACGTCGGGGACGATGTCCGGCGGGTGTCCTCCGCATTCACCGACATGCTCTCGAACTACGTCGCCGACCAGGGCTGGGAGACGTTCGCAGACGTCGACGTCAGCCTGCAGGAGTCAGACCTGTTGCACACCGGCCAGTTTCGCATCACCTCGCTCGTCGACCCGGATGTCGGCCGGCGCCATGAGCCCGGCGGCGAGCCCGGCTTGATGGACCAGTTCTTCGGCCGATCGTCCGGACCCCGGAGTGCCCCGATCGCCAGCCCGGTACTCCCCGGCGCTCCGCGATCTGCCACCGCATATGACGATGTTCGTGGCCACGCCCCGATCGCGCGGCGAGAGCCGCCGAACCCGATTCCGCCGCAGCTCGATCACGGTGGCCCGAACCCGTACGGAGCAGGGCCGGCGGATCCCGCGCATGTCCAGTACCCCCCGGTCGGCCATGGCTCGCAGCCCGCGGCCGGTCCCCGGCCCGCCAGTTCGTGGCCGAATCCGTATGCGGACTCCTACGGGGACCGCTATCCGCCCCCGGGCGCCGACCCGTACGGTTCTCAGGCCGCGTACGGCGAGGCCGCCGGTTACCCGCCGCCGGTGGTGGGCCCGCGCCTGCTGGTGCAGGACGGCAGTGGCCGCAGCTACCCGCTGCAGCGCGGATCGAACGTGATCGGGCGCGGTGCGGACGCGGCGCTTCGGCTCGCCGACACCTCCGTCTCCCGACGGCACATCGACGTCTACTTCGACGGACAGGTGGCCATCGTCCACGACCTGAGCTCGACCAACGGCACCAATGTCAACGGCTCGCCGGTGCAGACCTGGCAACTCGCCGACGGCGACGAGATCCGGATCGGCCAGTCCGCGGTCGTCTTCAGATCGAGGTAAGCGGACCGGTGCCCGCCCTGATCCTGCAGCTCTCCAGACTGGGTTTCTTGATCCTGCTCTGGCTGTTCATCCTTGCGGCGATCCGGGTGATTCGCTCGGATATGCGGGTTGCCGCCGAAGGCCGGGTCGGCGTGACGTCGGCATCGAAACGGCAGCAGCGCCGGAACACCGTGTCGGCGCGCGCCACGGCGCTGCCCGGCGTTCGGCCGAGCACGCTGGTCGTCACTGCGGGTTCGATGGCCGGTACCCGACTGCGCCTGCAGAACGGCCCCATTTTGATCGGCCGGGCGGAAGACTCGACGTTGGTCCTCGATGACGATTTCGCGTCGACCCGGCATGCCCGCCTGATCCAACAGGGCGACTGGTGGGCCGTGGAAGACTTGGGCTCGACCAACGGCACTTACCTCGATCGGATGAAGGTCACCGCGACAACGCCTGTGCCCGTAGGTGTTCCGATCCGAATCGGCCGATCGGTGATGGAGCTCCGCCCATGACGGAGGACCACCACCCCGGCTCTGATCCTGCGGCGCGCATCCCCGACAGCGGCGCGGACCGGGACAGGGCGCGCAGTGCGGGGGAAACCCCGCGCCGGCAGTTGCACGTCGCCGCGCGCACCGACCCGGGCCTCATTCGCTCGAACAACGAGGATTCGTTCTTCGCCGGCGATCGGGTGCTCGTCGTCGCGGACGGCATGGGTGGCCACGCCGCAGGCGAGGTCGCCTCCCGCCTGGTGGTCGATGCGATCGCCCCACTGGACGAACAGATCCCGAGCCCCGATCTCTCCGTAGACCTGCTCGCGGCGACCCGTCGCGGAAACGCGGCGATCGCCGGCCTGGTCGCCGAGCACCCGGATCTCGACGGGATGGGCACCACCGTCACGGCCGTCCTGTTCCACGGGCACCACGCGGCGCTGGTCCACGTCGGAGACTCCCGCGCCTACCTCTATCGCGACGGTGTCCTGCACCAGCTCACCCACGACGACACCTTCGTCCAGTCGCTCGTCGACGAGGGCCGGATCACCGAGGAGCAGGCGCACGAACACCCACAGCGGAATCTGGTGCTGCGAGCGCTCACGGGGATCGACGTGGATCCGAGCGTCGCGATCCGGGAGACCCACGCCGGGGACCGTTACCTGCTGTGCAGCGACGGCCTGTGCGGCGTGGTCGACGCGGAGCGGATCGGCGACGCGCTGGCGGACCCGAATCCGAACGTCGCCGCCGACACCTTGATCCAGCTCTCGCTCGCCGCCGGGGCGCCGGACAATGTCACCGTCGTCGTCGCGGACGTGCTCGACATCGGCGACGGCGCAACAGATTCCGGTCAACCTGTGCACATCGCGGCGCTCGACGATCCGGCCGCGACGAACCCCATCCAGCAGCTCACGCGCGAGATGCCGCGGGTTCCGCTGCCGCCGATCCCCGAGGAGCCCGGCGGGGTCGCGGAGATCCTGACCGGACCCGAGGATGACACCGAAGACGACATGGAGGACGACGCAGTCGACCAGCCCGGCGAAGACGTCGAAGACGAGTTCGGAGAGCGCGCGGAAGAAGGCACAGCAGACGAAGATGCCTGGGACGCCTACTTAGATACCGACGGCGGCGCCACCGACGCAAGCACCGACGCGAGCGCCGCCGG
>JAFIHI010000069.1 GCA_017848755.1 Nakamurella sp. | reverse complement strand
GGCACGATGCCGCGGCCAGGAGCCGAACGTATCAGCTTGCGGTCTTCCAATCCCAGTAGTTCCACAGGAAGGTCGGCGACAGCGGTGCGTCACTGACGCCCGTCACCGTCGTCGAGTTGTAGCCGACGATGTCCGGGAACTGGAACAGCAGCGTCCCGAACGCGTCGCCCCACAACGCCTTCTCCGCGGTGACCATGTCCTCCATCTGCTTGGTGGCATCCGGCTGCGAGTTCAGATCGTCCATGGCCTTGTTGACCACGGCGCTGCAGTAGTGGCCGAAGTTGTTCTGGCCCCAGTCGTCGCTGCCTGCCTTGCACAGATAGTTCGGCGGGTTCTGGCCGACACCGGTCGACGTGGACTGCCACGCGAACAGCGACGCGTCGTAGATCGCCGTGTTCGGCAGCTGGGACGACCACTTGGCGTTCTTTCCGTCGATCACGTCGAAGCCGGCCTTGGCGGCCGAGGCGGCGATGAGCTGGTATTCCTGCGCGCGCCGCGGGTTGTTGTCTGCGTACATGAACCGAACCTTGACGGGAGTCTTGGCGCCGGCCTCCTGCAGCAGTTGCTTGGCCTTGGCGATGGCGGCGTCCGAACCGGCATCCGTGTACTCCGCCGAGCCGTTCTCCTTGATCATCTCGTCATAGCCCGGCTGTCCCGGGAACAGCATGAACGACTGGCGCAACACGGCGTTCGGGTTCAGCGGCTTGATCAGCGTGTTGACGATGCTCTGCCGCGGGATCGTCTGCAGGAAGGCCTGGCGCACCTTCAGGGCCTTGGCGGCATCCCCGCCGTACGTCTTCGGGTCGAACGGTCCGCCGTTGTCGAAGACGAGGTCGACGTGCTCGTAGACCGCGCCGTCCATCTGGATCGTCTTGACGCCCTGATCGGCCAGCTTCTTCAGCCCTGCCGCCACATCGGTGGTGGCCTGCGGGTTGATGATGTCCAGGTCGCCGTTCTGCACCGACTGCACCGCGGCGGTCGGATCCGGCGCGTAGGTCCACACGATCGTCTTGACCTGCGGCTTCGGTCCCCAGTTGTAGTCCGGGTTGGCGGTGAAGGTCATGTACTGATCCTTCTTCCAATCCGTGAGCGTGTAGGCGCCGTTGCCGATGGCGATCGAAGGATCGGACGGCATCTGCGTGGTGTCGAAGCCGGTGTTCCAGAAGTCGGCGACCGCCTTGAGCTGCGCGGCCTGATCGGCCGGGGCGGACTTGGCCTTGCCGAGGGTCTCCTGCAGCAGCGTCATCAGATCGGTGGTCGCCTTGGCCGCATCGGTCTCCTTCAGCGCGTGCATCGCGACGACGTGCGCCGGGACTCCGACCGTCAGATTGACGTTGTAGTCGACGTAGAACTTCGAGTAGGTGACCGTCACCGACTGGCCGTTGTCCTCGATCTTCGGGAAGCTCGTGATCAGCGCGGCGCCCGGGCTGGACGCGTCGAATGCGACGCCGGTGGAGGGCAGCAGGTTGCCGTTGTCGTCGTACTTCGCCTCGGCGGTGTTGTACAGGCCGGACGTCGCCGCCCAGTAGAGCACGATGTCGGCCGCGCTGACGGGCACGCCGTCGGACCACTTGACGCCGTCCTTGATCGTGTACTTCACGGTCAGGGGGTCGAGCGAGACCAGCGTGCAGGTGCCGAAGCTGTCGTTGTTGACCAGTTCGCTCTTGTCGTTGTAGTAGAACAGGCCCGGCCCGCTCATCAGGTACGCCGGGTCGGCGTTGTACGTCGAGTTGCCGTGACCGGTGGCGTTGTTGAAGGACGTCGCCAACTCGTTGAAGCCGGCCTTGACAGTGCCGGTCGCCGCGCCGCTGGGCTGGTCGTACGGGCCGTGCGGAGTGCCGCACGCAGAGCCGCCGACTTCGCCTACCCCCGCGGCCGGCGTGGTCGCCGATGTGGACGTCTCGGAGCCACCGGACGAGCTCGATCCGCTCGATGAGCTGCTCGACTCGCTCGGCGAACTGCTCGAGGACCCCGTATTGCTCTCGGTGGCCTGCCCCGGCGAGCTACCGCAGGCGGCGAGCACCATGGCCGACGCTGCGATGAGCGACGTCACGGCAACGACGCGCATTCTCCTCATGAACGAACCCTCCTTGTGGGTGTACACGACAGTCGTGCCCGGAGCCCCCATCGACTCCGCGCCCGCCCCCGGCACGTCGTGACGCACCGCTGGCCCTGTCCAGTGGTAGTCACTGTAAGGCACTTCTCATGTTTCTTGGCCATAGCTCCGATGCGTTCGTCACCAAAGCGTGACCCAGCGGATAGTACTGGGGCGTTGCCCAGTCGATCGGCCCGACGGGTGTACACACCGCATAGTGGCCGTTCCGGCACCACCGCCCCGTGCCCGAACATGCGCCGAAAAACCGGATATGACGTTGTTCCGGGCATCAGCGCCGTTCGGCAGGAACCTGCCCACGTGGGCACGAACATGGTTGTGCCACGCGGCGGAGGCCGCGGTCGGATCGGCGCCCGCGTCGGCGCGCAGGTGTGCGCCCAGATCTTCGATACGGCCCGCCGGCGTCACCCGCGAAGATCGTCATAAACGCAGGGAAGGACGATCCGGAACCGTTCAGCGCGCGGAGCGCGAGCGGATCTTCGCCCGATCGGACGCGGCGAGCACCACCTTGCGGATGCGGGCGCTTACGGGCGTGACCTCCACGCACTCGTCGTCGGCGCAGAACTCCAGGGCCTGCTCCAGGCTGAGCGAGCGCGGCGGCACCAGGTGCACGAGCTCGTCGCCGGTGGAGGAGCGCATGTTGGTGAGCTTCTTCTCCTTGGTGATGTTCACGTCCATGTCGTCCGCGCGGGAGTTCTCGCCGACGATCATGCCCTCGTACACCTCGGTGGTCGGCGGGACGAAGAGCGTGCCGCGCTCCTGCAGGTTGAACATGGCATACGCCGTCGCCTTGCCGGCGCGGTCCGCGACCAGCGAGCCGGTGGGTCGAGATCGCATGGTGCCGGCCCATTCTCGATATCTGTCGAAGACGTGGTGGGCGATTCCGGTGCCGCGCGTATCCGTCAGGAAGTCGGTGCGGAAGCCGATCAGCCCGCGGGACGGCACAGTGAACTCCATGCGCACCCAGCCGGAGCCGTGATTGGACATCTGCTCCATGCGGCCCTTGCGCACGGCGAGGAGTTGCGTGACGGCGCCCAGGAACTCCTCCGGGACGTCGACAGTGAGCCGCTCGTACGGCTCGTGCTTCTTCCCGTCCACGAGGTGGGTGACCACCTGCGGCTTGCCCACGGTGAGCTCGAACCCCTCGCGGCGCATGGTCTCCACCAGGATCGCGAGCGCGAGTTCGCCGCGGCCCTGCACCTCCCAGGTGTCCGGGCGCTCGGTGGGCAGCACACGCAGCGAGACGTTGCCGATGAGCTCGGTGTCGAGGCGGTTTTTCACCAGTCGCGCGGTGAGCTTGCTGCCGCCGTCGCGGCCGGCGAGCGGGGAGGTGTTGATGCCGATGGTCATGGAGAGCGCCGGCTCGTCGACGTGGATCGTCTCCAGCGGATGCGGATCCTCCGGGTCGGCGAGGGTCTCGCCGATGGTGATGTCGTCGATCCCGGCCACCGCGATGAGGTCGCCGGGGCCGGCCTGCTCGACCGGGACGCGTTCCAGGGCTTCGGTCATGAGCAGTTCGGAGATCCTGGTGCGTTGGACGGTGCCGTCGCGCTTGCACCAGGCGACCTGCTGGCCCTTCCGGATGGTGCCCTCGTGCACCCGGCACAGCGCGATCCGGCCGAGGAAGGGTGACGCGTCGATGTTGGTGACCCTGGCCTGCAGCGGTGCGCCCTCGGTGTAGGTGTGCGCGGGGATCGTCTGCATGAGGGTGTCGAAGAGCGGGTCGAGGTTCTCGCCGTCCGGGACCTGGCCATCCGCCGGCTTGTTCAGGCTGGCCTTGCCGGCCTTCGCGGAGCAGTACACGATCGGGAACTCGATCTGCTCGTCGTCCGCGTCGAGATCCAGGAAGAGGGCGTAGGTCTCGTCGATCACCTCGTCGATGCGGGCGTCGGCGCGGTCGGTCTTGTTGATCACAAGGACGACCGGGAGCTTGGCCTGCAGGGTTTTCCGGAGGACGAAACGCGTTTGCGGGAGGGGGCCCTCGGAGGCGTCGACCAGGAGCACGACGCCGTCGACCATGAGCAGGGCGCGTTCGACCTCGCCGCCGAAGTCGGCGTGGCCGGGGGTGTCCACGATGTTGATGATGGTTCGGCCGCGGGCGGTCTCGCGGTGCACGGCGGTGTTCTTGGCGAGAATGGTGATGCCCTTTTCGCGCTCCAGATCGCCGGAGTCCATGACGCGCTCGGCGACGTCCTGGTTCGCGCGGAAGGCGCCGGACTGCCAGAGCATGGCGTCGACAAGCGTGGTCTTGCCGTGGTCGACGTGCGCGACGATGGCAACGTTGCGCAGGTCGTCGCGCGTGGGCACGAGCGGATACCCCATTTCGTTGCAGCGATGGCGGCCTGGCCCGGCCGCGTCGGCGGCGGCAGGCCCGGCCGGGTTCCGGTACCAGCGAGGGCCGGGTCGGGTATGACGGCGCTCCGCGCGCTTCGCGCACCGGAGGCCGAACCGGTCAAGTCTACGCGCACCGCGGCCCGCCCCCGACCACGCGCGCGATCCCCGCCTCGCGCCTTGCACCGCGCCCTGCCCCACTCCCAGTGTGCGTAAATCAGGGACATACCGGACAGAATGCTGCAGGACGCACACCGTCCGTTGTTGGAGTGTGAATGCTGCGGGCGAGTGTGCGTAAAACTGGGACATACCGGTCAGATTGCTGCAGGACGAACACCGTCGTTCTCGGGGGTGTGAGTAAAGCTGGGACATTCTGGACAGAATGCTGCAGGACTCACATCCATGTGTGGGGCCGGGCGGGTCGTCAGAGCACTTTCGAGAGGAAGTCCTGGGTGCGGCGATGCTGCGGGTTCGCAATCACCTCGCGAGGATCGCCGGTCTCCACCACCTGGCCCGCGTCCATGAACGTCAGCGTGTCCGCAACCTCGCGAGCAAAACCGATCTCGTGCGTCACCACCACCATCGTCATGCCCGCGTTCGCCAAATCCCGCATGGCGTCGAGCACCTCGCCGACCATCTCGGGGTCGAGGGCGGAGGTCGGCTCGTCGAAGAGCATGAGCTTCGGGTCCATGGCCAGCGCCCGCGCGATCGCGACCCGCTGCTGCTGGCCACCGGAGAGCTGCGACGGGTAGTACGTCGCCCGGTCGGCCAGGCCCACCCGCTCCAGCAGGGCCATGCCCTTCGCGCGGGCGTCCGACCGGGAGCGGCGCAGCACCTGGACCTGCGCCTCCATGATGTTGCCGATCGCCGTCATATGCGGGAACAGGTTGAACTGCTGGAAGACCATGCCGATGTGCCGACGCCGCTCGGCCACCTCGCGGTCGCGCAGCTCGTAGAGCTTCTCGCCGCGCTGTCGGTAGCCCACCAGCACGCCATCCACCGACAGCCGGCCGCCGTTGATCTTCTCCAGGTGGTTGATGCAGCGCAGGAACGTGGTCTTGCCGGAGCCGGAAGGCCCCAAGAGTACCGCCACCTGGCCGGGCATCACCGCCATGTCGATGCCCTTCAGCACCTCCAGGTGCCCGAAGGACTTGTGCACGGCCTCGGCAAGCACCATCGGCACGGGCCCGCCGCCCGGTATCGCGATCCGATCGCCGCCCACGGGTTCAGGCGAGCCGTTCGCGGGATACGTCATGGTCGGGTTTGGTGCCATCATGCCGGTCCCATCGTCGCCAGCCGGCGTTTCGCACGTTGTTGCCGGGAGCCGACCACCCCGCGTCCGAAGCGTCGCTCCAGATAGAACTGCCCCACCGACAGGATCGACGTGACTACCAAATACCACATCGATGCGACAACAAGCAGCGGAATCTGCTGGTAATTGCTGTTGTAGATGTTCTGCACCGTCGTGAACAACTCCGTAATCCCGGCAAGCACGAGCAGCGAGGTCGTCTTGAGCATCGAGATCAGCTCGTTACCCGTCGGCGGCACGATGATCCGCATGGCCTGCGGTAGCACCACTCGGCGCATCACCTTGCCGCGGGTCATGCCCAGCGCCTCGGCGGCTTCGGTCTGGCCCTTGCCGACCGACAGGATGCCGGAGCGCACGATCTCGGCCATGTATGCCGCCTCATTGAGGCCCAGCGCCAGCACCCCGCCCATCACGATCGGAATCAGCTCGTTGACATTGAAGAAGATGAACCCCGGGCCGAACGGGATGCCCAGGCTGACGTACTTGTACAGCTGCGCCAGATACACCCAGAACACGATCTGCACCAGCACAGGGGTGCCACGAAAGAACCAGATATACAGCCACGCAACGGTTTTCACCACGGGGTTGGGCGACATCCGCATCACTGCCAGAATGACGCCCAGGACGATGCCGATCAGCATCGATGCGGCGGTGATCCAGATCGTCTTCAGCAGCCCTTGGAAGACGACCTTGGTGAACACATACTCTGAGAAGGTGTCCCAACGCCAATTCGGGTTCGTCACGAGGCTGTGCGCAGCCATGGCGGCCAGCAGCAGCAGGATCGCGACCGCCACCCACCGGCCCGGGTGACGGACCGGGACCGCCTTGATCGGCAGTCCGCGGTCCGTCTCCGCTTGTTCGATAGTCGACATACGTTCCGCTCCGATCGATCGCGGCCGGCGCGGCCGGGCTCGGGTGAGTGAAGCCGGATCAGTGAACCCCGGTCACCACAGCCGGGACACTCATCTCGCGCCCGTGCTCAGGGTGTCGGATCTTCGGTATCAGTACAGCGCCTTATTCACCTCGGCGGTCTTGATACCGGCATCCGCCAGACACCAGTTGGCGAGGATCTTGTCGTAATCCCCGTCGTCCATCAGCTTTTGCAGCGCCTTCTGGATGGCCGTCGTCAGCTCCGGCGGGTTCTTCGGGATGGCGATGCCGTACGGCGCCACACCGACGTCCTTGCCGACCTTCTCGAACTTGTCGCCAGTGACCTTGACGGCGTACTCCG
>JAFIHI010000068.1 GCA_017848755.1 Nakamurella sp. | reverse complement strand
CCCATCCCACCCGAAGCGACGGTGGTACTGGAGCAGCGCGTCCCGCTGGTCCGTGAGCTCGCGGCCGTGGTGGCCCGCTCGCCGTTCGGGCAGGCGGCTGCCTGGCCGGTGGTGGAAACCGTTCAGCGGGGCGGGATGTGCGTCGAGGTCGTCGCCCCGGCCCAGGGTCTCGCTCCCGCGCGGGCGGCAGCTGCCACCGAGTTGGCGCTCCGCATCGCCGATGCGTTGGGCGTGGTGGGCGTGCTGGCGGTCGAGCTCTTCGAGGTGCCGCCGTCCTCGGCCGCGCCGGACGGGCTCCTGGTCAATGAGCTCGCCATGCGACCGCACAACTCCGGCCACTGGACCATCGACGGCTCGGTCACCAGCCAGTTCGAACAGCACCTGCGGGCGGTCCTTGACTACCCGCTCGGCAGCACGGTGCCGGTCGCGCCCGTCACCGTGATGGCGAACGTGCTCGGCGGTTCGGCGGGGGACAGGGCCGGAGACGGCGCCGCAGTCGCAGCGGAAGCCAGAGCCGGAGAAGGGGCCCCGAGCGGCGGATCGATCGGCATGGACGAGCGGGTGCACCACCTCGCCGCACGCTTCCCAGAGGTCAAGGTTCACTTGTACGGCAAGGCCTTTCGGCCCGGCCGCAAGCTCGGGCACGTCACCGTGACCGGCGACGATGCCGGTGCGCTCCGCCGCCGCGCCTCCCTCGCGGCCGAATGGCTCGGCTCCGGGATCTGGGCCGACGGTTACCAGATTCGGCCCGTGGGCGACCGGCAGGTGCTGCGCCGCGCCGACGGGCTCACCGGGCGGCATGGTGTGCCGACTATCGGGCGCGAAGGGCAGGGGCGAATATGACGGAGTTCGGATCAGACACATCGTCATCGGCGGTGGGCGCATCGGACGATGCCGGGCACGGTGCTCCGGGCAGTGCCACCTACAGCGCCACCCACGACACCGCGCCTCTGGTCGGCATCGTGATGGGCTCCGACTCCGACTGGCGCGTGATGAGCGCCGCCGCAACGGTTCTCGACGATTTCGCGGTCCGTTACGAAGTCGGTGTCTACTCCGCGCACCGCACGCCGCAGCGCATGCTGGACTACGCCGCGGCCGCCGCCGGTCGTGGGCTGCGCGTGATCATCGCTGGAGCCGGAGGGGCGGCGCACCTGCCGGGCATGGTGGCCGCCGCGACCACGCTTCCGGTGATCGGCGTTCCGGTGAAGCTGGCTTCCTTGGACGGGCTGGACTCGTTGCTCTCGATAGTGCAGATGCCGCAAGGGGTTCCGGTCGCTACCGTATCGATCGACGGCGCCGCCAACGCGGCGTTGCTCGCGGTTCGGATGCTCGCGGCGACGCCGGACGAGGGCGGCCGCACGCTGGCGGCAGAACTCGCCGCCTACGCCGACGACCTCCAGGCCTCGGTACTCGCGAAGGACCGCGCGCTCGCCGAACGGGTCCAGCGAGAGCGCTTGGGCTAGGCAGATTCTCGAACAGCGAGCGCGGCCGGCGACTGCCCAGCACGGTGCATGGATGGGCGGGATGCGGGCCGTGCGGCCTACGATGGCGTCACCGCAGGACCCGCGAAGGAGCGCGCCGTGCCACAGTTCACGTTGACCGACGATCAGAGCGACGTCCGCGCAGCGATCCGGGAGATCGCGGAGAAGGAGATCGCGCCGTACGCCGCCGAGTGCGATGAGCAGGAGCGCTATCCGGTCGAGGCGCAGAAGGCGCTCACATCGGCGGGATTCCAGGCCGTGCACATTCCCGAGGAGTACGGGGGCGCGGGGGCCGATGCCGTGACCACGGTGATCGTGATCGAGGAGGTCGCCCGGGTCTGTGCGGCGTCTTCGCTGATCCCGGCCGTGAACAAGCTGGGGTCGATGCCGATCCTGCTTTCCGCGTCCGAGGAGTTGAAACAGCAGGTGCTGCCGTCGATCGCGGACGGATCGGCGATGATCTCCTACGCCCTGTCCGAGCGCGAGGCCGGCTCCGATGCCGCGGCCATGCGAACGCGCGCCGTTCGCGACGGCGACGACTGGGTGCTGAACGGCACCAAGTGCTGGATCACCAACGCGGGCGTGTCGGCCTGGTACACCGTCATGGCCGTGTCGGACCCCGACGCGGCGCGACCGGCGAACGGGATCTCGGCCTTCGTGGTGCACCAGGACGACCCCGGGTTCGTGGTCGGCAGCAAGGAACGCAAGATGGGCATCAAGGGTTCGCCGACCCGGGAGATCCACTTCGAGAACTGCCGGATTCCCGGGGACCGGATCATCGGCGAACCGGGCACCGGGTTCAAGACCGCGCTGAAGACGCTGGACCACACTCGGCCCACCATCGGCGCACAGGCCGTCGGGATCGCACAGGGGGCGCTCGACGTCGCAATCGGATATGTCAAGGAGCGCAAGCAGTTCGGCAAACGGCTGGCCGACTTCCAGGCGCTGCAATTCATGATCGCGGATGCCGCGATGCGGGTCGAGGCCGCCCGGACCCTCGTCTACCAGGCGGCGGCCGCCACGGAACGGGGCGACGCGAACAAGGGCTTCCTCGCCTCGGCCGCCAAGTGCTTCGCGTCGGACGTCGCGATGGACGTCACCACCGACGCTGTGCAGCTCCTCGGCGGATACGGCTTCACCCGCGACTTCCCGGTCGAGCGGATGATGCGCGACGCGAAGATCACCCAGATCTACGAAGGCACCAACCAGGTGCAGCGGCTGGTGATGGCACGGGCACTCCTCAAGTGACGCAACCGATTCCGGCGACCGCCGGCGAGTATGACGATGTTCTCGGCCGTGGTGCGACGTCATTCGCTGCCCGAGGGACGAGAACGTGCCGGTGCGCCTACGGGGTTGCGTCGCATGGCGGTACCGCGCCGTCATAGCCGTTCGCGTAGCGCTGTGACACCGCGCTGCGGCGCCGCTCCGCGCCGTTACACCGCCGGATCGAACTCCGCGACGCGCGCTGCGAACCGCTGCGGCTCGCACAGGTGCGGATAGTGCCCGAGAAGGCCCCAATCCTCGACGAGCGCCCCGGGGATCCGGTGCGCCAGCCACTCCGGGTAGTGCTCGCCGCTCGGCAGACCGTCGATCTGCAGGTACGGATACGGTGCCGCGGGCGTGACCAGGTCGTCCACCATCGCCGCGAGCGCCGGCGCGCCCAGGTGGAACAGCGGCGACCAGATTCCGAGCACCACGTCCGGGTCCATCCGGCGGAGCGCTTCGATGCGCCGCTGCTCGTCCGGCGGGAGCTGCCCCGCCATCTGCGCGAACCTACCGGTCATCACGGCGGGGAACGCATCGCTGCGCAGCAGCCCCTCGACAGCCTGGACCTGCTCCTGCATCGCGGCGAGATCCAACGACTGGTCGATGTTCACCACTCCGCGTACCGGGAACCGTACGGCGTAGGCAGCGGCGACGATTCCGCCCAGCGAGTGGCCCACGACCAGCGGTGCCGCGCCTGATTCACCGCCGAAACCGCCCATCACGGCGACTACCACCTCCGCCACGTCGGCGGCCATGGCGTCCAGCGGATACTCGGCCGCAGGCGGCGAATCGCCGTGCCCGCGCAGATCTACCGCTAGGACGCGGTAGCGGCTTTGCAGCATCGGCAGCAGCGGATCGAAGCCGTGCCGGTTCTCGGTGATGCCGTGAAGGAGCACGAGCAGCGGACCGCTCCCCTGCACGACGTGCGCGAGCGGGATCGTGCCGGCAGCGGTACTCATCGGCGTGCTCGTCGCGGCATCTGTCTCAGGGGCCATGCAGGAGAGTAGAGCACGGATCTCGGTGCCCCGCCAGACATCTGGGTCGCAGGTAGGAGACCCGGGCCTCGCGTGTCCCGCTGCAGGAGGATGAGTGGGATGGCTAACGGCACCTCGACCGACCGGGTGTGAATAGGACCGGGATATTTCGGGCATTTTCCTGCAGCATTCACACTCTCGAAAAACGAGAGTGTGAATGTAGCAGCAATCCGCCCGATTTGGCCCAGTTCCATGCACAGTGCCCCACTCCGGCTGCTCCGCCCGCCCCCGGTCGCCCCGCCCCCTTGAGGATGTGAGTCCTGCAGCATTCTGGGCGAATTGTCCCAGTTCAATTCACACTCGTGGCAGGGCGCAATCCGGGGCGTATGCGCGTTACCGCGGCGGCATGCGCAGGCTGCCGTCGAGCCGGATCACCTCGCCGTTGAGGTAGTCCAGCGATACCAGCGAAAGTACCAACGCCGCATACTCTTCCGGTCGACCGAGTCGTGCCGGGAACGGGACGGTCGCCTCGAGCGCGGCGCGGAACTCGTCGGTGATCGTCGCCATCATCGGTGTATCCATGATCCCGGGCGCGATCGCCATCACCCGCACGCCGTACTGGGCGAGATCGCGGGCCGCCGGCAGCGTCATCGCCGCGATGCCGCCCTTCGAAGCGGCGTAGGCGATCTGCCCGACCTGGCCGTCGAACGCGGCGACGCTCGCCGTGTTCACGATGAGGCCCCGCTGGCCGGACTCGTCCGCGGGCTCGGTCCTCGCCATCGCCTCGGCGGCAAGACGAAGCACGTTGAAGGTGCCGATCAGGTTGATCCCCACCACGTTTCGGAACAGGTCGAGGTCGTGTACGCCCTTGCGGCCGAGAATCCTTGCGGCCCAGGCGACCCCGGCGCAGTTCACGGCCACTCGAAGCGGCGCACCCGAATCGACTGCCACGGCGACCGCGCGGGCGACGTCCGTCTCGCTCGTCACGTCCGCGTCGACGGGTATGACGCCGTTCGGCGGCGAGCCCGCTTTCGTCCACCCCGACGTCAGGTCGACACCGACCACGGAGGCGCCCGCGCCGGCGAGCGCGGCCGCGGTGGCGGCGCCCAGCCCGGAGGCGGCGCCGGTCACAATGGCAGCAGATCCGGAGAGTTCCATACCGTGGACGCTACCGGCTGGAAGGGGTGACGGCGATGCGGGAACAGCACGTGCGTGCGGCAACAGCGCCGAACTTTCGCCGGCGTACTGTGCTCCGGGCGGGGCTGGCGGTGCCGGCCATTGGGGCGGCTACCGCATTGGCCGGCTGCGCCAACAGCGGCTCGGACGACAGGTCGACCTCCGGCGCGACCGGGTCCGGCACGGTGCTGGTCGCGCTCGACAAGGTGCCGGTCGGTGGGATCGCGTCGGTCACGGTCGATCGGCGTCCGGCCTTTGTCGCGCGACCGGAAACCACTACCGTGCGGGCGTTTTCGGCGGTGTGCCCGCATCGGGGGTGCACCGTTGTCGCGACGGGCGAGGTGTTGCTCTGCCCGTGTCACAGCTCCCGGTTCGCGCTGCTCACCGGACAGGTACTGCGGGGACCCGCCACGGAACCGCTGCCGCCGATCGACGTGCGTATCGATGGGGACAACGTCATACGCGAATAGCGACTGCCGATCTCACGGGCCCGAGGGCCGGGGCGGTCGTGCCGCCACGGACGTGCCCCGGTGGTCTTGGTTCGCGAGGCACTATCCCTGCCGCGATAATTCCCGACATCGGCTTGCCTACGATTGACCGTTCCCGCGCGACCTGACCGCGGCCCGATCCCGTCACAGCGCGAGCAATCCGGTGCGCTTCGGCGGAGCCGCCTATGGTGGGGTGCGTGGCCATCCTGATCGATCCGCCGAACTGGCCGGCGCACGGCACGTTGTTCTCGCACCTGGTCAGCGACGTGAGCGTGGTCGAACTGCACGCGTTCGCCGCGCACCATGACCTGCCGGGCCGGGCGTTCGATCGAGACCACTACGACGTGCCGGTTGCGCGTTACGCCGGCCTCGTCGCGTCCGGGGCCACCGAGGTTTCCTCGCGGGAGTTGCTCGCCCGGCTGGTGGCATCCGGACTACGCCGCCGCAAGGTCCCGCCAGGGGACGCGCCCCGGCCGCGCGGATGTCACGACGGAGCGCCGGCGGACCGGTCGGCCTCCGCCACGATCGGGCCTACGCTGACGACAACCCCGAGAACGACGTCGCGGTAGAGGTAGAGCCCCGGCTGCAGAGCCGGCAACTGCTCCTCACCGGCGGCGATGTCGACTGTGAGCTGCTCGTACGCGCGTTGCGCGTCGTCGAACGCTCGGGCCGCCGCGTCGTCGAGCAGGGCGCGCGCCCCGGCGAGGGCGGACGCGATCCGGCGGACGCTGCCGCTTCCCAGCACCGAGGCGACCAGCGGCGGGGGCGGGCCGTCGACCATGAAGTCCTCCCACTCCATCAGGTCGAACAGGAACTGCCCACCCTTGAACCACGGCCACCGGGACAGGGCCGCGATCAGCGTCGCGGCTCGCTCGGGCTCCTCCTGACGCAGCAGGGTTCCGCGCCGCGCGAGGGTGCACAGCACCGCGCGGAGCCATGTGTTCCCCTCGTCGATACGCGCCAGCACGGCGTGGTCCGCGTCGCCGAGCGCGTCCTCGCGTACGGTCGGGCCGGCCATGTGGCTATCGGCATGGGCATCGCCGCGAACAGCGTCATCCCCGTCATCCCCGTTATCTCGGCCGGGCGTCGGCGTCACAGCGGCCTCGTGGTCACGTAGTTGGCGATCTGGCGGAGCAGCGCCTTGCCCTCGTTCTCCGGGAGGGCGCGCAGGTCCCGCTCGAACCGCTGCGTGCCGCGCTGCGCGAGCCGGTCGGCGAGGTCGATGGCGTAGTCGATCGATCCGTAATGCTGCATGGCGGCAAGTATTTCCGCCGCATCCTCCTGCGCGCGACCCTGCCGCGGGCGCGCCAGCAGTTCGGCCAGCCTGACGCGGTCGCGGTGGCCGGCGGTGCGCATCAGATGGATCAACATCACTGTCCGCTTGCCCTCGAGGAGATCGCCCAGCGGCTCCTTGCCGTAGAGCGCCTCCTCACCGATCAGGTTGAGGACGTCGTCCTGGATCTGGAAGGCAATGCCGATCCAGCGGAACGCCTCGTTGAAGACGTCCAGCGCCGGCCCGCTCTCGCCGGCGCACACGGCGCCGAGCCGGCACGGCGAGATGCACGTGTACCAGCCGGTCTTCTTCGTGCTCATCCGGTAGTACGCCTGGTCCGACCGGGGAACGGTGGCGCGCCGGATCCACTCCAGCTCGATGGCCTGCCCCTCCACTGTCTCGCGGCACATGTGCAGCACCTCGTGGATCAGGCCGAGTGTCCGTGCCAGGCCTAGAGTCTCGAGGTTGGACAACACCGCGTCGACCGCGAGCAGGTTGATACCGTCGCCCGCGTTCACGGCAAGTCCCAGGCCGTGCTCGGTGTGCAGGGTCGGCAGCCCGCGGCGATGCGTCGACTCGTCCGCGATGTCGTCATGGATCAGAAACCCGTTGTGGAACAACTCGAGTGCGGCGGCCACGCGGACCGCGTCGTCCGGCCGCCCGCCGAACGCCGCGCACGCCGCCAAGGTCAACGTCGGGCGCAGACCCTTGCCCTGCCGGGTGGGATACGCGCGGATCAGTTCGTACAGTGAGGATTTCGGTTGCCGGTCCGGGATGAGCCGGTTCATCTCGCGCCGGACCCGATCGCGGCAGGCGGTCATCACGTCGACGAGGTCGGCGTCCGCGACCGGCTCGGGGAGCCACCATCCGGTGGCCCGCGTTCCGTCCCAGAGGCTGCGCGGCGCGCTGGCGACGGTCCCGCCGACGAGCGGCCGGTCTCCGGTCGGTTGCCGATGGTCGAAGAAGTCCAGTGCGCGCCAACCGGTATCGCGCGGCGCCGCCCATCCGTCCGTCGGCTCCCCGTCGATGACGCTGTCCGCGGGGCTGGGCGGCTTTCCCCACAGATGCGGCGAAGCATCGCGGTAGCACCGCCAGAGTTCTTGTACCGCACGCAGTCCCGAAGCGCGCTGGGACAGCAGCCGCATCGTCCGCCAGACCGCGAGTACCTGGTCGCGCGGCCCGCGGACATCGAGGCTGCCCGGCAGCACCTCGTCGATCGGTCGCGCGGCCAGATCGAAGATCAGGTTCATAGCGCGGGCGTCGAAGTACACCTCGACGTCGGCCGATGCCGGCGGGTGTGCGGTCGCGATCAGGCGCGAGCGATGCGCGCTGAGCGCGCCGCCCGTGCCGTCGCCGAAGTGCAGCGCCAGCCGGATCGCGCCGAGTTCGGCCGCCGCGGCGGCGACGATGGCGGGTGCGCGCTGGGTGAGTTCGTGCACGGTCGCCGTGAAGACGTCCGCTCCGGCGGGTTCCGGACCGGCGGTTTCGGTGGCTGCGCGCCGCTGGCCGGACGAGGCGTGGTCAGTCGGCATGGGCACCGCCAGCGAACTCGACAACCGCGCCGGCCGTGAAGCCGATCTGCCGGCCGCCGACGCGCCCGGTGACGACGGCCGGGCCGAGGACCTCGTGAACGCTGAACGGCGCGAGACCGAGCTCGGAGGGATTCACGATCCGGCCGGCGGTGCGCGAGTCCACGTCGATGCACAGCCGGTCGTCGCCGGTCTGCGCCACGATCACCAGCCGCGCCGGTACCTCGGCGGTCGGCGCCGTGCCGAGCGTCGCCGCCAGCGGCGGGAAGACATGGACGTTGTCGCGCGGCAGCGCCCCCGAGACCGCGACATCGATGCGCCGCCGCGGGAAGTGCCGAACGAGCCGGCCCGACCTCCAGAGCATCACCGAACCGGTTGCGGCATCGGCATCGTCGCGCGGGGTGATGAGCGTGAAGACGACCGAGTACGCCGGCGGGCCCGACGGCGCAGGCGTGTCGTTGACGAATCCGAAGACCCATCCACCCAGGTCCGGCCAACCCCAGCGCCCGCGCACCCGTTCGTGGTAGCCGACCAGGCGGACGGGCCGCGCATCGTCCCCGCTCGCCGCGGCCAGGCCGGTGGCACGGATTCCCGGCTCGGACTGCCACCGCAGGTGCTGATCGAATCCGAACGGCGCACATTGCGACGTGCACGGGCGACCGGTGCGCCGCAGCCGCAGATCGACGCTCGGGCCCGGTGAAAGGCCCGAGATGCGCATGCGCGACGGGCCTTTCGATGCGCCGAAGGACGACCACGCCTGCGGCGTGACGGTGGCATTGAACTGGCTACTCCGCCAGCCGGCTTCGCGATCGTGGACCAGCAGGATCGACATCGACTGGCCCACCGTGGCAGGCCCGGACGAGCCCAGGGTCGAAAGGTTGGCGATCACCGAAACGTCCCCCGACGGTGACCGGAACGCGTAGTGCAACCAGCGACGCTCCAGGTGATCGCCCAGCGGCGCGTCCGGGAACGGCCCGACGGGACCGAGGTTCGGCAACAACGTTTCCCACCTGCCCAAAGCCGGAGAATCGCGGTACGCTCTTCGTGCCCCGACAGACCGGACCCGGGGGTCCAGCATGGCGAAGCGTAGCGACTCAGGTACGGGAAAGTCACGGCCGGCTCCGCCCGCCGCCGGCCCACCGGCCCTGAAGATCACCACTCACCGGGCGCTCGTCGGCGAGCGCACGACGATCATCGCCGCGCTTGCCGCGGACCCGCGCAGCGCGCGGATGCTGGCCGCGAACCCCGCGCTGGCTCTCCGGGCGGTCGGCGTCCAGCTGTCACCCGCCATCGCCGACCACATCCTGCACGCCGTACAGCAACCGGCCGAGGTGCGCAGCCGGCGTGCGGAACTCGCCGCCGCGCTCACCAAGGACCTGGGCGTCGCGCCGCACCCGTCCGATCCCGCGCGCCTTGCCGAGATCCTGTTCGGCGCTTTGCATCTGCACCCGCTGGCAACCGCTGGCCGGCAACCGACCTACGTGCCCACGATCCCGGAGGCATCGCAGGACAGGCTGCGGGCGCTGCTACCGAACCCGGACCGCCGGCTGCCCGCACGCACCGCGCCGACAGCACCGTCCACGCGCCCCCCGCCGGTATGGCGGCTGGACCCAGGTGCGCCCGTGCCAGCGCTGCCCCGGGCGCGCTTCCGGCCGAAGCGGGTCACGCTCCCCGAACTGTGGTTCTACCTCCCCTCCCACGAACTCGTCCGGCCGCTCCTGGAATTGGGCATCCTCGAGGTCAGCGTCATGCCCGTCCTGCCGCCCGACGCGTTCGCGAAGGTCCGGGACGGCGGCCAGACCGGCGGCCTCACCGACTGGATCCAGTCCGTGACGTTCCCGCGCGGCTCGCGGAAGGCCGCCCCGCCGTGAGCAACACCGCCAACTTCGACTACTGCGTCGAGTTGTCCATCGACGCCGTGCGGCAGATCTTCCACCTCGCGTTCAAGAACGAGGACCTGTTCCCGCACACCGTGGGGCCTATCGACATCGACCTGGGCGGCGGCCTCACCGGCACCGTGATGGTGTCCGTCCTCGACGACGAGTCGCGGCCGGCGGACCTCGCCTTCGCCGACGCGAAACACATCCGGTTCGACGTGCCCAACGACATCACCATCGAGATCCCGTCGGCGCCGGACCCGAACCTCAGCCGCATCACCCTCAGCTCGACCGCCCGGTTTCCCGGCCGCCTGGACAGTTGGATCGGAGATGACGGCCAGCCGTGGCTGGGCATCCGCTTCGACGACATCACCCCCGGGGACGTCGACGTCATCGGCCTGACCGGTGTTCCGGTGATCGGCGCCCAGCAGATCGTAGGCGCGATCCACTCGAAGTACCTCACCCTGCCGCACCGGTACACCGCGCCCGCGCCGGGCGGAACCGCGGAACTGCTCGTCTATGACGGCACCGCAGACACCACGCTCCTGCCCCCGGCGCCGGGCAGCCCCGCCATCACCGGATCGCTCGAAACCGTTGGCGGCACAGAGTATCTCAAGCTCACCGTGCCGATCCACGTCGATGTTCCGACCGGCTACGGCTCGTACCACTACCTGTCGTTCGGCACCGTCACCTGTTGGCGGGCGGTCGTGCGCACCGACACCACGATCACCGTCGATGCGGCCGACGAGCCGGCGGACCCCACGGTGGCGACGCAGGTGGTGCTCGACAACACCGGCCCAGGACATGACCAGGTCCTCGCCCAGTTGCGCCCGCTGGTCATCCAGGCACTGGGCGGCTTCGGCACGCCGACCTCCGCCGCCTACTCTCAGTCCGCCGCCACCGCGCGCATCCAACAGCAGATCGCCGACTACCTGCACGACCTACAGTTCGCGCTCTACACTCCGGTGTCCCACCAGCAGGGCGTGACCCTGTCGACCCCCGTCGGCTTCCTGCTTCCGGCCACCGGAACCCTTGCGGTGCTGATGAACCGCCGCAGCGGCACCGCTGCCGACGACGTCGCGCCGGACGACTTCCGGGGCGCGGCCGACCTGGCTCTCGCCGTCGGACGGGACAACGTGATCGAGAAGAGCACCGCCGTCATCGACGCGGCCTTCCCCGGCGTGAACACCGGATCCGGAGCCGACATCAACCGGCCGCAGGGCCATGCGACGCTCAAGACCTGCCACGCGGAGCCCAGCGACGACGGCGCACACGGCAAGCATCCCGGGCATCTGTGGATCACCGGCGAGGCAGAGGTGCATATCGACTGCTGGCCCGACCCGGATGTCTCGTTCAGCGGCCCGGTGTTCATCGATGCCACGCCGCACCCGGACGATCCGGCCGGGTGCTGGCTCGAACTCAAGCCCCGGGCGGGGGACTTCGACGTCGGCGAGAGCTGCTGCGACGTGCTCATCGACATCCTGATCCCGATCGTCGGATGGATCATGCTCGCCGTGGTCGAGAACCTGATCGACAAGATCGGCGGGCAGATCGCGACCGAGACGGCCGATGCCACGGTCCAGGTCGTCTCGCCGCTGCCCACGGTGGTGATCGGCATCGCGCAGATGGAGTGCTGCCTGGACACCATCGTCATCTCCCAGCAGGGGTTCGTGCTGCCCGGCAGCGTGCGGATCCGCCGGGACGGCCGGAGCTTCGACGACCTCCAGTCGCAGGGCGCGACGCCGCGCCCGGACCAGCCATGAACGACCCCCGACCGCCCCGCCCGCGGAGCGGTCCCGATCCGAGGAGCAGTAGATGACAACCACCCGAGGCTTCGTGGATCGCGTCGAGATCGGGCGCGCGGGAATGGTGTCGGTCCGCGTCATCACCGCGACCGGCCCGGTGGTCTTCACGATCGCCGATCTCGACGCGGATCCGGAACGCTTCAACGAACGCCTGACCAAGGTCGCGCTGGCCCGAGACGCGATGAATCGCGCCGACCCGGTGGAGATCGAGTCGGCGGACGGGGCGGCGGGGCAGGAGATCGGCCGGATCGCCCGCATCTCCCGCGACGAGTTGGGCTTCCCGAGCGCCGTGCAGACCTGCGGCGGGCTGGTGGTCCGCGTCGCGCTGCACGCGCGGGGCGTCGTCCAGGGTGAAGGCGACGCGCCCGACGAGGCGATCGTCTCCGTGCTCGCGACCACCGGCTCGACCATGACGCTGCGGCTGCCGATGCAGATCCCGGAACGCCAGGTCGCCGCCCAGCAGTTGGGCATGATCCGGGACGCCCAGGCCGCGGGCCAGATCATGCAGTTCCTCGTCTCCGACACCGGCGAGAAGCAGCCGACCGTCGTCGCGGTGTGGGCCGGATCGGATGCCTCGGCCGACGGCGGGAACGCCGATACCGGCGACACCGCATCGGGTTTCGTCGAGACCCTCGGGGTGATCCTCCCGGCGGGCACGGACGCGCTGGACGGATCGCTGGCGCTTTCCCGGATCACCACGGCGCCGGATCTCACCGGTGACGGTGGCACGGTCGACCCCGCACCGTTTGACCCCGCCGCTCTCGAGGTGCTCGTCGCGCGCGGCTCCGTGCCGTACGCGCTGCTCGAGGCCGCGCTCCGGGACAACCTCCGCGTCCGCGTGCGGTTCCACGCGGTGACGGCGCAGCCGCCGCCCGGCCCGCCGGATCGGGGCCCGAAGCCTGCGGGTGACCCGGCCCGGGGCGCCGCCAGGGCGAAGGAGGTTACCCACGTCGCCGTCGGCGAGACCGCGTCATCCACGGCACCGCTGCCCGCGTTGCTCACCGGGGTCGAACTGCTCGCACCGCTCGCCTCGGCCAGCAGGCCCGTGTGGTTGCACATCGACCGGCATCTGCTCGACATCGGCCCCGACGAGACCGACGGCTGCACCGACGGCCTGCCCACCAGCAGCCTCAAACCACGCAGCCTCCGCGACCTGCGCATCCCGTACACCGCCGAGTGGAAGGGCTGTGGCTGCTTCAACCCCGGGATCTACCGGTTCGAGATCACCGGCCCCCAGGGGTGCGCGATCGAGGTCGACGGAAAACCCTTGTGCGTCTACGACTCCGGCACCGCCGGCGTCACAATCGCGTATTCCTGCCTCGGCGGCGACCATTGCGTGAACATCGTCATTCCCGATTACGTATGCGACACTGACTTCAACCTCAACGTCTACCGGATCCGGTGAAACGAGGGGATGACATGGCCGACGACCCTACCGTGATCGAACAGCAAGCGGGGGACCGCTTCGCGCTGGACCACGGGGCGCTCGCGCTGCACGGCGCCGATGCCGAGCCTGCGATCCGGCACGAGGTGAACGGTGCGGTGATGCACGGTACTGCGCCCGGCCGGCCCCTGGTGCACATGGTCTGCTGGGACCAGGAGGACCCCTGTCCGGTCGACGTCCGCGGCACGCTCACCGTCGCCGGCGATCCCGAGACGCCGGTACACCTCCGGATGCAGCACGAGTTCCTGAACGATCACCACCAGACCCTCGCGGTCGACCCGATCGACCACACCCTGCGCGTCGACACCGGGCTGGCCAAGCCCATCCACCACGCGCTGCAGATGCGCACGCCCCTCGAGGTCCGCTTCTGCAACCCGTGGCACATCGCATCGGACTACCGGCTCGAGGTGAACCTGGGTAACAACCGCGTCATCGGGATCCGGCTCACCGGCGCCACGGTCGCCACCCCGCAGCCCTGCGAGCCACCGTGCCCGCCCGCTGACGGCCGCCCGGGAAGGCCTTCGTGACCGACCGCGACACTTCCGCGTCGAAGGGCGCTTCCACATCGAAGGGGGCCGGATTCGATCCCCTCGGGCTCGCGGCCGGAGCGATGGGCCGCATCGGCGACCTGGTGCGAACGACTCTCGACGCCGGCGCGTCCATGGCCCGCTCCGCCGCCGCAGCCACCGCCACGAAGGACCTTCCGCCGCGCGGCGCGACCTCCCTCGAGGACATCGTCACCTTCGGGACGGCGGCGGCCGGCAACCTCTTCCGCTACGCCATGGACGCCGCGCGCACCGCCGAGAGATTCGCATCGACCATGACGCCGGGCGCTCCGACGCCGGAGTCCTCGCACCGCCCGCCGCCTCCTGGCGATCCGGCCGGGATGTTCGGCGGCACCGATCGCCCGCGGGTGGCGCGCGGCGCGGTGTTGCGCGTGCCACTGCTCGTCGAGAACGCGGGCGCGGACCCGACTCCCGAACTTGACTTCGACGCCACCGGGGTGCAGCGCGTCTCGGCGGTGAACGGCGGCGCAGGCGACGGAATCGGGGTCGATCAGGTCACCTTCACCCCGACCACCCTGACCGTCGGCCCGCGGGACTTCGAGAAGCTCACGGTCCGCATCCACACGGCGCCCGGCACCGCCACGGGCACCTACCGTGCGACGGTCACCGGTGGCGGCGGCTGGTTCTCCACGGTCATCGAGTTCGACGTGACCGATCCGGTTTCGTAACGGCAGCAGGCGTTTTCGTCGCTGCCTGCGCCGTCGTCGTGTCGGGCGCCGTGAAAACGGATATGACGAAGTTCGTGAGCATGGCCCTCGCCTGGTCGGGTTTCAGGCGCGAATCCGGCAGATACGCCTGGACGACTAGCCCATCCATGAGGGCGATGTACTCGACGGCCTGGCGCGCGGGTGCGGAAGCGTGCAGCGAGCCGTCCGCCGCACCCCGCCGTAGCAGCGACTCCACGAGGTGGTGCAGGTCCACGTAAACCCCGGCCTGCCAGTCGGCGTAATGGGGCTGATGCGCGGCCAGCGTCCAGAAGTCCAGCCACAGCTTCCAGTGCTCGGCCGCCCGGTCCCCGGAAGCGAGCAGGCCGTCGGTGAGGATGTCGAGCCCGCGCCGGCCGGTGTCGGCGGATGCAGCGGCCGACATCACCGGGGCGGAGAACTGCGTCATCTCCGCCTGTAGCACCCCGGCGAGGACCTCGGCGATGCCGGAGAAGTGATAGGTGACGGTGCCCACGGCCACGCCCGCCGCGGCGGCGATGTCCCGAATGGTGGTCGCGTGCATCCCTTGTGCCGCAATGAGTTCGCGGGCCGCATCGATGATCATGGCGCGGCGGACCTCGGGCGGCTGCCGCTGCTGCTGTCGCTGTTGCTGCCGGGCGGGCCGGTGGTGGCCGCCGGGTGCGTCGCTGTGTGCGTCGCTGCGGACGTCCGGGTGCGCATCGGTGCGCAAGGGCGACATATGCGTCATATCCGCTCCCGTCCAGTGCGCGAGCCCCGGGAATCCGCTATCCTACGGTCAGAGCCTAATCGGACGAATGAACGATTAGCAATCGACCAACACACTGCCAATAAGAGGATCAGCATGTTCCTGCTCCGCACACCGATCCTCGCGCTGTCCAAGAGCGCGGCGGTCAAGGATCTGATCACCCGCCTACCGATCACCCGGTCCGTGGTCGACCGGTTCGTCGCCGGCGAGCAGACCGCCGACGCCCTCGCCGCAACCGCCGCGCTCAAGGCCGACGGTCTGGCAGTGACCCTCGACCATCTCGGCGAAGACACGACCGCCCGCCAGCAGGCCGACGCCACCGTCGCCGCCTACCTCACGCTGATCGACGCGCTGGCGAGGGCCGGGCTCGCCGAGGGCGCCGAGATGTCCGTAAAGCTGTCCGCGGTCGGCGCGACATTGCCTGTGTCGCAAGAGGTTCCGGACGGCGGCGAGGCGTATGCACTGGCCGGTGCGCGCCGCATCGTCCGCGCGGCGTACGGCGCCGGCGCCCGCGTTACCCTCGACATGGAGGACCACACCACCGTCGACGCGACATTGCGCACGCACAAGGCCTTGCGGTCGGATCAGCCCGACGTCGGCCTGGCGATCCAGGCGATGCTGCACCGTACCGAGGCGGACCTCGCGGGGCTCACGGGATCGGGGTCGCGGATCCGGCTCGTCAAGGGCGCCTACAACGAGCCCGCGTCGGTCGCCTACACCGACCCCGCGGAGATCGATCGGGCGTACATCCGGGCGCTGAAGCTGCTGATGAACGGCGACGGATACCCCATGGTCGCCTCGCACGACCCGCGGATCATCGCGATCGCCGGCCGCCTCGCCACCGGCGCGAGCCGCGGACCGCGCGACTACGAACACCAGATGCTGTACGGCATCCGCGCCGACGAACAGCGGCGCCTGGTCGCCTCCGGCCACACCGTCCGCATCTACGTGCCCTACGGCTCCGACTGGTACGGCTACTTCACCAGGAGGCTCGCCGAGAAGCCCGCTAATCTGCTGTTCTTCTTGCGCGCGTTGACCTCTCGGAGCTAGACGATCGAGTATGACGATGTTCACCGCTCTCGCCCACCCCGGAAGACCGGACTCGCGCTAGACCGGAAGTAGCTGAACACGTGACACGCCAAGACATCTGGCCGCACCGAGAATGCCGAATCACGAAGGAGCCCGTGACATGGATGCCATCACCCACCCGCCGACACCGCTGAACGAACCCGTGCTGGACTACGCCCCCGGCAGCCCGGAGCGGGCCGACGTGGTCGCCGCGCTCGCCGAGTTCGCCGAGCCACGGGATCTTCCCGCCGTCATCGGAGGAAAGCGGCACATGCCGGGCGGGGCGTCCTTCGAGGTCGTCGCGCCGCATCACCACGCCCGTGTCCTGGGCAGGTCGGCGCACGGGAACCAGGCCGATGCCCGGGCCGCGATCGACGCGGCGCTCGCGGCGGCGCCGGCGTGGCGCGAGTTCTCCTTCGACGATCGTGCGGCGGTGCTGCTGCGCGCGGCGGACCTGCTCGCGGGCCCCTGGCGAGCGCGGATGAACGCCGCCGCCATGCTGTGCCAGGGCAAGACCGTCTATCAGGCCGAGATCGACGCCGCGTGCGAACTCGCCGACTTCTGGCGTTTCAACGTGCATTTCGCGCGGCAGATCCTCGCGGACCAGCCCCCGGCCAATTCCCGCGGCGTGTGGAACCGGGTGGACTACCGGCCGCTGGAGGGCTTCGTCTACGCGGTGACGCCGTTCAACTTCACCTCCATTGCCGGGAACCTGCCGACCGCCCCCGCGCTCATGGGCAACGTGGTGGTGTGGAAGCCGTCGCACACCCAGCAGCTGGCCGCCTCCGTCACGATGGACCTCCTCGAGGCCGCCGGGATGCCGCCGGGGGTCGTCAACATGCTCCCAGGCGCCGGGCCGGACATCTCTGAGATCGCTTTGGCGGACGCGAATCTCGCCGGCATCCACTTCACCGGCTCGACCGCGGTGTTCCAGAAGATGTGGGGCGCCGTCGGTGCCAATATCGCCGCGTACCACGCCTACCCGCGGCTGGTGGGGGAGACCGGCGGCAAGGACTTCGTGGTGGCGCATTCCTCGGCCGATGTCGACGTGCTGCGGGTCGCCCTGGTGCGCGGTGCGTTCGAGTATTCCGGGCAGAAGTGTTCGGCGGCCTCGCGCGCCTACGTTCCCGCGTCGCTGTGGCCGCGCCTCAAGGACGCGCTCGTCGCGGAGACCGAAGCGCTGAAGGTCGGCGACGTCGAAGATTTCACCAACTTCACCAGCGCCGTGATCGACGACCGTGCCTTCGCCAAGCTCCAGCGCGCGATCGACCGGGCCCGCGTCACACCGGGCATCGACGTCATCGCCGGCGGCACCTACGACGATTCCGTCGGCTACTTCATCCGGCCCACCATCGTCACCGGAACCGATCCTGCCGACGAGGTCTTCTGCACGGAATACTTCGGTCCGCTGCTTGCCATCCACGTGTATGACGATTCTCGTGCCGATGGATTCTCCGACGTGCTGCACGCCGTGGACACCGCTGCGCCCTATGCGCTGACCGGATCGATCATCGCCGACGACCGGGCCGCGGCCGCCCGGGCGATGCGGGAGCTGCGCTTCACCGCGGGCAACTTCTACATCAACGACAAGCCCACCGGGGCGGTCGTCGGCCAGCAGCCGTTCGGCGGCGCCCGCGCGTCCGGCACCAACGACAAGGCCGGCTCCGCAGCCAATCTCATGCGCTGGACCTCGCCGCGTGCCATCAAGGAGAACTTCGTGCCGCCGCGCGCTGTCGCCTACCCGCACCAGCGCTGATTTTCTCCGTTCCCCGCCGAACGGTGCGAAATTGCGGGCAAAACGGGCGTGGGACGGTGCATTTCGCACCGCTCGGCGGGCCGCGCGCTCCGGTATCAGGCCTCTGTGTACCGGGCCAGGCCACGAGCGACGGCCGCATGTACCGCCCGGGCGAGGCGCGTGCCCCACGGCGACCGGGGTCCTGCGAACGGAACGATGTCGGTGAGACCGGCGGCATCACCCGTGAGCCCGGGGCCACCGGCACGGCAAGGATGCTCGGACCGCAGGCAGCAGATGACGATCGCGTCCGAGGCCGTGCCCGTGCCCGGGACCCCGCCCTCGATCAGCGCCTGCGTCTTCGCCTCGGTCGCGGTGATCACGGCGCCCACCAGCGCGGCGTCCGACAGCGGCACCGGCAGCCGGCACACGATATTGATAGTGCCGGGGCGCCAAGGGGTGTCGGGTAGCGGATCGCCGTCGGTAGCCGCGGCCCAGGTGGGGTAGGAGACGCCCACCGTGGCATCGCATCGCACGCCGCCGTCCTGCGCGGTGGCGACCCGCTCGACCTTTGCGGCGGTCAGCAGGCCGATGCCGTTCGCAGGGTTCAGCCCGGCGCCGAGGGCGATCTCGCACAGGTGCCGATCCGGGTCCATCCGTCCGTAGTCCGAGCGGACGTGCGCGTTCACGATCCACGAGATGTCCTTCAGGCCGCCCCCGAGCATGGCGCTGGACACGGCGCGCTGCGGCTCAGCGAACCGCCACAGCAGCATCGGAGCGGGCTGCCCCGAACCGTCGTCGGCGTGTGATGAGAACTCGACACCTGCCGCGGCGCAGGTCATGTCGTCTCCGTCGCGAACCGGTTCGGTCTGCACGTCGCGCCGCTGCGCGCGGGCCGATCGCAGGTGCCCAGCACGGACACAGCGTCATACCTCGGTGACATCGGCGTCCTCGAAGGTGGCCATCTCCCGCAGGATGCGCGCGGCGGCCTGCACCAACGGGATCGCCAGAGTCGCCCCACTGCCCTCGCCGAGCCGCATATTCAAGGAGAGCAGCGGCTCCAGGCCCAGGTGGTCCAGCGCGATCGACGCGCCGGGCTCGGCCGACAGGTGCCCCGCGATGAGGTAGCCGCGAACGTCCGGCACCAGCGCGCACGCGACCAGTGCCGCGCTCGCGGCGATCACCCCGTCGAGCAGCACCGGCACGCCGGCCGCCGCCCCGCCGACGATGAGCCCGGTCAGCGCGGCGATCTCCAGCCCGCCGACCTCGGCGAGCGCGGCGATCGGGTCCGCGACGGAGCCCGCACCCAGGTCCGCGCCCGGGGTGAGCCGTGCGACGGCGGCGCGCACCACCTCGGTCTTGTGGGCGAGCAGCGCATCGTCGATGCCCGTGCCACGGCCGGTCACCTCGGCGGCCGGCGCGCCTGTCAGTGCGG
This sequence comes from Nakamurella sp., assembly GCA_017848755.1. Taxonomy (GTDB): domain Bacteria; phylum Actinomycetota; class Actinomycetes; order Mycobacteriales; family Nakamurellaceae; genus Nakamurella. The sequence continues at coordinate 38,054 of JAFIHI010000068.1, read as the reverse complement.
CGATCAGCGCCGCGGCCGGCGTCGTGTTGCCGATGCCCATCTCTCCGGTCACCAGCATCTGCGCTCCAACGGCAAGCGCGTCCGCGGCGACGCCCGCCCCGACATCCAGTGCGGCGTAGGCTTCCTCGCGCGTCATGGCCGGTCCGGTGGCGAGGTCGGCGGTGCCGCGTCGGACATTGCGGCGCAGCAGCCGGGGCTCGGACCCGATGGCCGCGGCGCTGTGTCTGGGCCCAGGCCCCGAAGCAGATCCCGGGCCGGGCGCCGGGGCCGGCTCCGGGATGGGGGTGGCCACCCCAACGTCGACCACCACGACCTCGGCTCCGGTCTGGCGCGCCAGCACCGTGACGGCCGCGCCGCCCGCGCGGAAGTTCGCGACCATCTGCGCGGTGACCTCCCGCGGCCAGGGGCTCACGCCCTGGGCGAGAACGCCGTGGTCGCCGGCGAAGACGCATACCGCCACGTGTTCCGGTACCGGCGGTGGACACGTACGGGCGATCGCCGCGAGTTGCGTCCCCAGCGCCTCCAACCGGCCGAGCGAGCCGCGAGGTTTCGTGAGCCGGTCCGTGCGCGCCTCCGCCGCCGCCCCCGCACCCGCGGAGTCGATCGGGCGCACCAGCGCGCAGGCCTCGGTGAACTGGGTCATGGGACGCCTCTCTCTGGTGGTGGGTCCGATGGAGTGCCGAGAAGGCGCCCCGGCGGAAGCGGCCCCGCCGCCTCCGCAGCCGCCAATGCCGCGTCCAGCTGTGCCAGGCCGTCGGCCGTCGGGACCGCGATCCTGGCCACACCCGTCATGCCGAAGCTGGTGCAGTCGCGGACCAGCACGCCGTACGGCGCCAGCCGCTCGCGCAAGCCGGGGGAGTCGACCAGCACCCAGTTCGCGTCCGACGCCCGCGCGGCGATCCCGTGCCTGGCCAACACCGCAGCGAGCTGCGCGCGGAGTTCCCGGACCCCGCGCGCCGACGCCGCCAGATCCACGGTCGCCAGCAGATCCTCCAGCGCCGCGGCGACCAATCCGTTCACCGACCAGCCCGGCTGCCGGCGTCGGCACGCGGCGACCAGGCCCGGATCGGCGAGCACATACCCGACCCGAAGCCCCGGTGCGGCAAGGAGTTTGGTGAGTGAACCGACCACCACGGCGTCCCGGTCGCGGCGGGTCCATGTGCCCGTCGCGAGTTGGTAGAACGCCTCGTCCCACACAGCGACCCGTTCCCCGCCCAGCTCCGCACCGCTGGCCAGCAGCCCCGACGGGCTGTGCGGGTTGGACCGCCACAGCGGCCCGCCGCCCCGCGGATGCAGCACGAACTCCGGTTCGACCACGTGCCCGCCGATCTCGGCCGCGACGAGCGCGATCGCCTCCGCGCCGCCGTTGGTGAGCAGTACCCGCTCGCGGTCCACCCCCATCACCTCGGCGAGCGCTGCCTCGGCCCGGGCGGGGTTCGGGTAGCGGCTGATCCCTGCGCGCAAGTGCCGCTCGAGGATCGGCACGGGATCCGGCGCGACGGGGTTCATCGACGCGGACAGGTCCAGCATGTCGTCCGGCGCGATTCCCAGCGCGGCCGCGACCGCCGCGCCGTCACCGCCGTGTGCCCCGGCAGCGGGGATGACGTTGTTCGCCAGGTGGGCATCGTGCATGGCGCTCAGACCTCCGGGATCGCTGCCAGCGCAAGGAGTCCCGCGGTTTCCCCGAGCACTCCTGCGGCGCCCAGCACGTCGCCGGTGAATCCGCCGATGCGTGCGCGGGCGAATGCGGCGACCAGCCATGACCCAGCTGCTGTGCTCCCCAGCACGAGCAGACCCCACCAGCCGAGCTCCAGGAGAGCAAGGGGGACGGAGATCACGGCGCCGAGCAGGATCGAGGCCGTCAGGGCCGCGCGGCTTCGTGCCCCCAGGAAGGCGCTGACCAGGCCGTCGGCGCGGGCGTAACGAACCGACAGGGCGATCACCGCCATGGCCGTGCGGGACACGCACCATACCGCCCCCACGGCCAACGGTGCGGGAGCCGTCGATGCGAACGCCGAGAAGCGAAGCAACAGAACGACTATGAGTGCGACCGCGCCGAACGCGCCGACGGCGGGATCGTGCATCACGGCGAGCCGCCGCGCGCGATCCATCGGCGGTAGCAGCCCGTCCGCCGAATCGGACAGCCCATCCAGGTGCAGCATCCCGGTGAGCGCCGCATCCACGGCCAGCGCCAGCCCTGCCGCCACGGGCGCCGCCCACACGTGCGCGGCGCCCCACCATGCGTATCCGACGGCGAGGCCGACGAGGGCGCCGACGATCGGGAAGTACGGCAGCGACCCCGGGCGGGGAGACGTACCGCGGCCGAGGATCGTGAGGAACGACAATGCTTGCAGCATCAGCGGTCCGGCGGCCGATCGAGGGTCACGACGCGCCCGGCGACCGTCAGCAGCACGCGATCGGCGACCGCGGCAACGGCCTGGTTCAGCGTGCCGAGCGCATCCCGGAACGCGCCGCCGAGATCGGTGGCCGGATACACTCCGAGCCCGACCTCGTCGGACACGACGATCGTGTCGCCGGAGCGCCTGGCCAGCGCGGCGCACAACGCGTCGGCATCGACTGCGAAATCCGGCTGGGCGGCAATCCATGGTCCGAGCGAGTCGAGAAGCACGGTGCCCGACAGTGTTTCGATCACATCCGGCAGATCCGCCCCGGCTTCGACGGTTGCCCAGTCCGGCGGCCGGCGGGCCCGGTGCGCGGCTACGCGCTCCGCGAGAACGACGTCATCCCCTATGATCATCGTGGCCACATACGTGACGACGCCGCGGTTTTCGATCCCGCTGTCTTCGACGTTACTGCTTTCGACGCCGCCGCTTCCGTCGCGCGCGCTGGCCGCGGCGAGCCGTTCCGCCAACGCCGATTTTCCGGATCGGGCACCGCCGAGCACGAAGGTGATCACCGCGGCACCCTACTCCCGGCGCCGAGATCGGCGGGCGTCCAGGCCGCGTCGCGCGAGACCCGCGGGTCTGCCGACACAGTGCTGCCGAAGCCTACCGGCAGGTCGTCGCCGAAGTCCGTGGGCCGCACCCGTCGCCGGACCGGCGCCACGATCATGTTCCCGGAGGCGTCGTCGATCACCCGTACCGTGCCGCCGAAGTAGCGCGCGAGGCGCCGCTCCTGCAACACGTCACACGGCGCACCGGATGTCACGATCCGCCCGTCGGCGAGCAGTACCAGCCGATCGGCGAACTGGGCAGCGAGCGTCAGATCGTGGATCGCGCTGACGACAGTCAGGCCCCGCTCCCGGCGGAGGTCGTCGACGAGTTCCAATGCGTCGATGCGGTTTCCGAGATCCAGCGCGGATGTCGGCTCGTCGAGCAGCAACACCGGCGCTTGCTGCGCGAGTGCGCGGGCCAGCGCTGCGCGCTGCATCTCCCCGCCCGACAGCGTCGGCAGCATGCGCCCGCCGAGGCCGGCAATGCCGAGACGATCGAGCAGGGCCGCGCAGAACCGCCGATCCGCTGCGGACTCGACACCGAGATAGCCGATATGCGGCGTCCGGCCAAGCATGGCGTATTCGAGAACCGTCATACCGGCGGGCTTTTCGGGCTGTTGCGGAACGTACGCGACGAGCCGGGCGTGGTGCCGTCGGGACATACCCGCGGCGGCCCGGCCGTCGATCCGCACCGTTCCGCGGTGCCGTTGCAGGGCGGCGACCACGCGCAGCAGCGTCGACTTGCCGGCGCCGTTCGGCCCGATCAGGCCAACCCATTCCCCGTCCGCCGCAGCCAGGTTCACTCCGGCGACCGCGTCGACCGGGCCGTAGGACACCGTGATGCCAACAAGGTGGAGCATGTCACAACACCCCGTGCCGGCTGCGCCGGGAGCGAAGGACCAGGAGGAAGAACGGTCCTCCCACGAAGGCGGTGATCACGCCGATGGGCACCTCGGCGGGTGCCTGGACGGTGCGCGCGACCAGGTCCGCCAGCACCAGGAAGGCACCGCCGCAGATCATCGACACCGGCAGCACCACCCGGTAACTCGCACCCGCGACGAGGCGGACCGCATGCGGCGCCACGATGCCGACGAAGCCGATCAGCCCGCTCACCGAGACCGCGGCCGCGGTGCCCAGCGTCGCCGCCCCGATGATGACGAGGCCGGCCCGGCGTGGGTCGACGCCGAGCGTGGTCGCCTCGTCGCCGCCCACCCGCAGCACGTCGAGAATCCGGCGATGCGCCAGCAGCACGACGACGCTGATCGCGATATACGGCGCCACCGTCCAGACGTCGGACCAGGATGCCACGGCGAACGACCCGAGGATCCAGTTGTAGATCTGCCGCATCTGGTCGGCGTGCTGCTGTTGCAGATACGTCTGGATCGCTGTGAGCATAGCGGCCGCGGCGACACCGGCCAGGATCAACGCATAGCCGCCGGCGCGTTCGGTGCCGGCGGCCGCGACGGTGTAGGTGAGCGCGACCGCCGCCACGGCGCCGGCGAACGCCGCGACCGGCAGGATCGGCGTTCCGGCCCCACCGAGCACGATCACCACCGTCGCCCCGAGCCCTGCCCCCGCCGCGACCCCGAGCAGGTACGGATCGGCTAGCGAGTTCCGCAGCACTCCTTGGTAGGCCGCGCCCCCGCCGGCGAGCATGGCGCCGACCAAGGTCGCGAGCACCACGCGGGGGAGCCGCAGGTCCCAGATGATGGCTTGCTCGATCGGCGCGACCCCGGAGTGGAATCCGATCAGCGGCAGATGCCCGAGCAGCGTCGAGATCTGATCGGCCGGGCTGATCGTCACGGCGCCCAGCGCGATGCTGAGCACCATCGACAGCACGAGGATCACCGCTGAGACGAGCACGGGAAGCCGGACCCGGCTGCGCCGCACCGTTTCTGCCGTCGCGTCCACCCCGGGGACCTGTGCCGAGCGCGCGGCATTGCCGGCCGGCGCCTCGCGCCCCGCCCCCGACTTATGGAGCACCCGATCGAGTGTCATTTCTGCACCGGATGTGCTTTCATGTCGTCGGCCACCGCCCGCAGCAGATCGACCGTGCGCGGACCCCAGCGGGACGCGATGTCGTCGTTCAACAGGAACACCCGCCCACCGGAGACCGCGCCGAGCGTGGACCACCCCGGCCTGGCCGCGACCGTCGCCGGTGTTTGCTGGCAGCACGCCGCATCGGCCAGGAAGACATAGTTGGGATTTGCCTTGAGGATGAACTCCGAATCCAGTTGCGGGTATCCGCCGGATTTCGTCGCGTCGGGCGCCGCGTCGGCGATGCTCTTCAGGCCGAGCAGGCCGAGGATGTGGCCGATGAATGTGTCCGAGGTGACCGAGTAGTAGGTCTGGTCGAGTTCGTAGTAGTACCTCGCGGTACCGCCGGGCTTCGGCGCACCGGCGATGATCGCCGCGACCTCGGCCTTCATCTTCGCCACCAGCGCCCGGGCCTGCTCCGCGTGCCCGGTGACCTCGCCCAGTTGGATGATCTGCGCGTACGTGCCGTCGAGGTCCGTCGGGGCGGACTCCGCGATCACCGTCATACCCAGGGCCTTGAACTTGGACTGCTGATCGGGGGTGACGTCACTGATCACGACGAGGTCCGGCCGGAAGCTGGTGAGCGATTCGATGTTCAGTTGGTAGGCGTCGACGCGGGCGTTCGGCAATCCGGCCGGGTAGTCGGAGTTCTTGTCGACGACCTTCACCTGGTCACCGGCTCCGATCGCATACAGCATCTCCGTCGCGGTCGGCGAAAGTGACGCAATGGCAGTCGGTTTCGCGGCGACGGTCACCTCGCCGTTCGACGCTGTCACCGTCACCGGGAAGGTGCCGGCCGGCGACGGCGTGGACGCCGAGCTGGATATCGCGCTCGTCTCGGTGCCCGAACCCGTTGCAGCGCCGGTGTTCTCGCCCGTCGGCGGGCTACTGCTCGTGTCGGCCGGCCGTGCCTGGCTACCTGTCGAACTCTGCGTCGAACCCGGTGCCGAATTCTGTGTGCTCTGGTCCGCCGGCGCTGTGCCGGCGCACGCCGCGAACAGCGTCATAGACGTTGCGGCAGCGAGTAATGCCGCCAGAGTGCGGGAACGTAGTGCCATGCGTCATCCTCCATCGGTACGCGGAGGACGAAGTGCGTCCGCCGCGGCCGCCGAGGGCGCCGCCACCGAACCGCCCTTCCTCCGAGGACTGGTTTCGCGGCACAAGTCAGGCGTCCGGGCTCGCCCCTGTTTCGGGGCATTACCGTTGCGGGACAGCGCCGGAATCTCACCGGTCTTCGCTGGCCTTGTACCACCCCGGGCATGGTGCTCAGGGCATCGCTACTGTAGCGCACCCCGATCGGCGCGGCCGCCCCGGCGCATCGTCGTCCGGAGCCGGTCCGCAGCAAGCCCCGACGCCAGCGCAGCGCCGGCAGCAACGGACGCGGCACCGAGTATGACGTTGTTCGTGAGCCGAGCGGCGCGTGGAAGATCCGCGGCCGTTGGGGCGCGTCCCGCGCCGAGGTGTGGCCGCACTTCCGTGCGACCTGCGTAGACGTTGGTTCCGCCGAGTCGCACGCCGAGCGCGGCCGCGTAGGCCGCCTCGCACCACCCGGAGTTCGGGCTCGGATGCTGCCGCGCGTAGCGGGATGTCATGCGCCACACCGGCTGTGGCCGACCCGAGACCAGTGCCACCAGCGCCGCGCAGACCCGGGCGGGCAGGTAGTTCGCGACGTCGTCGAGACGGGCTGACCCCCAGCCGAAGTTCTCGTAGCGCGGGCTGCGATGCCCTACCATCGCGTCGAGCGTGTTCACCGCGCGGTAGCCGATCAGGCCCGGCACACCGGCGACGGCGCCCCACAGCAACGGGGCGACGACGGCGTCCGAGGAGTTCTCGGCCACGGATTCGACGCCCGCGCGGGCGATCTCGGCGGCGTCCAGCCCGGACGGGTCGCGGCCGACCAGATGCGTCACCTGCTTGCGCGCGCCGGCCAGATCGCCGCGATCGAGGAGTTCGTGCAGCGCCAGGCCCTCGGCCGTCAGGCTCCTGCCGCCGAGCACCGCCCAGGTCGCGATCGCCGTCATGCCCGTTCGCGCGATCCGCCCACGGGCTGTACCGGTTTGGGCGGCGCCGTTTCGAGCCGTGCGTCCGCGGGCCGCGCGCTCCGTCACGGCGCCCGTCCCTGCGCCCATCATGACCGCAGACCCCACGCACAGGGCGGTGAATGCGACGCCCCGCGCCCGGGAGTCTGCCCACATGTGGCGCTCCAAAGTTCCTGCCGCGCGCCCGAAGCCCGCGACCGGATGCCACCGCGGCGGGTCCCCGAGCAGCGCATCGAGCGCCACGCCCAGCAGCAACCCGCCGGCCCGTTCCCAGCTCCGGCCCATGCCCCGTCCGCGGCCTGCGCGCCGCATCATGCCTCGGCCACGATGCGCGTGACGCCGCCGCGCTCGCGGGCCGCGGGTGCCAGGATCACGATGATCATCACTACGGCGGCGACGGCCAACAGCGCGTCCAGCAGCGGCATCATGTGCGCCAGGACGCCGATGAGCGGCGCACCGAAGAGGAACCCGCCGTACCCGATCGTCGACACCGTCGCGATCGCCCGTCCGCGGCGACCGGGCACCTCACCCGCTGCGGACATTGCCGACGGGGACACGATGGCGAGCCCCATCCCACGCGCGGCCGCGCCGACGAACGCGGTCCAGGTCGCGGGGATCAGGCAGAGCACCAGGACTCCCGGCGCTGCGATGAGTCCGGCGGCGCGCAGCGCGGCGACGCGCCCGATCCGGGCGATGATCGGCCCACCGGCGAAGCGGCCGATCGCCATCGTCACGTTGAAGCCGGCGAGCGTCAGCGCGCCGATCGCAGCCGGCGCGCCCCGGCCGTCCACCAGGGCGATGGCAAGCCAGTCGTTCGCGGCGCCCTCGCCTAGCGCGGTGCCGAGAGTGATGATGCCCAAAAGGATCTCGGCCCGGGTGATGCCGGATCGGGCCGCACTGCGCTCACGGTGGGCGGCAACGGTTGTCGCCGGCGTGCCGGCGGGAACATCGTCATACGCGGCGGTTTCGCGCGCAACCGGGCTCGGTTCCACAGGGTCGTTGGGCACGAACGCGGCGGTACTCGCGAGCACGCCGATCCAGACGGCTACGGACACCACCGGCAGCTGCCACGCGATGGTGATGCCCAACCTCGCGGAGGCAGCGCCGATCAGTGCCCCACCGACCGCGCCCGAGGAGAACAGCCCGTGCCACAGCGGCATGAGCACCTGATGGCGATGCCGCTCCACGATCGAGCCCTGCACGTTCATGGCAACATCCCAGCTGCCGATCCCGGCTCCCGCGAAGAGCAGGATCACGGCGAGCTGCGGGACGGATCCGGCGAGCGGCACCAGCGACCATGCGACGACGGCGACGGTGGCGAAGAGCAGGCAGATCGTGCGCGTGCCGAACCGCTGCACGAGTCGTCCGGCGAACGGCATGGCGACGACGGATCCGATGCCCACACACACCAGGGCGAAGGCCAGTTCGGTGGGGCTCGCGCCGACATGCGCCTTGATATCGGGCATGCGGGAGACGGCCGCGGCCATCGCGATCCCGTTGAGCGTGAACACGACGGCCACCGCGGCGACGGCGGCCCGGTGCGGACGGGCGGGAACGGTGGGCGCGGCGGGTCTCCGGGCGTGCCGACGCCGCGGGACCTGATCGGTCATGCCGGCGGGGGCAGGATCTCGTCGATCGCGGCGAGATCCTCGTCGGTGGGCTGCCAGGACGTTGCCGCGGCGTTGGCCGTGACCTGCTCCGGCCGGGTCGCACCAGCGATCACCGACGCGACCTGCGGCTGGGCCAAGAGCCATCCGACCGCGACGTCGACCATGCCGATACCGCGCTCGTCCGCGAACGCCTGCAACTTCCCCAGCGCCGCCCATGGCGCAGACTCGAGCAGGGCAGGTTTGAACTTCTTCAGCCGGCTGTCGTCGGGCGTATGGTCTCGTGTGTACTTGCCGGTGAGCAGGCCGTTGGCCAGCGGGAAGAACGGCAGCACACCCACGCCGAACGCGTGCGCCGCCGGGATCAGATCGCGTTCCGCGTCGCGGTGCAGCAGCGAGTAGTGGTTCTGGGCCGAGATGAACGGCGTCCGGGAGGCCGACTGGGCCGTCCAGGCCGCGTCCGCCAACTGCCATCCGGCGAAGTTCGAATGCCCGAGGTAGCGGACCTTTCCGGCGCGCACCAGATCGTCCAGGGCGGCGAGCGTCTCCTCGAGCGGCGTCTCGGCGTCGGGCTCGTGCAGCTGGTAGAGATCGATCCAGTTGGTGTTCAAGCGACGCAGCGACGCCTCCACAGCCTGCCGGATGTACCGCCGCGAGCCGCGGGCGCCGAAGTCGCGGCCGTTCGCGCCGCGCGCGTCCATGCCGAACTTCGTTGCGATGACGACGTTCTCGCGCTCCGCGCCGAGAGCCGCGCCGAGCAACTCCTCGGAGCGCCCGCACGGTGCGCCGTACACGTCGGCCGTGTCGAAGAAGGTGATGCCGGCGTCCAGGGCGGCCCGCACCACGGCGGTCGCCGCAGCCGGATCCGCCGTGATGCTGTTCGGCCTGCCAAGGTTGTTGCACCCGAGCCCCGCCGTGGAAACAGTGAGCCCGGAGGTGCCGAGGCGACGGTACGTCATCTGCGAATCAGCCACCCGGCCAGCCTACGGCGTCGCGAACACCGGTTCGGCCGCCTCGTGTGTTTGACGGGCACCCCACCCAGGACTCGGCCCCGCCGCGCCGATGCTCCTACTCTGGGGGTATGTCCTGGTTCACCAGCGCCGTGAGCGCCGCCTACGCCGCACCGAACACCGCAGCGCCGATCACCAAAGAGACGGCCCTGCCCGGCCGACCCGAGCCCATGCCGCACGCCCGCACCCACGCGGTCCTGGGCACGCCGACCGCCCCGCCGTGGCCCGATGGCGCCGAGGTCGCCTCGCTGGCCATGGGCTGCTTCTGGGGCACCGAGCGCATCTTCTGGCGGCTGCCCGGGGTGATCACGACCGCCGCCGGCTACCAGGGCGGGTTCACCCCGAACCCGACGTACGAAGAGGTTTGCACGGGCCGAACCGGCCATGCCGAAACGGTTCTCGTGGTGTACGACCCGCATATGACGACGTTCGCAGCGATACTCAAGGCGTTCTGGGAGAACCACGATCCGACCACGGCCAACCGGCAGGGCAACGACATCGGCACCCAGTACCGATCCGCGATCTTCTACACGACGGACGCGCAACGGAACGTCGCGCTGGACACCCGCGACGCCTTCACGGCGGTCCTGGCCGAGCACGGCCGAGGGGAACCGACCACCGAGATCCGCTCGAGCGCCGATGCCGGCCCGTTCTACTACGCCGAGGACTATCACCAGCAGTACCTGCACAAGAATCCGGGCGGCTACTGCAACCACGGCCCCAACGGATGCACGCTAGATATCCATCGAATGGCGATCGAGCAGGCGGCGCGGTCGGAGTAGGCGCTGCGTCGGAATAGAACTACCGAACCGACGTCCCGCGGCCGAGGTTTTCTTCGTCGATGTATCGACGCAGGGTACGTCGATGGGGAACATGGTGCGCAGTTGACGTTACGGCGGTTTCGGGGCCGGTCAATGATCGCCCAATATGTCGACCGACAAGTATGACCGTAGCCGCGGCACGTCCCTGACGAGCGTTTTCCAGATGATGCTGTGGTCATTCTCTGCGTAGATGTGCGCCATCCGGACCCGCATGCCGACGATGGTGCGCCACGGCTGCGCGGGAAATGCCTCCAAGAATGCACCTGGCAACCGGCTGCGAATGGTGTCGCCGATGCGGTTGAAAATGGCCTCCGCCGCGCGCTGAAGGAGCACATCCTCCTCGTACGCCTGGCGTCCGCGCTCGACCAACGCGGCGGCCTCGTCGCAGTAAGTGACGAGAGCCTCCAAGGGCTCGACGATGTTCTCGCCGTAGGTTGAGGTCAGCGCATCTCTATTGCCGTCAGACCCTGCGTGTTGATCCGCTGCCATCAGAGCGGGACCGCATCTCGACGGATCGTGCGGTTCCGATCAGACAACCCACCCTCCGAAATGACGTCTACCGTGACGCCGAGGATGTCCTCCAGTTCGTCGGCGAGGTCCACGAGGTCGTACAAGCTGGCACCTTCGGAAAATGTCACCAGCAGGTCCAGATCGGAGTCCGCAGTGTCCTCGCCGCGCGCCACCGAGCCGAAGACGCGCACATTGCTCGCCTTGTGCCGTTCGGCGATGCGCAGCACCTCGTCGCGATGCGCGGCTAGCACCGCGGACGGCCGCAAACGGCATGCCACTTCGATCCGCGCCAGTGTTTCCGCACTTGGCTGCCGGACCCCCGATTCGTATGCCGAGATGTTCGGCTGTGATAGGCCGACCAGATCAGCCAGCGCGGCCTGCGAGAGCCCTGCCGCGCGGCGGAGCGCGCGAATCTTATTCACGCACTGAAATATACACGGTGTGTATAGCGGCATTCCCGGCTTCACCTGTCCCGTCGGGATTGCCGAAACACGCGGTTGGCCCCTGCGGTGTCGGTCCCCTGTCCCGCTCTCGACGTCATGCTGATGCGTGATGCGTGATGCGATCCGCTGTGCTTATGCGTACGACGATCGACCTCGACGAGCGGGTGCTCGTGGCGGCTCGTGCACGTGCGCGTGGCACGACACTTGGCTTCGCCGTGTCCGAGATCGCCCTTGCCGGACTCGCGAGCGAAACGCCGCCGAATCCGTCGACGCCGCACGGGCTTGTGCTCCTGCCCAGCACACCAGGGCATGTGATCACGGACGACATGGTTGCTGATGCCCTCGCCGACGATTGACCGACTCGAACTTCCTGACGTCAACGTCCTCCTTGCGCTGGTCCATCCTGACCATGTACGTCATCGACAGGCGAGCGATTGGTTCGCCGGTACCGCGCGGTTCGCGACGACGCCCGTCACCGAATCCGGCCTGGCGCGCCTCGCGCTCGGCGCGGCCGTGGTCGGCGCGCGGGCGGCATCGCCCGCCGCGGCGCTGGCGTCGCTACGGAGTATTCGGGCCGATCCGCGCTCGGTGTTTCTCGCCGACAACACAAGCCTCGCAGAGCCGACGATCCAGTTGTCCGGATTCGCGGGATACCGACAGGTCACCGATCTGCATCTCGTCAATCTCGCCGCGGTACATGGCGCTGTGCTCGCTACGTTCGATCCTCGGATTCCGGCAGCGCTCCTCCATGCCGACCGTCGTCATGTCCGCGTGATCGGCTGACTGTGTCGGTCGCAGTCGATCGTGGGTCCATGGGGCGGCATGTCGTCGGGGCAGTGTGAGCCGCTCGTCTCTCGGCACGTCCCCGTTGTCGAACCACCGAGTATGACGACGTTCGCGGACAAGCCGTCTGCCGGATGGGTCAGCAGTGCTCGATCAACGAATCTCAACGAAGCTCCCGCACCTCCCGCGCGTTCCCCGCTGATGCTACGAGGTGCTACATTCGGGTCGTGGAGACGATCAGCCAACGGCAGCTGCGGAACGACAATGCGGAGATCCTGCGCGGCGTCGAGCGCGGCGAGACCTACACAGTCACCCGCCGTGGTGTGCCCATCGCCCGCCTAGGCCCGCTCGCCGTCGATTCGGATCTTCGGTGCGTGCGCCCCGCCCGTCGTCGCGTGGCATTCGGTTCGTTGACGCGGGTTCGCAGTAGGCGTGCGACCGCGGACGTGCTCGACGACCTGCGGGCCGAGCGGTGACCTGCTGGTACCTCGATACGTCGGCTGCTGCGAAGCTCGTGGTCGACGAGGCCGAATCCGAAGCGCTCGCCCGGCGGCTGGATGACGAGAAGCCTGATCTGGCCGCCTGTTTCCTCCTCGAAACGGAACTCCGCCGGTTCGCTCAGCGTGTGCCGGGTGCTGCTCAGGCCGCCGTCAGCGATGTACTGGACGGGGTCGACCTCTACGAGGTTCCGCAGTCGCTGTTCCGTGAGGCGGGGCTGCTTGCGGGCGCGGATCTACGATCGCTGGACGCCATCCACCTCGCGGCTGCGCTGCGGATCGGCGTCGATGCCCTACTTGCGTACGACCATCGCATGGTTGCCGCGGCGCGCGAGCTGGGGCTGAGCGTCGTGCGGCCGGGTGTTCCTGGGTGATCGCCTATGACGACGTTCGCGGACAAACCGTCCGCCCCGCGCCGGTGCAGACTCATTGCGGTCATGGACCGACATCTGCACCACATGGGTGACGGCGTCCCCGGCCCCGCCCGCCGAATACGGCAGGGCATCGTGCCCAGCTTGTGCGGCCACCTCCCAAAGCGGACTTCGCCGCTACCCTCATCGCTATGAGCCGAATCTTCACCACGAGCGTGGCCTCGGTCTACCCGCACTATGTCGCCAAGGCGGAGCGCAAGGGCCGCACCAAGGCCGAGGTCGACGAGATCATCTGCTGGCTTACGGGTTTCGATGACGAGGTGCTCGGCCGCCACCTCGCTGACGGCACCACCTTCCGGGACTTCTTCGCCGGCGCAAGGCTCAATCCGAAGGCGGGGCTCATCACCGGGATGGTGTGCGGGGTACGGGTCGAAGAGGTCGAGGACCCGCTGATGCGCCAGATCCGCTACCTCGACAAGCTTGTCGATGAACTGGCGAAGGGCAGGACGATGGAGAAGATCCTCCGCACCTGATACTCGTGCGCAACCGTCAGAGCTGCAGCGCTGTCCAGAGCAGCGTCGTCGCGCCGGCGAGTATCAGCGGCACGGTGGCGACGCTCAGGGTGTGAAAGCGCTTGGCGCGCGGACGATGCGCAGGCGGCAGCAACCGTCGCCAGAGCATGGTAGCGAGAGAACCGGCATAGGAGAGGTTCGGGCCGATATTCACGCCGAGCAGCATCGCGAGGGTGAGCGGTCCGGAGGGCGCCACCAGCGGCAGCATCGCGAGTGTCGCCGGGAGGTTGTTCACCAGATTTGCGATCGCCGCGGCGAGGAACGCCATCCCTAGCAGTCCGAGAAGCCCCGTGCCGGAAGGGATCAGCCGCCCCAGCGCGCCGGCGAGTCCGTGCATCAGGGCGCCTTCCACGATCACCGCGAGCGCGAGCACGAAGGCGCAGAACGGCAGGTTCGCCGCATGGACCAGTCGGCGCGCTCGCGTCCGGCGGGACATGGACCGCGACTTCCATTGCGGCGCAACGAGCACCGCTGAGCCGACGAACGCCGCCCAGGCCGGAGACACGTGCAGCGCGGACGTCACCACGAACCCGCCGACCGTGAGTGCCGTGGTGGTGAGCGCGTAGCGTGGCGGACGGGCAGCGGCGAGAAGTACGTCATGGTCGCGAGTTTCGCCCCGCGATAGGGCGTGGGTGCCTGAACCGGCGAGATCCCGACGGAAGAACACCCGCAGCGCGCACCATTCGCACACGCACACGAAGACCCACGGCAGCGCCATCAGCGCGGTGAATCGGTCGAAGGTCAGACTTGACGACGCGAACGCGAGCAGATTGGTGAGGTTGGAGATCGGTAACAGCACCGAGGCGCTGTTCGCGAGCCGAACGGTCGCATACAGGTGCGGTCGCGGGGCGACGCCGAGACCCGTTGCCGCGGAAAGGATGACGGGCGTGAGGAGCACGATGGTGGCGTCGAGCGTCAGCACGGCCGTCACGAGCGCCGCCAACAGCACCACCAACGTGAGTAGACGCGTCGGGCGGCCGCGGCTGGCCCCCGCTGCGGTCTCGCCGAGGTAACGGAACACCCCGGCGTCGGCGGCGAGGTGTCCGAAGAGCAGGATCCCGGCGAGGAAGGCGACGGTCGATCCGAACCGCTGGATCACGGCCCAGGCGGCGTCCCACGGCACGATCCCGATGGCGACCACCGCGAGCGCGGCGGGGACGGCGACGACGGCCTCGCTGGCGCCGCGCGGGCGGAGCACGGCGAACCCCAGGCTCGCCAGGAGCAGCGCGATAGCTATCGACTCGGCGACCGGCCCCGCGATCGCCGTGTGCATATCTGGAGCGTAGTGATGCTCGTTCGCCGAGCCACTGAGATCGGGACTGCGGCTCGCGGCCCGTGCGCATGCCGCCGGTGCGTGGGTCTTCCTTATCAGGGCCCCCGCGCCGGGCGCGACCCGCGCGCCGGGCGCGGTCTCGCACGGTGTCAGCGGAGCTCTGCCGCCACCGCCGGCCGACGCCACGGGTTGCCCGGATCGCTGCACGCCTCCTCGACCTGCGCCGCGAGCGAATACAGCAGGTGATCGGCCGCTGGCCGGCCGGCCAACATCACCCCGATCGGCCACACCGCCCCGGACGGCGTCGGCGCCGACCAGCCCATCGGCAGCGATACCGCGGGCATGCCGGTCACGTTCCACTGCGCCGTGAACGGCGTGTACTGCACCTGGGCGGCGAAGTCGGCGGCCGGGTCTTCGTCGTTGCGCAGTTGCCCGACGGCCGCGGGCAATCGCGCCAGTGTGGGGGTGAGAACGGCGTCATACTCGGAAAGTTCGACGATGGCACGGGCCGCGATCTGACGCAACGCGATCAACGCGGTACCGAATTCCGGTGCGGCAACGGCGTTCCCGCGGGAGCGCAGCCACCGGGTGAGCGGGCGGAGCAGCGGCTCGGCCTCGTCCGGGACCGGCGTCAGCGCGGCGGACACCGACCACACCACCTCGAACGTCGGCAGCACGTCGGGACCGATAGGCGGTGCCACGTCGACGATCTCGTGACCAAGCTCCGACAGCAACGCGGCGGCCCGTTCGTAGGCGGCGCGCACCTGCGGATCGACCGGCTCATCGGTGAACGCGGCATCCGACCACCGCGCGATCCGCAGTCTCCCGGGCGGGCGATCGCACCAGCCGAGGTAGGTCTCGCCGGACGGCAGCGGCGGCGCCCAACTCGGTTCGCCGGCCGCCGGTCCGGCGAGAACGTCCAGCAGAGCGGCGGAGTCGCGCACCGTGCGGGCCATCGGACCGGGCGTGGAGAGCCCGGTGAAGTCCCCGAACACAGGCCCGCGGGTCACCCTCCCGCGGCTCGGCTTGAACCCGACCAGTCCGGTGACGCTGGCCGGGATGCGGATCGAGCCGCCGCCGTCGGACGCCTGCGCGATGGGCAGCAGCCCGCCGGACACCGCCGCGGCCGCACCACCCGACGAGCCGCCGGCCGACCGGGTGAGGTCGTAGGCACTGCGCGCCGGCGGGGCGACGTCCGGTTCGGTGTAGCACGGCGAACCGAACTCCGGCGTGTTCGTCTTTCCGAGCGAGATCATCCCGGCGCGATCCATGCGCAGCACGATCTCGTCGGAGACGGTCGGCACGAAGTCCGCGAACACCACGGACCCGAAGGTCGTGCGCACACCCGCTGTGGAGTTGAGATCCTTGACGGCCGTAGGGATTCCGAAGAGCGGCGGGAGCTCGTCGCCGGAAACCAGTGCGGCGCGCAGCTTCTCGGTCGCCCGCTGCGCCTTGGTCCGCGCGGCGTCGGCCGTCACTGTGACGAACGCGCCGAGCGCGTCCGAATGCGCCTCGATCCGCGCCAGGAACGCGTCGACGGCCTCGGTCGGGCTGGCCTGCCCGGCCCGGTAGGCGGCCGCGAGCTCGAGTGCCGACATTTCGTGGATCTCCGTCATAACCGTCGACGCTACCCGCCGGGGCGCGTTTGGCGGGTGCGGTCGGCCCGGTCGGCCCGAAGCGCCGGGATAACCGCCTATGACGATGTTCGCGCGCTGCGCGCGATCACGGTTACTCGGTGCGTGGCGCCCGGCGGTGTGCGGCAGGGCCGGAGACAGCCGCATGCGCCCGGCAGTGCCGCCCGTGCGGCCGTGCCTGACAGCGCCCGGCCCGCGAACAGCGTCATACCCGATAAAAGAGACGTATATCCGAGCTGGCGCGTTCGCTCACAGCGATCGTGTGTCGGGAATTGAGTCGAGTCGACTCAAGTTATAGAGGGTGATGGACCGAGCAGATCGGCACCCATCGGAAGAGGACCCCACGGTCGCATCCCGCGACCAGACCCCGCAAGGAGAACTGCCATGTCCCTCACTCTCATGACCCGTCGTGACCCGTTCGCCGACTTCGACGCCATGATCCGCCGCGCCTTCCCGGCACGGCCGTTTCCGGTGCGTACGGGTTCTGCGATAACGAGCCGGGTGGCCGCCTTCGTCCCCGCTGCCGAGATCGTTCGTGATGGCGACGACGCGCTGGTGAAGCTGGACCTGCCCGGCCTCGACTTCGAGAAGGACATCAGCGTCGAGCTGGACGGCGCATCGCTGGTGATCTCCGGCGAGCGGCGCGACGAGCGCACCGACGAATCGGACGGTGGCTCCCTGAAGGAGTTCCGCTACGGCGCATTCCGGCGGGCGTTCACGCTCCCCGAGCGGGTCACCGCGGAGGCGCTGTCCGCGAGCTACGACGCGGGCGTGCTGACGGTGCGCGTCGCGGGCGCGTACGCCGGGACCGAGCCGCGGAAGATCACGATCACGAGTGGAAAGCCTTCCGGCACAGTGGATTCCGACGCCGTGGAAGCCGCGACAGTAGAATCCGAGAATGCTGCGGATGAGGGCTGATCGGCGGTAGCTCGTGGTAGGCGCGGGGCCTGGGTCGCGCAGGTTCGCGGCCCGGGCCCCCGTTCGCGCAATGCCCCGGGCGCACCTTCCGGAGTGTGAGCAAAACAGGGACAAATGCGGCAGATTGCTGCAGCACTCACACTCGAAAACCGGAGGGTGTGAGTGCTGTAGCATTCTGTCCGGAACGTCCCAGTTTTACGCACACTCAAGAGACGGGGTGTGCATCCTGCAGCAATCCGCCCGAAAAGTCCCAGTCTTACGCACACTCGCCTGCAGCACTCACACTCTAAAGACGGTGAGTGTGCATCCTGCAGCATTCTGTCCGGAACGCCCCAGTTTTACGCACACTAGAGTGTGGGTCTCGGGGCCGCGGCGAGCGTTATGAGCGGGGCGGGACCGGGATTCCGCAGTGCGCGGCCGCCGCGGCCTTCAGGATCGCGGCCACGGACATATCCACATCTGCCTCCGTCGTTGCGTAGTTCGACACCGACACGCGCAGCAGCCGGCGCCCCCGCCAGGTCGTACCGCCGAGCCAGCAGGTGCCGCCCGCCTGCACCGCGGCGGCGATCGCGTCCACGTCCCGGCCGGGGAAGTCGATCAGCACCTGGTTGATCACCACGTCATTCACGATCTCCGCTCCGCCGGCCGTGAGCCCCTCGGCGAATCGTCGGGCCAGCGCGCAGCACCGATCTACCAGGTCTGCGACCCCGTCCCGACCGAGCTCCTTCAGCGCCGCCCAGACCGCGAAACCCCTTGCGCGCCTGGATGATTCCGGCACCAGGTCGCCCGGCCCGTAGGACGCCTGCTCCGAGCCGGTGAGGTAGGCCGCGGAATAGGACATGGCCGCGACCTGCGCGTCGGGGTGGGCGCAGATCGCCAGCGCCGAGTCGTAGGGGACGTTGAGCCACTTGTGCGCATCCAGGCACCAGGAGTCGGCCCGTTCCACCCCGTCGACCAGATGCCGCAGCGCCGGCGACGCCCCGGCCCACAGGCCGAAGGCCCCGTCCACGTGGCCCCAGGCGTCGTGCGCATGCGCGATATCGCAGCCCGCGCGCAGGTCGTCGAAAGCGCCCGTGTTGACGTTCCCGGCCTGCAGGCACACGATCGTCGGCCGCTCGGAAGCCCCCGAAGACACTGCCGACCCCTCGGCGAGAACCCGTGCCAGGTCCGCGGCGTCCATCTCGCCGTTGGGTAGGGTAGCCACGGGCTCGATGCAGTCGGTGCCCAGACCCAGCAACCGCAACGACGCGTCGATGGTCGCGTGCCGCTCCGCGCCCGCCACCACCCGGACAGCCGGCGCCCCGATCAGGCCGCGCGTGGCCACATCGTGACCGGCGCGCGCCAGGACGTGATGCCGGGCCGCGGCGAGCCCCACCGTGTTCGACGCCTGCGCGCCCGTCACGAACCCGGCCGTCGCGTGCTGCGGAATGCCGAGCAGATCCTTGACCCACCGTCCCGCATTACGCTCCACGGCTGTCGCCGCCGGGGCCAGCACCGCGTTGAAAGTGCACTGATCCCAACCAGCGGCCAGCATGTCCGCGGCTGTCGCGGCGGGCAGCGCGCCACCCGTCACGAATCCGAAGAATCGCGGCCCGGCGCTGGAGGTGATGCCGGGTTCCGCCAGGCGCATCAATTCTTCGATGACGTTGTTCGGGTCGGTTGGTCCCTCCGGCAGCTCGGAGTCGAATCGGTCCAGCGCCTCATCGAGACCCACCTTCGCGGACACCCGGCGCCCCGGCAACGATTCGCGGAAATCGGCGGCGGCGGCCGCAGCCCGGGCGAAGACGGTGTGCACTGGGTCTGCTGTCATGGCCCCGACGCTACCGTCCGGAGCCGAAGGCATATCGGGGCGGCTCGGCCACGGCACAGCGTCATACCCGATCGGTCGATCCGGGCAGGACGCACGTTGCCCGAATGCCGGTGCCCCGGCGATCCGGCATATGCGACTGTGCTCGTGCGACTGTGCTCGTGCGACTGTGCTCGTGCGGCAGCGCCTCTGCGATCACGCCTGTGCAGGAGCGTCCGTGCGAGAATGCCCGCGTGACGACCGGAGCGTCCGCGCGGTGAGCAACACGCGCTGGGTGGCGCACCCGCCGCCAGGGCTCGGTCCGCGGCCGCGCGTGCGGCGCCTCCGCAGGCCGTATAGCGGGCCGCCGTCCTATGGGCATATGCACCCGACCTGGGGTTTCCCGCCCGTGGCGCGCCTGCGCGGCGGCCGGCCGGACGAGGAGCCCGTCGCCGCACCCCGGGTCACGGGCTTGGTTGCCGCTGCGGTGTTGTGCTGCGGTACGGCGCTTGCTGCGTGCGCGGCGGCGGCCGCGGAGACGTGGCGCTTCGCCCTGCTGCTGCGTGGGCGAACCGTGGTGCTGGGGGCAGCGGAGGTTCGCGCCAGTGACCTCGCGGTGCAGTTCGGCGGGGCACTGGCGCTGCTGTTCGGCCTGGCGGCCGCCGTCGCTGCTACGGGCGCGCTCGGATCGCTCGTGCGCGCGGCCGCCCATCGCGGAGGCGTGCTCCCGCCGCGCTCGGCGGAGCAGATCGCGGCCCGGCTGCTAGTCCCCGGCTGGAACTTGTACGGCGCGGGGCAGGTACTCGTCGAGGTCTTCCGACTCGTCCACAGATCCGGTAGTCCGGGGGCTGCAGACGACGGCCGCGTTCCGCCCCCGGCCCGACGGCTGCTCGTCGCATGGTGGGCAGCGTGGTTGGCCAACGGCGTGATTGCCATTGCCGCGTTGGCGATCTCGTTCGGCACCAGCGATCAGCTCATGGCGGACGCGGTGCAATGGCACATCGCCCTCGACGTGGTCGCGACCGTGGTCGCGGCGTTGTCCGCGGCCGTTCTGCTGTCGTTGCGCCGCGCATGGCGGGGGCGTTCGGTGCGGCGTTACCGCGATTGGGAGGTCGCGCTGCCGCCGTCGACCGCCGAGAATCGCACGGCCCGCACGGATCGCGTTACGCCGCACGCCTTTGTCGGTGATGCTGCACACGACCATGACGCCGTCCTCGCCGAAACACGTTCGACCGGACCGGCCTCGGCGGGCGAGCCAAGTGGGCCGCGCGAGCCGAGTGAGTCGCGCGAGCCGCGCGAGCCAGCAACGCCGGCCTCGGCGGGCGAGCGCGACTCGGCGCTAGCCGATGCGGGAACTCACACCGGAAAGCACCGGCGTCGATAGCAGCGCCTCGACCACATCTGCCACCTGTGCGAGAGCGAAGTCCCGCGACCCTCCCGCGCCCGTGGTGACGACGCTGACGCCGATCCCGTGCGGGCCGAGTTCGCGGGCCAGATCCGTGCCGAGGCTGCTGATCGCCGCCCTGATCGCCGAAGCGGGCATAGCACCCGTCGGGGTGCCGTCCCGGCCGTCGGCGACCAGCACGATGCGGCCTGCGCGGCGCCGCGCCAAGAACGACCGGGCCGCGATGTGGGAGGCGCACGCGGCCGCCAGCACCTCGGTCGTCAGCGCCGCGGACCAAGTGTCGGCCCAGCTCGTGGCGTCTGCCTCGAGGGTGGTCGACGGACGGTGCCGCGCCGGCAGCACGACGATGGCGTCGAGCCCGCCGAGGGTGACCTCCGCGCGCGCCACCGTATGCACGACCTCGTCGGTGTCGGACCGGTCACCCGGCAGGGATATGGGCGATACGGACGGTATGACCGTAGCGGCCGTGGTCGATGTCCGGTCCGCGGCGCGTGCTGTCGCCGCACCTCCGAGGTCTGGATCGCCCGCGGGGATCCGCACGTCGTGCACGGCCAGCCGGTGACCGGCCGCGATCAGTCGCTGCGCGACCATGCTGCCGAGCGGTTCCGCCCCGCCGATCATCACCACGCGCAGACGCGGCGGCGCCGCGTCCGAACCCACGGGGTCCGCGACCGAGTGGCGACCGACCAGCGCCCCGCCGACACCGCCCTCGTGTACCGCGCCATGAGCCACATCCTCGCCCGCGCCGATCACCGCTGTCGCCGGCGCTAGGTCGAGTGGTTCACTCACTGCGCGAACGTCCGGAACTGCTGGCTTCTCGATCACTCGCGGCGCGAAGCCGGTCACCTCGATCGGCTCGGCGAGCGGCTCCTCGATCGGTTCGGCCAACGGCGCCACGAACGGTGCGCCCAGTGGGGCGGTCGACCGAACGTCCCACGAGACTGGCCACGCGGCGGAAGCCTGTGGTGGCGGCTGCACCGTAGGGAGCGGCTGCGGTTGCGACGGGGGTGGCGCTGACGGCGACAGGGCCAACTGGGGTGACCGTGGTGATTCTTCGTTGCCTGTCGACGCCGCAGGCGGGGCGAACGTCGTCATGGGCAGTGAATCCGGTGGTTCCTGCCATGCGGCGCGCGGATCGTCGATCGTGTCCCGTCGGTCGGGCCCCGCTGCCGGATGCCCGACGGGCGGGGGAGGCGCGGGTCTCGCGGCGGCCGCTACGGCGTCGGCATCGCGCTCCCATGGCGGCCGGGGCATCGGCGTCATTGGCCGGAGTGCCGGCAGTGGCTCCAATGTCGGCAACGGCGGCAGGTCCAGATCCGCGTCCGCGGCCCGTGCGTAGTCGGCCAGACGCGGCTGCGCCGGCGGCGGCACCGGCCATCCAACGGGATCTGAGAACGTCACATCATCCCTGCTCTTGTCACGGCGCGTCGTGTGCGAACACACGGCATCGAACCTGATTGTTACATGCGGTTCTGACACGGCGAGACCCCGCGGTCGGCGCCCGCGGCCCGCCGTCGCCTACATCGTAGGGTCATCGGGCAGGTCTGCGGCGCGGCCTCGCAGGGCGTCGGCCGGACGGTCGGCCGGACGGTCGGCCGGACCGTCGGCCGGATCGCCGCCGGAGAGTTCGACCGGGCCGCTCCAGCCGTGCGACGCCGCGACCGCTCCGCGTCGGATACCGTGTCTGCCGTGGCGAAGAAGACCCGGCGCGTGCCCGCGCCCGCGCAACGCAGCTCCACCTCGACGGCCGTCGGGCCCCGGCAACCGTGCCCGTGCGGGTCCGGCCGCCGTTACAAGGCCTGCCACGGCGCCGCCGACGCCGCCGACATGATCGTCGCGCGCCCGTTCGCTGGGTTGGCCGGCGAGACGGAATTGATCGCCCTGCGCGAGTTCGTCCCGTCCGCGACCGCGACCCTGCAGCTGCGCGAGACGACCGCGGACACCCCGTCGATCACTCTGGGCAGTGTGCTTCCCGGCGCCGCCGCTGCGCTCACCCGGTCGGACGGCGCGATCCTCGTCGGCACTCAGGTGCAGACCCACTCCGGCGATCTGTCTCGCGACATCGCCTCGGCCATCGAATGGGCGCTCGACGCGGAGCCGTCATCGGTCCTGGCGACCTACGCGCGGGCCAGTGTCGGTGCGCGCCTGCAGGATCTGCTCGCGCCGGAACCGTTCGAGGTCACGGTGCACGGTGATTTCGGCTGGTGGCTCGAGGAAGAGCCGGAGGCCGGCAGCACTCTCGCCACGACGCTCGAACGGGCGAACGCGGCGATCATGCCGACCGCGCGACTCGCCGACCTCCCCGGTGCGTATTGGGTCGACACGGGCGAGAAGGCCCATCTGCGGTGGGTGCGCGGCGAGGAGGAGCCGGTGCTGATGGCCGCGCTCGCCCGGCTCGCGGCCGCCGATGGGCTGAGCCTGGGGGAGGGGTCCCGGTACGTCGGATCGTTCCGCGCGCACGGCTGCCTGGTGCCGGTGTGGGATCTCGACCGCGATGCCCACTCGTCCGAATGGGAGGCACCGGCCGCTGCCTTCGCGGCCCGCCTGGACGAATCCCTCGCGGTGCAGGAGCCGCTGACCTCGGCCGAAAGACGCGCCCGCGACGGCATTCTCGGACGGCAGTTCACGCTGCGGTGATTCAGCTCCACGTGATCCAGGTCCGCGTGAAGAGTGTCGCGACCGCCGTGCTGCAGTCCGCCCGTTCTGCGACGGGGTCGACCGCCGTCGCGCGGCTTGCGGTGCCGCAGGGCGATGTGAAACGGATATGACGATGTTCTCGTTCGCGCGCGTTCTGGCGGCGCCGGACAAGTTCCGGGGCACGCTCACCGCGCCCGCGGCCGCGGCCGCGATCGCGTCCGGGGTGGCGCTCGCATCGGCTGAAGTGATCGGAAAGCCTGCGGCAGCCGGATCGGATGCGGTGCCGGTGGGCTCGTGCCGTGAGGTGCCGCTCGCCGACGGCGGTGAGGGAACCCTCGACGCACTGGGTGGCGCCAACCGGACCACCACGGTGACAGGCCCTCTCGGGCAACCGGTCTCGGCGCCGTGGCGGATCGACGGCCGGCGCGCCGTCATCGAGATGGCGCTTGCGTCCGGGCTGGAGCTGGCCGGCGGCGCGTCGGGAAACGATCCTCTGGCCGCGACCACACGCGGCACGGGCGAGTTGATCCTGGCCGCAATCCGCGCCGGCGCGCGCGACATCCTGCTCGGCGTAGGCGGTTCGGCGACCACGGACGGCGGCGCCGGGGCGTTGGCGGTGCTGGCGCCGGAAGGCTCGCACGCGGTCGTGCCCGCTGACGTCACCATCACCGTGTGCGCGGACGTACGAACCTTGTTCCTCGATGCCGCAACGGTTTTCGGGCCGCAGAAGGGCGCAAGCCGGGAACAGGTGAGCGTGCTCACGGCCCGGTTGGAGCGGCTGCGCGAGGAGCATCTCGCCCGCTTCGGCATCGACGTGCAGACGGTGGTGGGTTCGGGTGCGGCCGGCGGATTGGCCGGCGGATTGGCGGCGCTCGGCGCGCGCATCGTCGGCGGGTTCGACGCGGTGGCCGAGGCGGTCGGGCTCGACGATGCCGTGGCGGACGCCGATCTGGTCGTCACCGGCGAGGGCCGATTCGATGCGGCGTCGTTGCACGGCAAGGTGGTCGGCGGCGTGATCCAGCGAGCGCTCCCCCGACGGCTTCCGGTCCTCGTGGTCTGCGGCGTCGTGGACCCGGCCGTTGCCGTCCCAGACGGCGTCGAGATCGTCTCGTTGGTGGACCGCTTCGGTCGCGATGCCGCGATATCGCGCACGGCGCACTGTGTCTCGCAGGCAGTGCGCATGGCATTGGTCGGTGGAGGCGGACTGTACAGGGCCGGTTCGTAGCCCTGCCCCGGCCCGAACCCCCCGGTGTGGGTGCCTGAGGGTGCGCTGGGGCGCACTCCTGGGCACCCAACCCGGAGGGGTGCAACCGGCGTGGCAACGGCGCGATCTGCGACCATGGCCGGGTGGCGACATCCTCCGCTGCGAAGGTTCTGGTGGTCGGCATCGACGGCGTGCGGTGGGACACCTTGCATCGCGCCCATACCCCCGCCCTGGACGCGATCACCGCGCGCGGCTTCCGCGCCCGCGTCCAGGTGCACGCGGCCGGTCCCACCATCTCCGGCCCCTGCTGGGCGACGATCGCCACCGGCACACTGGCCAGCACGCACGGCGTCGTCGACAACGAGAAGGCGCCAGCCGCCATGCCCACCGACTTCCTCACCGCCGCCCGCGACGCTGGATTCCAGACCTTTGCCGCGGCGAGCTGGCCGGCGATGCTCACCCCGGTCGAGTGCGGCCCGATCTTCGCCCCGGACGAGCGCATGACGGTCGCCGCGGACCCGGGCCACCGGCTCGATGCCTGGGACGCCGCGGATCAACACGTCGTGAACGAGGCGTGCGAAGCGCTGGCCGACGGCGAGATCGACGTAGCCTTCGTCTATCTCGGTGTCGCCGATGAGGTCGCTCATGCGCTCGGCGTCGGGCCGGAGTACCTCGCCGCCATCGAGGCATGCGATCGACGGCTCGGGACCGTCATAGACGGGATCGGTGCGCTAGACGGGAAGGGCGACTGGAACGTGATCGCGGTCACCGATCACGGTCACGTGGATGCGGGCGGCCACGGTGGCGATTCGCCTGAGGAGCGCACGGCGTGGATCACGGCCTGCGGCCCGCAGATGCCGCGACAGGCGCCGTCGCGGCTGGAGCAGGCGGACGTCTACGCCCAGGCGTTGTCCGTGCTCGGGCTGCCCGTGGAACTCGATCGGTATGCGCGGCCCTTCGGCGCCAGGGGGTAGCGCGCGGTGCCCAGCGGTCTCCCGGGTCTCAGGTCTTCCGGGTTGGGTGCCCAGGGGTGCGCTCTGGCGCACTCTCAGGCACCCAACCCGTGTGGCACTTGGGGATAGTGCGCGGCGCTCGGGGATAGCTGGGGGTGCGCGGCGCTCGGGGAGAGCTGGGGGTGCCCCGCGGCGCCCGGGAGTGGTTGGCGGCGCCCGGGGGACAGCTCTCTGCGCGCGACGGTGGGGCAGGATGAGTCTCATGCCCGAGACCGATACCGATGCAGATCTGGCCACCGTCGCGACCGCCGACCTACCCGCCGGGTCGGCCACACCCTTCCACGACCTCGATGCGTACGTGGCCCTGCGGCGGCAGGGAGCGATCGCGCTCTCACCGGACGGGTCCCGCCTGGTCGCCGTCGCCACCGAACGCAGCGCCGACAAGACCAAGTACGTGACCGCGCTCTGGGATGTGGACCCGTCCGGCGACCGGCCGGCCCGCCGATTGACGCGCTCGGCGCCGGGAGAGGGTGCGCCGAAGATCCGGCCGGACAACTCGGTGCTCTTCGTGTCGAAGCGGCCGGACCCCGCTGCAGCGAAACCGGCCGACGATGAGAAGCCGGCGCTGTGGCTGCTGCCGGCCGGCACCGGCGAACCGCGCCAGGTCGCGGCCAAGCCCGGCGGCATCGGCGCCGTCCATGTCGCCCGGGGTACCGGCCGGATCGTCGTCACCGCAACGGTTTTCGAACGAACCACCGGCGTGGAGCAGGATGCCGACAAACGCACCGCGCGCAAGGACGCCAAGGTCTCGGCGATCCTGCACGACCGCTACCCGGTGCGCTACTGGGATCACGACCTCGGCCCCGAGCAGCCACGACTGTTCGCATGCTCCTGGCAGGCCAGCGACACTCCCGTGTTATCAACAGGTTTCGAGTATGACGATGTTCTCGAGCTGAGCGACCTGACGCCGGATGCCGGGCGCGCGCTGGCCGAAGCCGAACTCGACGTCAGCCCGGACGGGAGCTTCGTGGTGACTACCTGGGGCCGCGTGGACGGGCACACGAACCTCGCCGACGGGCTGGTCCGGATCGACCTCGCCACCGGGCAGCGAGCAGAGCTCGCCGTGGCGCCCCGCGTGCACTTCGGCCTGCCTGCGATATCGTCCGATGGCGGCCTGGTCGCCTTGACCCGCACGGACTATGGCACCGCCGACGAGCCGCATCGTGAGTCGCTCTGGGTCATGCCGTCCGCCGGCGGCGACGCCCGACAGCTCCCGCTGGACGGCGACCTCCGGCCCACCGAACTTGCGTGGTCGCCGGACGGTGCCGTGCTGTACTTCGTCGCGGACGAGAACGGCCGCGCCCCGGTCTTCGCGCTCGACGTGGCGACGGGGGCGCGCCGGCGTCTTGCCGCCGACGGTGCCTACACCTCCCTCCAGGTGCACCCTGACGGGCAGCGGCTCTTCGCGGTGCGGAGCAGCTACACCGATCCGGGAACCATTGTGGCGCTGGATGTGTCGCTCCAGGATCAGCGACCAAGTGAGCTGCGCGGCCCCGCGCCCCGCCCGGATCTGCCGGGCACGCTCACCGAGGTGACGGCGACCGCCGCGGACGGCACCACCATCCGTTCGTTCCTGGCGCTGCCGCACGGGGCCTCCGCCGACCAGCCGGCACCGCTGCTGCTGTGGGTGCACGGCGGACCGGTGAGCTCGTGGAACGCGTGGTCCTGGCGCTGGTGCCCCTGGCTGCTGGTCTCACAGGGGTATTCCGTGCTGCTCCCAGATCCGGCCCTGTCTACCGGCTACGGGGACGCCATGATCGAACGCGGCTGGGGCCGCTGGGGCGAGACGCCGTTCACCGACGTCATCGCTGCGACCGACGCTGTGCTCGCCGAACGCGCCGATCTCGACGGCAGCCGCACCGCGATGATGGGCGGGTCCTTCGGCGGCTATATGGCGAATTGGATTGCGGGACATACGGATCGGTTCAAGGCGATCGTGTCGCACGCGAGCCTGTGGGACCTGCCTGCCTTCGGCGGCACCACCGACGAACCGAGCTTCTGGCGCGACGAGATGAGCCCGGCCATGCGCGCCGCCCACACCCCGTCCGCGGCCGCCGCGGCCATCACCACGCCGATGCTCGTGATCCACGGGGACAAGGACTATCGGGTGCCGATCGGCGAAGGCCTGCGCCTGTGGTGGGACCTCCTCGACCACGCGGACCCGACACTGCCGCTGCCGCACCGCTTCCTGTACTTCCCGGACGAGAACCACTGGGTGCTCACCCCGAATCACGCCACGGTGTGGTACCAGACGGTGCGCGCCTTCCTTGCCTGGCATGTGCTCGGCGAGGACTTCGTCATACCCGATCTTTTGTAGAGCCCCGGCCCGTGCCCGTATGGCCGGCCGCTACGGCAGCCAGGAGACGTGCCCGTGCAGCAGCGGGTAGCCGACGAGCGCCACGGTATCGATGAGTCCGTGCGCGACCACCAGCGGCCACAGCCGCCGCCAGCGCAGGAACACGAAGGCGAAAACCACGCCCATGACGACGTTCCCGGCGAAGCCGCCGTACCCCTGGTAGAGGTGGTACGAGCCGCGCAGCACCGCTGAGATGGCGATCGCCGCCCAGGGGCGCATGTCGATCTGCCGCAGCCGCAGCACCAGGTAGCCGATCACCAAGGCCTCTTCCAGGAAACCGTTCTGGAAGGCGATCAGGATGGAAACCGGTGCGCGCCACCACACGTCGGTCATGGTGGACGCGGCGACCGTCAGCGAGATGCCGAGCGCGTGTGCCACGAGATACAGTCCCAGGCCGGGAATCCCGATGAGCGCGGCCAGCCCGACGGCCGCCGCGAGATCCCGCCCGGGGCGCGTCAGATCGAGGCCTAGATGCCGCTTCAGGCTCGCACCCGCACGCCATAGCAGATAGAGGCCGAGCCCGCCCCACGCCAGCCCCTGAGCGACGTCGAGTAGTTGCCGAACCAGGTCGATGGTGCCCACCGACGACTGCGGCGCCGCCACCGATACTTGCAGTTTGCCGAGCGAGATCTGTTGCTGGTGCGCCTTGATCTGTGATTCGACAAGCGAGGTGAGTGACCGCAATCCGCTCATGCCCAGCGTGATCGCGAAGACCACCACGATCTCGACGACGACCGACCGTCGCGTTTCTCGCCGCGCGTCCGCGCCGAGGGGCGGCAACGGATCGTCCTGCCAACGAAGCGTGAAGAGGATTTCCATGGTGCTTGGAAGCCTACGGCCGTTCGGCAGCGAAATCGTGACAAAGGTCCTGCAACCGGGCCCCGGGACGCACGTCTACACCGGCATGAGGGTGCCATCCGGCATCCGAGAGGCTCCAGATGGCAGGGGAACAGCGATGAAGGTGCGCCAACCGGCGGCTATGGCGATCGCGGCGGTGGCTGCCGTGACCGTGGCCGTGACGGGCTGTACGACGCCGCTCGGCCAGGCTGCGCTCGGGACGTCGACCGGCGGATCTGGGTCTACCTCCTCGTCGACCTCGTCGGTGCCCCTTCCTTCCAGCACCACCGGTGTGTCCGCCCCACCGCTGACCTCACCCACGAGTGGCACCGTGCCGCCCACCGTCACGACCAGCGCGCCGACCGCCCCCACCACGACCTCGCCGTCATCGACGGCGCAGTCCTCGACGTCCCCCGCCTCGACCCACCCGACGGCGCCAGCCTCGAATCTCGGGCCGGGCTACGTGGAACCCGACGGTTTCGTGCTGAACAAATTGCAGCCCGGCGAGAAGCCGCCGCAGTTCGTCGCCGTCAGCTTCGACGGCGCCGGATGGCACGAGAAGTGGGACTATTTCCGGGGTATCGCCGCCAAGGTGCCGTTCCACTTCACGGCGAACCTCACGGGTTTGTACCTGATGGACGGACAGCACCGGACGTATTACCATGGCCCGCATCACAAGCCCGGCGCCACCTCGCTCGGCTCCTGGAACACTCCGGCCGAGGTGAGCCAGCAGATCGCCGACCTGAACCGCGCGTACGCGGACGGCAACGAGATCGCGACGCACTTCATGGGCCACTTCTGCGACGACAACCCGCCCGGTGCGGGAACGTGGACCACCGCAGACTGGAACTCGGACCTGGACCAGTTCTTCGACGTCTGGAAGAACTATCGGACGATCGACCAGAACGCGGGCCTTCCGGCGCTCACTGTGCCGGCGTCCTCCGTGAAGGGCGCACGCACGCCGTGTCTACAAGGGTCGCGGGAGCAGCTCTTTCCCGCCCTCGCCGCGCACGGATTCACCTACGACCAGTCCTTCACCCGGCGCGGGATCAGCTGGCCGACCAAGTCTCCGCAGTACGGCATCTGGAACATGGGCATGGCCGAGTTCCCCATGCACGGAACAGTTCCCGGCTTCGGGACGGGCCACGTCGTGATCACGATGGACTACAACTTCTGGTACACGCAGGAGGCCGATCCGAACACCGGCCAGATGCGGAAGGTGCCGCCGGCGAAGTCCGCGGCCGATTCGCGGCAGGTCCAGGCCACCTATCAGGACATGCTGGACGGGGCGCTGGCCGGTAGCCACGCGCCGCTGCTGTTGGGCAACCACTTCGAAGAGTGGAACAACAACGCCTACACCGACGCACTGGGCAACTTCCTGATCGCCAACTGCGGTCGCCCGGAGGTGCATTGCGTGCCGTTCCGCGACATCGTCGATTGGATGAGCATCCAGGATCCGGCCACCTTGGCCCGCTTGCAAGCCGCACCACCGGTTCTCGGGCCGCCGAACTCCGGATCGACTCAACCGTAACGGCTATGACGATGTTCTCGCCCTCGCCCGTTCGGGTCGAGTCGAGCGCATCGGGCGGTGTCACGCCGCACTTCAATATTGAAAAGCGTTGGTAGGCGGCGGCTGTCGACGTTAGCGAACCGCCGCGGCGAGCTGCGCCTCCAACTGGTCCACGCGCGCCGGGTCGACCACCCCGGCCGCGTCCTGCTCGACCGATGCGCTGCCCGCGGCAAGGCCGCGGCGCACCGCGCTCGGCCAATAGCGGCCGGCCGCGCGCGCCGTAGCCACCCCCGCCAGGAACGAATCTCCCGCCCCGATCGGATTGCGCACCGCGACCCGCGGCGCCGGGAACCACATCGACACCCCCGGTCCGGCGAGCGCGGCGCCCGCCGAGCCGGCCGTCACCACCGCCCAGCGCGCCCCACGCCCGAGCAGCGCGGCGGCGCAGAAGCGGGCGCGGTCCGGGACGTCGGCACCGCCGTCATCGACGAGTTCGCGCGTGCCGGCGTGCGGGCGCCCCGCCTCGAAAGCGTGGTCGCCGCGTTCGGTGCAGAGGATCGATTCGGCCTCGGACACGTTGGGGCACACCAGGTCTGCGCCCGCCTCGATAGCGCGCGCGAGCGGCGCGCCGGACGCGTCGACCAGGACCTCGCATCCGGCGGCTCGCCCCGCGCGCACGATCTCCGCATATCCGTCGTCGGGTGCGCCCGGCGGCAGTGAGCCCGAGCACAGGACGATACCGGGCCCGGCCGCACCGTCGCGCGCGGCAGCCTGATTCCGTAGATGCTCGTCCGCCGCCGACATCAGTCGGCCCCAGTCTGCCGATGTGACAACGGCTCCCGGCTCGTTGATCAGGGTGACCTCGCCGCTGTCCGCGATGATCGCGGTGCAGGTGCGGACGCGTCCCGGCACCGGGATGCCGGCCAGCCGGAAGCCCTCCGCGGTGTAGAGCGCGCGCAGGTGCTCGCTCCCGGTGTCGGGCACGAACGCCAGCACGGTCGGGTCGGCGCCGAGCAGCCGCGCGGCCCGGGCCACGTTCCCGCCTTTGCCCCCTGCCACGCTGACGCCGGAGCGTGCGCGCATCACCTCGCCCGGCCGCAGTTCGGCGAGGCGAACCGTGTGGTCGACGGCCGGGTTCGGGGTCACGATCAGCATGCGGCCATTCTCCACGGCACGGGTGCGCACCCGCGCGCCCGGTGCTGGCACCGTCGCGGCGGGGATCCTCGCTCTCAGGTCCGGCCGGATAGTGTTCTGAGTGTGACGACCACTCCGCCGCGCTGGGCGTACCTCGGGCCTGCCGGCACCTTCACCGAGCAGGCGACCATCGACCTCGCCGCACGCGGGTCGGCGCCTATTCCGGAACTCGTTGCGGCAGCGTCGGTGTCGGCTGCCCTCGCCGCGGTGCGCTGCGGCGACGCGGACGCGGCGTGTGTCCCGCTGGAGAACTCGGTCGAGGGCGCCGTCCCGCTCACCCAGGACGAGTTGACGCACGGTGAGCCGCTGCTGATCACCGCCGAGGCGTATGTGCCGATCACGTTCCAGTTGCTGGGCAGACCTGGTATGACGATGTCCTCGGTCCGGGCCGTCGGCTCGCATCCGCACGGCCTGGCGCAGGTCCGGGACTGGGTCGCGCGGGAGTTGCCACAGGCACGGACGGTGGTCACCGATTCGACCGCTGCCGCCGCCGAGGCGGTGGCCGCCGGCAGCCTGGACGCCGCAGCTGCCGCGCCGGTGGCCGGCACACGGCACGGCCTTCAGGTGCTGGCCGACGATATCGGCCTGATGCGCGACGCCATCACGCGGTTCGTTCTGCTGCGCCGGCCCGCGCCGGCCCCCGAGCCCACCGGCAACGACCGCACCTCGCTGGTCCTCTGGGTGGCGAACGAGCCGGGGACCCTCCTGGGCGTGATCACCGAGTTCGCCTCCCGCGGCATCAATCTCACGCGGCTCGAGTCGCGGCCGACTCGCACCAGGCCGGGCGAGTACGTGTTCCTGGTCGACGCGGACGGACACATCGCCGACCCGGCCATGGCCGATGTGCTGGCTGCTCTCACCCGCCGGGGCGCATTGCTGCGTTACCTCGGGTCGTATCCACGCATGAGCGGACGATCCGTGCAGCCGCCCGACTTCGCCGGTGCCGCACGCTATCGGGAGGCCGACGAGGTGGTCGCGGCATTGCGGAGCGGGCGGTGGTCGAGCGAGCCCGGGGGCCCGACGACTGACGAGGCCGTCGCACGCGGCGCCGGCTCGAGCGGCGGCTGGGGTGTGCCGTGAAGCTGATCCTGGTGCGGCACGGCCAGACCCCGTCCAATGTGGCCGGGCGGCTCGATACCGAGCCGCCCGGCCCCGGTCTCACGGATCTGGGGCGTCGTCAGGCGGCGGCGATTCCGCCCGCGCTGGGCGGGCAGTCGATCGACGCGATCTTCGCGTCGAACCAGCTGCGCGCGCAGCAGACGGCGGCCCCGCTCGCGACGGCGCGCGGTCTGGACGTGGGCGTCTTGGCGGGCCTGCGCGAGATCGCCGCCGGCGACCTGGAGATGGCCGGCGACGCCGACTCGATCCACCGCTATATCGGCACGCTGTGGTCCTGGCTGGACGGTGACCTCGAGCGGCGAATCCCCGGTGGCCCCAACGGATTTCAGATGCTGGAGCGGTTCGATGCCGCCATCGACGAGATCGTCGCCACGGTTGGCGACGATGGTGCTGCTGTCGCGATGAGCCACGGTGCGGCGATCCGGGTCTGGGCGACGAGCAGGACTATGAGCACCGACCCGGACGC
Source organism: Nakamurella sp. (assembly GCA_017848755.1). Lineage (GTDB taxonomy): Bacteria > Actinomycetota > Actinomycetes > Mycobacteriales > Nakamurellaceae > Nakamurella. Next base: position 5,059 of record JAFIHI010000068.1, on the reverse strand, counting down.
GCCGAGCGGCCGACGGCTGGACCGGCACCTCGACAACACAGGCGCCGTCGAATTGCGGCGCGACGCGCGAGGTTCCTGGACGCTCGTCTCCTGGCGCAGCGAAGCGATCGGCGGAAAAGCGCTCGACGCGGCGACCGACTCCGGCCCCACCACCTGACGCCGGGCGGGCGCTCAGTCATCGGCACGGCGCATGGACGTTCGCACCGTGAGCGACGTCATCAACGTTGCCGCATGCGGCCTGCCGTCAGCTCATGTTCCAGCCGAAGTACCTGTCGATCTGCACGATCATGCTCACCCGCTGCTTGTCGCGCACCGCATAGGGCTTGCCGGTGTAATGCTCGGAGATGGCATCGATCACGGACAGATCGGCGTCGGTGTGCATATCGGTGACGCGCCCCTGGATCGAGACATGTTGGTACCACGTCTCTCCCAGCACCGTCAGCGCGATACGCGGGTCCGCGGTCACATGTCGGATGCGCGCGCGGCCCGCCTGGATGTTGAGCAGGATGGTGTCGTCGTCCTGCAGCCGGAACCACGTCGCTGCGGTCACCGGCTGGCCGTGCTTCCCGAGCGTGCCGACCACGCAGGGGGCCGGTCGGCGCAGGAATTCACGGACGGCATCGGTCAACGGAGGGTTCGTCATGGTCCGATAGTGCCACCGCGGCCCGTTGACCGCCGCATGGTCAGCCCCTAGCGTGGAACGGCATGATCAGACGGAGGTTTTGGACGGATGAGTGACACCGACGGGCTCGGCGCGATGCTGGAGGGCCTGTATCCCTATCGGGGAACGTACGCGAGCCACGCCCGCGTCCCGGCCGGCCCCCTCGACCGAGCCGCCGTGCTGGACGAGATCACCCGCATGGCGAAGGACGAGGACGCGCAAGGGGACCGCGGCACGGTCTCCGGCAGTCTTTACAGCGGCGACCACGAGCACTACGCGTTCCTCGGCGAGGTGTTCTCGGTGTTCTCGCACGCGAACGTCCTGCAACGCGACATGTATCCCAGCGCCACGAAGTTCGAGGGCGAGATCATCGCGATGACGTCGAACCTGTTGCACGGCACCGGAATCGGAGTGGTGACGAGCGGCGGGTCGGAGAGCCTCATCACCGCCCTGTACGCCTATCGCGAGCAGGCCGTGGCCGAGCGCGGTGTGACGCGGCCGAACGTGGTGCTGCCGATCACGGCGCACGTGGCGCTGCACAAGGGCGCGCACTGGATGGGCATCGAGATCCGCCGCGCCCCGCTCACCGACGACTACACCGCCGACGTCGATGCGATGGCCGACATGATCGACGACCAGACGGTCGCGCTCGTCGGCAGCGCCGGGGACTACGGCCACGGCCTGATCGACCCGATCGAACGGATCGCGGCCCTCGCGCAGGAGCGCGGCATCGGCATGCATGTGGACGGCTGCCTCGGCGGGTGGCTGCTGCCGTGGGTCGAGAGACTCGGCTACGACATCCCGCTGTGGGACTTCAGAGTGCCTGGTGTCACGAGCATCTCGGCAGACACCCACAAGTACGGATATGCGCTGAAGGGCTCGTCCGTGCTGTTGTACCGCGATGCGGAACTGCGCCGGCGTCAGTACTTCACGTCGCCGGATTGGCCCGGCGGGCTCTACCTGTCGCCGGGCTTCGCGGGGTCGCGGAGCAACGGCATCCTGGCGTCGACCTGGGCCGCCATGCTCGTGACCGGCGAGTCCGGCTACCTCGCCGCGGCCGAGAAGATCATGCGCACCGCGCGCGCCATTCGCGACGGGATTCGCGCGATCCCGGAGCTGGAGGTGATCGGCGACCCGACCTTCCTGGTGGCCTTCAAGGCGGCGGCCGACCTGGACATCTACCTCGTCAACGATTCGCTGGTGGCGCAGGGCTGGCGGATGAACTCGCTGCAACTGCCGCCGGCGCTGCACTTCTGCGTCACCCGCCCGAATACCGCGGACGGTGTGGCGGAGCGCTTCCTGGGCGCCCTACGCACCGCGGTCGACTACGCGAAGCTGCACCGCGGAGAACCGGCCGGCACCGGCGCGATGTACGGGTTCGGCGGCACACCCCAGGGTGACGCGACCATCAACATGCTGATGTCCACCGTGCTCGACGCCATGCACGGCCTGGCGCCGGGCGCCGGCGCCGACTGACCGTCGGGACATACGGGCGGCGTGAGCAGCATGGGCAGCGCAGGCGGCGTGCGCGAGAAGTGGATCCTGGCAGCCGATCTGGGTAACGGCGGGCCCAAGGTGGCCAGGGTTGCGCTGGACGGAACGATCCTGCGTACGGCATTTCGCCCGGTCGACGTGCACATCGGCCTGGACGGCGCGGCGACCCAGGACGCTGCCCAGTGGTGGGACCGACTGATGGAGGCGGCCCGCGACGTGATCGACGGCGCGGATCCCGGCGCGTTGCATGCCGTCGCGATGACCGGCCAATGGGGCTCGACGGTGCCTGTGGGGTTCGACTCCGAGCCCGTCGGCCCGGCGTTGCTCTGGGCCGACACCCGCGCTCGCGACCTGGTGCAACCGCTGATCGGCGGGCCGATCAACATCGGCGGATACGCCCCGCACAAGGCGCTGCCCTTCATCCGGCTCGCCGCCGGCGCCCCGAATACGGACGGCGCGGACCCGACCGGGCACGCGCTGCTGCTGAAGACCCGATTCGCCGAGATATATTCGCGCACAGCGACTTTGCTGGAGCCGGTCGACTACCTCGGGCTCCGCTTCACCGGCCGCGTCGCCGCGACGCCTGCGTCCATGACGCTGTCCTGGCTCACCGACCACCGACCGGGCGCCGAGCTGGGATACGTCGACGCGCTTATCGCCCGCACGCGCCGCGACCGCGCCAAGCTGCCGGAGCTGCTGCCCACCGGCTCCGTGCTGGGCCCGCTGTTGCCGTCGGTGGCGGGGCAACTCGGTCTTACGCCGGGCGCGCCGGTGGTGTGCGGCATCCCGGACCTGCACGCCGCCGTGCTCGGCTCCGGGGCCGTCGCGCCCTACGAGACCCACGTGGCCATCTCCACTACCGCGTGGATCGGTGCCCGCGTTCCGTTCAAACGCACCGACCTCTTCCACTCGATCGCCACCGTGCCCGGACTCGACTCGACGCTTCCGATCGTCGCCAACAACCACGAGACCGGCGGCGCCGCCCTACAGTGGCTGCGAGACCGGATCCTGGGTGTGCCGTCGGCCGATCAAATCCCTGTCACCGCAACGGATCCCGACACGGCTGCACCGCCGAGCATCGTCATACCCGGCCCGTCGTTCGAGGAGATGACCGCCTGGGCCGCGAGCGCCCCGGCCGGCAGCGAGGGGTTGCTGTTCACGCCGTGGCTCAGCGGCGAGCGCAGCCCGGTCGACGACAAACACCTGCGCGGCGGCTGGCTGAACCTCTCGCTCCGCACTGATCGCGCCGCCCTGGTCCGCTCCGTCATGGAGGGCGTCGCCTACAACATGCGTTGGCTGTTCGACCCGTATCAGCACTTCCTGCGGCGCCGGGTCGACTCGGTGCGCATTCTCGGCGGCGGCGCCGTGAGCGACCTCTGGTGCCAGCTGCACGCGGACATCATGGACTGCCGCGTCGAGCGGGTGGCGGATCCGCAGCAGGCGCAGCTCCGCGGTGTGGCGCTGTGGGCGCGAATCTGCCTGGGGGAGTTGACGATCGACGACGCCCGGCGCCTGGTGCCGGTCGCCGACCGGTTCGATCCGCAGACCGCGAACCGGGCCGTCTACGCGGCGGGCTACGCCGAGTTCCGAAGGCTGGCAGGAACTCTCAAGGGCTTCTACCATCGGACCAACGGGCGAACGCCTGCTTCCTAGGGTCAGCGCCTCGCGGCGGTGCCGATGGCCGCGCGGCGTGACGAGACCGGGCAGCTGAACGGGTCAGCCCGGCGCGGCGGTGAGGGCGTCCCGCCGCTCATCGTCGGGGAGCTCGGCGGCCCACGGGGGATCGGCGCCCGGGCGGGAACACGTGATCGCGGCGACAGTGGCGGCGAATATGACGGCGTCCCGGGCTGTTTCCGGTTCGAGCCCCGACAGTCGCCCGCCCAGCGCTCCCCGTGCGCCGAGTCGATGCAGCAGGCCCGCGGCGAACGAGTCTCCCGCCCCGACGGTGTCGACCACGGTCGTCAGGGCGGCCGGCACCTCGAACCGGCATGGTCCATCGGCGGACCGCAGCGAGACGGCCGCCCCGGCCGAACCCCGGGTGACGACGACGAGTCCGACGCCCAGGTCGTGGAGATGCGTTGCCGCGCTGTCGATGTCGAAGTTCGGCCACAGTTCTGCGAGATCGTCCTCGGACAGCTTCACGATGTCCGCGAGCACGGCCCACCGATCGATGGCCCGGCGGTACGTGTCCAACGGGACCAGCCCGGCGCGCACGTTCGGGTCGATGCTGACGGTGCACGCCCCGCGGGCCCGCCCCAGGAACGATTCGATCGCGGCCCCCGACGGCTGCAGCACCAACGCGAGCGTACCGGCGTGCACGGCAACGGGTGTCGGCCCGAGCGCGGGGTCCAGCAGGCGGTCGAGTTCGTCGTCGGCCCACCCCCAATCGGCGGTTCCGTCGGTATAGAACTCGTACCGCGCCGCACCACCGCTTTCGAGCGTCGCGATCGCCAACGTCGCCGGCTGCGGGACGTCCAGCGAGGCCGTGAGGTCGACACCGGAGGCTTCCAGCCGCGCCCGGCACAGGCGCCCCAGCGTGCCTGTGGACAGCCGCCCGGCGAACCGCGTCGGCGAGCCGAGCCGGGCGAGGGCGACGGCGGTATTCGCCGGGCCGCCGCCGGGATGCACTGTCAGCGGCAGTGTTTCCGGCGGCAGTGTTTCCGGCGGCAATGGGCCCGCTGGCAATGGTCCCACCGACGGTGTTTCCGCCGCGGACGCGGCGCGAGAAGCGTCATACTCGGTTCGGCGCCCGACGACCGCGTCGGCCACCACCTCCCCGATGACGGCGATCACCGGAGCGGGACCGTCAGGCGTGGTCACCCCCACCCCCACTCGTCCAGATGGTCGTCATCGATGCCGAAGTAGTGCGCGATCTCGTGGATCACGGTGACCGAGAGCTGTTGG
>JAFIHI010000008.1 GCA_017848755.1 Nakamurella sp. | reverse complement strand
GGCGGCGGTGTGCAGGCGCACGCGGCGGACGGCCCTTCCCTGCACGGGCAGATCCGCGGCATGCAGGAGTTCCGCTACGCGGTCGAGGACGTGCTGCGCGCCATCGACTGCGGTATCCGCGGATTCCTCATCGCCGATCACGGCTTGCTGCGGATCCTGGTGCAGGCACAGCGGTCCGGCGAGATCCCGGCCGAGGTGGTCTGGAAACTCTCCGCCATCGCGGCGCCGTCCAACCCGGTGGCGCTGCAGGTGTGGGTGGAGCTCGGCGCCAGCACGGTGAATCTGCCCAGTGATCTCAGCCTCAGCGAGCTGGCGGCCATGCGCGCCGCGGTGGACGTGCCGCTGGATCTGTACGTCGAGGCGCCCGACGGTATGGGCGGAATCGTCCGTGGCGAGCAGATCGCCGACCTCGTCACCCTCGGCGCCCCGATGTACACAAAGTTCGGATTGCGCAACTCCCAGCCGCTCTACCCCGCGGGCTTGCATATGGAACAGACCGCGATCCTGATCGCTCGGGAGAAGGTGCACCGCGCGCAGGTTGCGATGGAGTGGCTGCGCCGGTGCGGGTCGACCGCAGTGCAATCCGCCCCGGGGGCAGTCGGGCTCGGAATCCCGGTGCGATGAGCGCAGAATCGACGGCGGTGGGGGCGACGCGGGCTGCCGGCAGTTCCCGGCGACTGCGCAGCTCGCGCTGGTTCTCCGGCGATACCGAGGTGGCCCTGACCCACCGCGTCGCACTGCGGACGGCCGGGTTGGCCGTCGCCGATGACGATCACCGACCGGTGATCGGGATCGCCGACTCGTCGAGCGAGCTCAATCCGTGCAATCTGCCGCTGCGCGCCCAGATCGCCGCCATCGCAGCCGGTATCACCGAAGCCGGCGGTATTCCGGTGACGTTCCCGGTGATGTCGCTCGGCGAGGACCTGATGAAGCCGAGCGCCATGCTGTACCGCAATCTGCTCAGCATCGAGGTCGAGGAGTACCTGCGCTCCTACCCGCTCGATGGCGTGGTGCTGCTGGCGAACTGCGACAAGAGCGTGCCCGGCGCGTTGATGGGTGCGATCAGCGCGAACCTGCCCACCGTCATGCTCACCGGCGGCCCGCGCCCCATCGCGCATTTCCGCGGTCGGGCCGTGGGCAGCGGCACCGATACCTGGCGCGCCTTCGAGGATCACCGCGCGGGCCGCCTCGACGACGCGGGATGGGCCGAGTTCGAAGGGTGTCTCGCCTGCGGCGGCGGAGCCTGCAACACGATGGGCACGGCGATGACGATGGCGCTCGTCGCGGAATGCCTCGGTTTCGCATTGCCGGGCTCGGCGGTGATGCCGGCCGATCATCCGGAGCGGGCGGGGCTCGCGCACAGGGTTGGGGCAGCTGCCGTGGCGGCCGTCATCGACGACCGTCGGCCACTGTCAACGGTGACGCCCGCCGCGTTACGAAACGCGGCCCGGGTGATCAGCGCTGCCGGCGGGTCGACGAACGGGATCATTCACCTCCTTGCGATCGCCGGCCGCGCCGGAATCGAATTCTCCGTGGCAGACCTCATCGCAGCCTCGGGGCAGACCGCGGTGATCGTCGACATGCAGCCCTCCGGAAGGTATCTCGCGCAGGCACTGCACGCCGCCGGTGGCCTGCCCGCGGTGCTGCGGCAGATCCGGGAGGTGCTGGAACTCCACACGCGGACCGCGACAGGTGAGACCTGGGCGGCCTACCTCGATGCGACGGAGAGTGATTTCGCCACCGCCCATGACGTTGTCCGTACGCTCGCCCGCCCCACCTATGCGGGCGGTGCGTTTGCCTACGTCACGGGCTCGCTCGCGCCGAACGGCGCCGTCATCAAGGTGAGCGCCGCAACCCCCGCGCTCCTTCGGCACCGCGGCCCCGCGGTGGTCTTCCACGGCTACCAGGACATGCTCGACCGCGTGAACGATCCGGAGCTGCCGGTGACCGCCGACAGCGTCCTTGTTCTCGCCGGGTGCGGGCCGGCCGGTGTTCCGGGAATGCCGGAGTGGGGGATGATCCCGATCCCGGTGGCACTCGGTCGCGCCGGAATCCGAGATATGGTGCGGATCACCGACTCTCGGATGAGCGGCACCTCCTTCGGCACCTGCGTGCTGCATGTCGCACCGGAGGCGGCCGTCGGCGGCCCGCTCGCCCTGGTGCGGGACGGAGACATGATCGAACTCGATGTCGCGGCCGGCACCCTCGAAATCGATGTGCCTGCCGACGAGCTGGCGCGCCGCCGCGCTGCCTGGAAGCCGCCCGAATCAGCACACGTGCGCGGCTGGCCGAGGCTCTACCAACAACACGTGCTCCAGGCGGATACCGGATGCGACCTGGATTTCCTGCGACCACCCATCCCCGGGTACGCCGCTTTCATCGAGCCCGTCATCGGACGGTCCTGATCCAGGCGGCGCACTCCACCCCGACCTTCGGGCCGGCCGACAGTAAGGACGGAAAACAGTGAGGAAGAGGCAGCTTTGGGCCGCTGCGGCTGCGGCCGTCGTCGCCGTCACGGTAGCGGCATGTAGCAGCAGCGGACAAACCGCGGATCAGTCGTCTGCCAGTTCGCCGTCGACGTCCGGCGCCGCGACCGGCTCCGGATCCGGCGGGTCGGGTGAGAAGGTCACGCTGACCCTATGGCACAACTACGGCACCGAGCAGAACGCCGTCGCCACCCAGAATCTGGTGGACGCCTACACCAAGGAGCACCCGAACGTCACCATCAACCTGGTGAGCCAGCCGGCCGAGAACTATTTCTCGTTGCTGAAGGCGTCGGCGATCTCGGGCAGCGGCCCGGATATTGCGGTCATGTGGACGGGCCTGTTCACGCTCAAATACAAGAACCTGCTCACGCCGCTCAAAGGCCTGGTGCCCGACGACGCACTGGCCAAGATGGATGGGTTGCGGTGGACCACCGATAACTTCGATCCCAACGGCAATCCCTACGTCATGCCGCTGGAAACACAGTTCTACATCGGTTTCTACAACAAGGAGGCCTTCAGCAAGGCGGGGGTGAGCGCGGTACCGACCACGTGGGACGAGCTGTTCAATGCCTGTACGAAGCTGAAGACGGCCGGTTACACGCCGATCGTGTACGGCAACGGCGGCCAAAGCCTCGGCGCGGAGTTCTACCCGTGGTACGACACCAGTTATGTGGAGATCGGCCAACTCTCCGTCGACGACTGGCGCAACCTTTATGACGGAAAGACGGCCTGGAACTCGCCGGGACAGGTCGCGGCATTCCAGAAGTGGGCGAGCATGAAGGACAAGGGTTGCACGAACCCGGATGTGCTCACGAAGACGGACAACGTCAACGACTTCCTGAACGGCAAAGCCGCCATGATCATCGACGGGACGTGGGATACGCAGAAGTTCACCGACGCGCTGGGTGACAAGGTGGCGGCGTTCGTTCCACCGTTCTCGGACTCGCCGATCAAGGGTGTCGTGCAGTACGCCGGCGACGGTTTCGGGATCACCCAGAGCTCGAAGCACAAGCAGGCGGCGGCCGATTTCCTGGCGTTCATCGCCTCCGACGCGGGCATGAAGGCCGTGGACAGTGCCGGGCTGATACCGGATGTGAAGGGTGCCTCGACCTCGAATCCGGTGAACCAGCAGATGCTGCAGTTCGTGTCGAAGGACGGTATGACGCCGTACCCGATGATCGACAACGTGATCCAAGGCGACGTGGTCGATGTGGGCAACAAGGTGCTGCCGCCGGTGCTCGGCGGTTCGACGGATGCCGCGACTGCCCTGGGCCAGATGAACGACGCCTGGCAGCATCTTGCCGAAGATCAGCGTTCCGGCCAGTACAAGTAAAAGGTCGCGAGCCCGGTGGGACGGCGCGCCCGTCCCGCCGGGCCGCCTGACGTGCATCCAGTGGAGTGCGAAGAGATGTGGTGATGGTCGAAACAGCAGTGGCACGCAGTGTTCGCGCACGGCGCGGGCCG
>JAFIHI010000067.1 GCA_017848755.1 Nakamurella sp. | reverse complement strand
GGACTCGGTCGGCGGCCTACCCGTGGGTCCTAGTCCGGTGATGTGGCGCGGCGTGCGCGCCGCCGACGACCGGCCGGTGGCGATCAAGCTGTTCCGTGCCGACGGCCGCGAGCGGGCCGAGCGGGAAGCGGTGATCGGCCAGGCCGTGGGCCATGCGCACGTGCTGTCGGCCATCGACATCGTGACGACGCTCGAGCTAGTGGCGCTCGTGTTCCCGTGGGCGGACGGCGGGTCGTTGGCGCGTCTTGTGCACCACCGCCGTCGACTGCCGTGGGCGGAGGCGTTGACGGTGCTCATACCGCTGGCCGACGCGCTGGCCGCCGCCCATGAGCGCGGCTTCGTGCACGGCGACGTCTCCGCCGACAATGTGCTCTTTGATGCCGACGGCCGGCCGTTGCTCGCCGACTTCGGCGCGGCCCGAGCCGCCCGTGAGTTCGGCATACCGGTGCACGTGACCCCGGCCGACGTGGCACCGGAGATCGTCCGCGGTGCCCTGGCCAGTGCGGCCGGGGATCTGTTCTCGCTCGGATCGGTGGGCCTGCGGTGCCTGAGCGGCGTGGCGGCGTGGCCGGCGGAGGATCTCGAAGACGTCATCGCCCAATCCGCGGTCGGCCAGTGGCCCGATATCGACGATCGCCTCGCGCCCGATGCACTGTGCCGCGTCATCCGGCGCCTGCTCGCGCCGGAACCTGCGGATCGCGGCAGCGCCGGCCAGCTCGCCGTCGACCTTCGCGCGGTCGGCCGGCCGGAACCGATCGGGCTCGTCACTTCGGACGACGACGGAGTGCTGCGTGGCCCGGCCGCCTCCACGGTGCTCCGGCCCGACGCGGTGCGGCCGCCGGTCGTGCCGGGTGCGCCCCGGCACCGCTCGCGCAGCTCGGCCCGGCGGCTATCGATCGGACACGGTCGGGACGGGTCCCGGCGCGCCGCCGAACGGCCCCGGACCTGGCGCGGGGTCGCGGCAGCACTTACGGTGGCAGCGGTGCTGGCCGGGGCGGTCGTCACCGGATGGTCCTGGGCCGGGCACGGCCGCGGCCGGCCCGTCGTGGCCGATGCCCCATCGACGACGCACAGCCGGACGCCCGCGGCGGGGTCCTTGGTGACGAAGGCAGTCGGCGCAGCGACCGACCCCGCCGCCAATGCTGAAAGCGCGCGCGGCAATGGCGAGCAGACGCACGGCACCGCCTCGAACCACGTCGCCGACTGGTTCTCGGTGATCTCAGGGCTCGATGCCGCGCGAAGCGCCGCGTTCGTCTCGGGGGACGCATTGGCGTTGGGCGCCGTATACGCCGACGGCGCCGCCGGCCGGGCCGAGGACGAGGTCCGGATCGCGTCGCTGGTGGCTGCCGGGCAGCACGTCACGGCCGCGGGACACCGGATCCGGTCGGCCGCCCTCGTCGACCTCGCGCCGTCCGGTGACGCGACCGTCGACGTTGTCGAAACGTTGCCGGCCTACCCCGTGTACGGCGAAGGGGGAGCGCTCGTCGGATACACGTCGCCCGTCGCACAGGCCACCGTGCGAATCCACCTTCAGGCCGGCGATCGCGGCTATCGGATCCGGGAGATCGGCGCGGCCGGTGCGTCCGGATGACGGTGGGCCGCCGCAGACCGAACGCGCCACGCAAACCGTGGGCGGTGTCGCGCCGGCCGTTACCGGGTGAGCAGGCTCAGCGCGACCGCGAACCCGATCAGCACGATGACCATCCGCACCAGGCGAACCCGCTGATCCAGCACCCGCCAATGCGCCATGAGAACCAATCCCGCGGCGGCCGACAGCGCCGCGATGATCAATGCCCCGACCCATCCGGCGACCACCAGGCCGGTCACGAAGATCGCGAGAACAACTGCGACGGCGACGATCTGGGTCCACCGGATCCGCGGCGGGCGGCGCATGCCACGCCTTCCACCGCCCGCGGGCGTCGTCATGCGTCGAGCTCGAATCCGCACATTCGGGCGAATCCCTCCGCGAACGGTCGCCACGCGCTGCGCAGGTCTGCCTCGGCCTCGCTGATCGCGCGTTCCGCCCGCGCGGCGTCCGCCGAGGGACCTGTCGCACCGGCTGCCGCGTCCGCGATCCACGACCGGAAGATCTCCGGCGACGCCTCGGGATGGAACTGCACGCCCCAGGCGCGGGGCGCGAAACGAATGGCCTGCGGCGAACCATCCGGGCACACCGCCAGCACCACGGCGCCCGGCGGGGGCACCGTCACGATATCTGCGTTCCACTGCACCGCGGCCGAACCCGGCGCCACGCTCCCCAGCAGCGGGTCGGTCCGTCCTGCGTCGGTGAGCGTCACCGGGGTCAGGCCCACCGCCTGGCCCGACGGATTCTTCTCCACCGTGCCGCCCAGCGCGACCGCGGCCAACTGATGGCCGAGACAGATGCCGAGGACCGGGGTGTCCGAATCGACCGCGGCGCGAAGCAGTCTCCCGGTCGGTGCCAGCCAGGGGCACATGGCGTTGTCGTTCGCGCCCATTTCGCCGCCGAGCACGATGACCGCGGCGAAGCCGCGGGTGTCGGCGGGAATGTCGTCATCGGCGAATCCCCGCCGGACGTCGACGGGAACGCCCGCCGCAGCGAACCAGTCACCGAACCATCCCAGCGGGCAGGTCGGGTCGTTCTGGATCACGAGCAGCGGACCGGGTTCAATCATGCGGAACATCCTTCGCAAACATGGCGCACGGTCGGGTGCACAGCCGGGTGCACCGGCCCTGGCTCTTGGTTATTCTGACGCTCGTCTGGGCGCGACCACACGCCGCATCGTCATCACGCATTTTCGAGCAGGAGGCCGGATGCCGGTTGACACCGTCATCTCCTTGGTTCGTGCACGTCACGCCGGGCACCGCGGCGACGGATTCCGGCTCGGACTCGCCGTCGAGGGCGGCGGGATGCGCGGCATCGTCTCCGGCGGAATGCTGTTGGCGCTCCGCGATCTCGGTCTGCTGAACTCGTTCGACGCGTTCTACGGCACCTCCTCCGGGGCGCTGAACATCGCGTACGCCTTCGGCGGGTCGGACTGGGACGGGCTGTCCGTCTACTACGACCACCTGACCAAGGGATTCGTCCGGCGCCAACGTCGTTGGGACGTGACCAAACCCGTCCTCGACATGGATTACGCGTTCGAGGAGGTGATGTCCAAGGTCGTTCCGATCGGTTGGGAGAACGTCCGTGTCGCACGGCGACCGCTGTACGCGGTGCTCACCGATGTCGACGACGTCCGCGCCGCGCTCATGGACATGCGGCAGATGGGATCGGACGGCATCGAATACCTGAAGGCCGGCGCATGGATGCCGTGGCTCGCCGGCAAGCCCCCGGTGGTCAACGGCACGCGCTACATCGACGGCGGCCTGCTCTGCCCCGACCCGGTATACGCGGCCCTCGACGACGGATGCACCCACGTGCTGCTGCTCAACAGTTCGCCGCAGGGTCGCTGGCCGGCGGTGCCGCGTTCCCGGCCACTGCTGCGCCCCGTCCTGAACCGGTGGCAGCCCGGGCTCGGTGACGCGTACGTGCGCGTTCGGGTGCGCTGGGACGCCGATCGGGCAAGCGCGTGTTTCGACCATGACGTTGTTCTCGGCGAGGCCACCGTACGGCGCGTCGCGGCACCCTCGGGTTCGCATCATGTGGCGCAGCTGACGCATCGGCGCGATGTGCTCTTCGACGGCGCCCGCGTCGGCTACCAGACGATCACCGACCTGTTCGGGGCCGACGGCCGCCGGCCGTATTTCTCGCTCACGCTGCGCTGATGACGGGCCGAGGGCGTGCTGATGATGGGCCGGCGCCATGAACCTGTGGTGCCGCGGAGCGCGGGAGCCCGTTCGATAGGCTGGTACCTTGCCCGAATGTCGTCATGGGCGATCAGTTCCCGTCCGCAGGATCAGGAGTTCGATGTGGCCGCCGACCGTCTGGATGCCGTTGTCTCGCTGGCGAAACGACGGGGATTCGTCTTTCCGGCCGGCGAGATCTACGGCGGAACCCGCTCGGCGTGGGACTACGGTCCGCTCGGGGTGGAGCTCAAGGAGAACATCAAGCGCCAGTGGTGGCAGTCGATGGTGCGCGGCCGTGACGACGTCGTAGGGCTGGATTCGTCGATCATCCTGCCGCGGCAGGTGTGGGTGGCCTCGGGGCATGTGTCGGCGTTTACCGATCCGCTCATCGAGTGCCTGAATTGCCACAAGCGGCATCGGGCCGATCAACTCCAGGAGGCACACGCCGCCAAGAAAGGGCACGGAGACAGCACAGTTGATCCGGACACCATTGCTTTGTCCGAGATCGCTTGCCCCGATTGCGGTGTGCGCGGACAGTGGACCGAACCTAAACAGTTCAACATGATGTTGCAGACCCACCTGGGTCCGGTGCAGGACGAGTCCGGATTGCACTACCTGCGGCCGGAGACCGCGCAGGGGATCTTCGTGAACTTCGCGAACGTGATGGGTGCCGCGCGCATGAAGCCGCCGTTCGGCATCGGGCAGATCGGCAAGTCCTTCCGCAACGAGATCACGCCCGGCAACTTCATCTTCCGCACGCGCGAGTTCGAGCAGATGGAGATGGAGTTCTTCGTCGAGCCGGGCACCGACGAGACGTGGCACCAGTACTGGATCGACGAGCGCACCGAGTGGTACGTGAACCTCGGGATCGCGCGCGAGAACCTGCGCCACTACGAACATCCCAAGGACAAGCTGTCGCACTACTCCAAGCGCACCGTCGATATCGAGTATCGGTTCGGCTTCAAGGGCAGCGACTGGGGCGAGCTAGAGGGCATCGCCAACCGCACCGACTTCGACCTGACCACGCACTCGGAGCACTCCGGTAGCGAGCTCAGCTATTTCGACCAGGCGACCGGTGAGCGCTGGATCCCGTACGTGATCGAACCGGCCGCGGGGCTCACCCGGTCGCTGATGGCGTTCCTGGTGGACGCCTACGCCGAGGACGAAGCGCCCAACACCAAGGGCGGCGTGGACAAGCGCACGGTGCTGCGTCTCGACCCGCGGCTCGCGCCGGTCAAGGCGGCGGTGCTGCCCTTGTCGCGTCACGCGGACCTGTCACCGATCGCGCGGGATCTGGCCGCCGCGCTGCGCAAGTCGTGGAACGTGGACTTCGATGACGCCGGCCAGATCGGGCGCCGTTATCGCCGGCAGGACGAGATCGGCACGCCGTTCTGCCTGACCGTCGACTTCGAATCGCTGGAAGACCACGCGGTGACCATCCGCGAGCGGGATTCGATGGCGCAGCAACGGGTATCGCTGGACAGCGTGCGCGGCCTGCTCGCCGAGCGGCTCGCCGGCTGCTGACGGCCGGCTGAAGGAGGAAGCATCGATGCGGCTCGGCCGAACGATCGGGCGCTACCTGATCGGTGCGATCGTCGTCGCCGTGGTGATCACCGCCGGGCTGGTGGTGCGCATCGTGCAGGTCGCACACACCGACCAGACCGCCCACGCGGATGCGATCGTCGTGCTGGGCGCGGCGCAGTACAACGGCCGCCCGTCGGAGGTGTTCCGGGCCAGGCTCGATCATGCGGCCGACCTGTATCGCCGGGGCGCGGCGGAGCACGTCGTCACGATCGGCGGGCGGCAGGTAGGCGACGCGACGACCGAGGGGCAGGCCGGCGAACGCTATCTGCGGGCCAAGGGCCTGCCGGCGGCAGCCCTGGTCGCGGTGCCGACAGGCGGCGACACGCTGGTGAGCCTGCGAGCGGCCGACGTGGTGCTTCGCGAGCACGGGTGGAACAGCGTCATCCTCGTCAGCGACCCATGGCACCTCGCGCGCAGCCGCATGATGGCCCGTGATCTCGGACTGGCGGTCGAGGTATCTCCGGTGTCGGTGGGGCCGTCGACGCAGCGGTCGGTCGAAGGGCGATACATCCTGCGAGAGTTGTTGGGCACCATGTTCTATCGACTGATCGGCGGATCGTCCGGGTCGGGCTCGGCCGTGCTGTGATGCAGGTGCTGTGATGACGGCGGTGCGGTGATGGCGACGGTGCCCGACGAGGCCGATACCCGCCGCCCCGTGCGTGGGCACTACACGAGCGTCGACCTGGAGCGCCGCGCCGTGGAGGGTCCCAAGTCCGCGGTGCTGCCGATCGCGGACGGCGTCGTGGACCGCAGCGATTTCGCGCGCGACCGGGCGCGCATCCTGCACTCGGGTTCGTTTCGGCGGCTGGCCGGCAAGACCCAGGTGGTGACACCGGGTGACGGCGCCGTGCCGCGGACCCGCCTGACGCATTCCCTGGAGGTCGCGCAGATCGGTCGGGATATCGGCGAGCAACTGGGATGCGACGCCGACCTGGTCGATCTCGCGGGGCTGGCCCACGATATCGGGCACCCGCCGTTCGGGCACAACGGCGAGGCGGCGCTCAACGAGATCGCCGGCAGTGCAGGCGGTTTCGAGGCGAACGCGCAGAACCTCCGGCTGCTGACCAGGCTCGAGCCGAAGGTTATCGGCCCGGATGGCGAATGTCACGGGCTCAATCTGACCCGGGCGTCGCTGGATGCGGTGATCAAGTATCCGTGGCAGCGGCCGGCGGTCGGCGGCAAGTTCGGCGTGTATGACGACGATCTGGACGTCTTCGGCTGGATCCGCACCGCCGCGCCGGCCGATCGCGCCCGTAGCATCGAGTCGCAGGTGATGGACTGGGCCGACGACGTCGCCTATTCCGTGCACGATGTCGAAGACGGCGTCGTCGCCGGACGGGTCGACTTGGTGCGGTTGTCGCGCGATGCCGACGAGCGGCTCGCGGTCGCGACTGCCGCGGCCGCGGCGTATTCCGCCGAGTCGGCGCCGGATCTGGCGACCGTGCTCGCCGATCTGCTGCACCTTCCGGCGATCGCGAGCCGCATCGGGCTCCCGCCCGGCATCGCTGGGGTGTCCGCGCTCAAACAGCTGACCAGTGAGCTCACCGGCCGGTTCGTGACCGGGGCGGTGGCACAGACGCGGGCGACCTTCGGCCCCGAGCCGCTGACGCGGTATGCGGCGGACCTCGACGTCCCGCGACTGCTGGCCGCGGAGGTCGCGGTGCTCAAGGCCATCGCGTTCCACTACGTGATGAACGACCCGGCCCATCGCGCTCGGAAGATGCGCCAACAGCAATTGCTCGCCGAACTCGTCACCGGAATCCAGAGCCGCGGCACCGCCGCGCTCGATCCGACATTCGTCGGCTTCTACGAGGCGGCCGCCGACGATCGGGCACGCCTGCGCGTGGTGGTTGACCAGGTGTCGCTGCTGACCGATGCGCAGGCGGTGGCCAGGCACCGGCAGCTCGTGGACGAATCCCTGTATTGAGCCCGCCAGGCCGGCGTCCCCGACGCTGTGCCCACGACTCTGTGCCCACCTAGACTCGATCGCGTGATGGAGCGGGCCGTCGGGCGGATCAGCGATGCCGACCGCGAGCGCGTCCGCGACGCCAACCGCATCGAAGCCGTGGTCGGCGACTACGTCGCGCTCAAACGGGCGGGCGGCGGGAACCTCAAGGGGCTGTGCCCCTTCCACGACGAGAAGACGCCGTCGTTCACCGTTTCGGTCGCGCGGGGCTTCTACCACTGTTTCGGCTGCGGCGAGGGCGGGGACGTCTTCGACTTCCTGATGAAGATCGACCAGCTGACGTTCGTCGAGGCTGTGCAGCAGCTTGCCGAGCGCGCCGGCATCACCGTCACGCTGGCCGCGGGGCATTCCGGCGGCGGGGAGCGGGTGAGCCGGTCGAAGCTCACCGCGATCACCAGGGCCACTGCGGAGTTCTACGCCGCGCGGCTGGCCGACGACGAGGCCGCGCCGGCTCGGGCCTACTTGACCGATCGGGGGTTCGACGCCGCGGCGGCCGAGCATTTTGGCTGCGGTTTCGCGCCCGGCGGCTGGGACACGCTCGTCAAACACCTTGTGAAACAAGGTTTCTCGGTCGACGACATGATCGAGGCGGGCGTGGCGCGACGGGGCCCGCGCGGTCCGATCGACCAGTTCCACCGGCGGCTGACCTGGTCCATCCGGGACGCGGCCGGTGACGTGGTCGGCTTCGGCGCCAGGCGCATCTTCGACGACGACAGGATCGAGGCGAAATACGTCAATACATCCGGAGAGGGGCGGCTCTACCGCAAGTCCCAGGTGCTCTACGGGCTCGACCTCGCCCGCCGCGACATCGTGCGGGAGCGAAGGGCAGTGATCGTCGAGGGCTACACGGACGTCATGGCGATGCACCTCGCCGGGGTCACCACGGCGGTCGCCGCCTGCGGCACCGCGTTCGGCGAGGGGCATATCGAGGTGCTGCGCCGGTACCTGATGGACTCCGACCTCATGCGCGGCGAGGTCGTCTACGTGTTCGACGGCGATGCCGCGGGACAGAAGGCGGCGCTCAAGGCATTCGACTCGGATCAGCGGTTCGCCGCGAACACATTCGTCGCGGTGGCGCCCGAGGGAATGGACCCGTGCGAGCTGCGCCAGGCGCGCGGCGATGCGGCCCTGCGCGACCTCGTCCGGAGCAAGACGCCGCTTTTCCGGTTCGCCATCTCGCGGGTGCTGGACGGATACGATCTGGAGACCGTGGAGGGGCGCACCGGCGCGCTGGCCGCAGCGGCCCCCCTGGTCGCCCGGATCAAGGACCGAACCGCGCGAAACGGCTACATCCGCGAGCTCGCGGATCGTGTCGGAGTCGACCCAGGCGACGTCCAGGCGCGGGTGCGGGCGGAGCAGCGTGACGCCGATCGGTCGAGCAGCCGCGCGCGCGAGCCCGGCGCACGGCCCGACCACCGGGGCGATTCGGGAGCGGTGCGGCCCGCGGTAGCGCATCGGCCACCTGCGGAGCGTGTCGGCGGGCCAGAACCCGGCCGGTCACATCTCGGCGACGCGGCGGGCGTCGTGGAGCGCGAGACGATCAAGCTCGTGCTGCAATATCCCGCGCTGGTCGCCGCGGGGTACCAGCAGATCGGTGACGACTGTTTCGGCGACCCGGCCTACGCCGCCATCCATGCCGCCGTCGTCGCGTGTGGCGGGCCGTCGGCGGCCGCGGGTGCGGCGTGGGTGACGCAGATCAAGGAGGAACTGCCATCGGGGCCGCTGCGCTCGGTGGTCACCGAGCTGGCCGTCGAACCCTTGCAGTACCGCTCCACCGAACCCGAGGCACGTTACGCCGGAGCGATTCTCGCGCGCATGGCGGAGCGGCGTGCCGCGATGCGCGAACGCGAACTGGTCGGAGCATTGCAGCGGGCCGAGGCGGCCGGCGACAAGGCGCGGGCGGCAGCGCTGCGCTCCGACCTGAACCAGATGGCTGCGTACCGCCGCGCGCTCGCCGATCGTGCCAGGGGAGCGGACGCATCGTGAGACTTCTGCCGCGTCGGAACCCGGTTCCCGAGGCGCTGCGAAGCGCCCTGCCGCCGGCCGACAGGATCCTCGCCGGCGTGCGGACGTTGGACGGGCGACTGCTCGTCGCCAGCCGGTTCGGGCTGTGGCTCGTGGCGGAGGGCGCCGCCGAGTGCTGGGATTGGCACCTGATCTCGAAAGCTCGGTTGACGGACGGCGTCATGTACGTGACGGTCGTCGATGTGGTCGAGACTTGGCCGGACGGAACAGTTGTCGTCCGTGATCGCCCGGAGGTGACGATCCGGCCGCAGTACTCGACGAGGCTCACCGACGTCGTGCATCAACGGGTGCGCCGCTCGGTGGCCGCCAGTCGGCGTCTGGGCTGGCCGGGCGCCGGGGCGTGGGTCGCGCTGCGGCGGGTCGCCGGGCACGATGGCCTGGCGGTGCAGGTGCGCCTCGATCCGGACGCCGACGCAGCGGCCGCCGGGTTCGCTGCCGCGGTGGCTGTCGTCACCGGTGAGCTGTGGCCGGCGGACGTGCCCGGCGGGCCGGGTGAATCGGGAGGAGCGGCCGGGCCGGACGGGCCGGGCAACGGCTAGCCACACCGCGCCGACGGCGTGACACCATCTCGACGTCATCGGTGTTGTCATTGCGGCACCATCGCATACAATCACCGGCGTGACCGCGCAGCCACCGATCCCCGACGCCGTACCCGACCCCGACCGCATCCGCGCCTCGGATGCCGACCGCGAACGTGTCGCGGGCATCCTGCATCAGGCGATGGGCGAGGGGCGGCTGACGATTACCGAGGTGGACGAGCGACTGCGGCAGGTTTATGCCGCGCGCACCATCGGGGAGCTGCGTCCGGTCACCCACGACCTGCCCGGCCATGAGCTCGCGTTCCCGGAGCCGCAGCTTCCGGCGACCGTGCCGTATTCCGCGCCCGGTGTCCGGCCCGGTGCGCGCGTCCGCCCGGGGCCGGCGTCCGGTAGCGCGGTCGCCATCTTGAGTGGCGCCGAGCGCAAAGGCGCCTGGACGGTTCCCGAGCGGTTCCATGCTGTCGCGGTGCTGGGCGGGGTGGAACTGGATCTCACCGAGGCGTTCTTCGCGGCCTCCGAAGTCACCATCGGCGTCTTCGCTCTCATGGGCGGTATTCAGATCATCGTCTCGGACGACGTCGTGGTGGACTGCCACGCGTTCGGCTTCATGGGCGGCGTCGACAACAAGGCCAACCCGGCCCCGCCGCCCGGCTCGCCCGTGGTCCGCATCGCGGGGTTCGCCCTGATGGGCGACGTCGATATCACCCAGCCGAAACGCCGCCGGTTCGGCCCCGGAGAGTCGTCCGCAGGGCCGGACCCCGGCGTCGAGTATGACATCGAGTATGACGCTGTTCGCCGATCGCCGAGGCGATCGGATGCGCCGTGGCCTGTCGACCATGCCCGACCGCGGCACCGGGACGGGCGGGTGCGCCCGGCGCGGATCATCCGTTATCCTTGACAGGCACTCGCGAGAATCGGCGAGCGCCGGTCCTCCGTAGCTCAATTGGCAGAGCATCCGACTGTTAATCGGACGGTTGTTGGTTCGAGTCCAACCGGGGGAGCCTGACCTGCGGAAACGTCCGAGGAAACGATCCTCACCGAGCACGTGTAACACTTATCCATCACTTTGCGGATTAACGCGCAGTGACGCCATGGGCATGGCACATCCGTGAACACGGATTGCCGAAGGCTCTGATCGTTCACCGCCGGATGCCGACGGCCGGCGACAGCGCGGTCTGCTTGGAGCCGAATGTGATACCGCGCGACTCCTTGCCGATCAGGGTCAGCGCGGCGACCACGACCAGCACCGGGATCACCGTCACGGTCAGGGCGAACGGGTACCCGTGCGAGGCGGCCAGCGCCTGTTGGATGGGAAGGTTGAAGGCGGCCAGGCAATTGCCCAGCTGATACGTCACCCCCGGGTAGAAGCCGCGGATCGCATCCGGCGACATCTCGGTCAGGTGCGCCGGGATCACTCCCCAGGCACCCTGCACGAACACCTGCATCAGGAACGCGCCCAGGCAGAGCATGGCCGCGCCGTGCGACCAGGCGAACAGGGGAATGATCGGCAGCCCCAGGACGGCGCAGAACGCGATGGTGTAGCGGCGGCCGTACCGGGAGGACAGCGGGCCGAAGATCAGCCCGCCGATGATGGCGCCGACGTTGTAGATGACGGCGATCCAGGTCGCGGTCGACGCCGCGAGCGCGGCGCCGCCGTTGTCGGTGGCCTTCAGGAATGTCGGGTAGACGTCCTGCGTGCCGTGGCTCATCCAGTTGAAGGCAGTCATCAACAGCACCAGATAGATGAACCGCCGGACGATCGCGGCATTGAACACCACGTCCCGCAGCCGGGTTCGGGTGCTGCACATGGCGTCCTGGGCGTTCTCCCACACCTCGGACTCGCGGACCCGCACCCGCACGATCAGGCTGATGAGAGCGGGCAGGATGCTCAACGCGAACAGCCACCGCCACGACAAGCCCAACGCGGAGTGCACCAGCAGGTAGGCCAGCGATGCCAGTAGATAGCCGAAGGAATAGCCCTCCTGAAGCAGGCCGGAGAAGAAGCCACGCCGAGAGGCTGGGATCTTCTCCATGGCCAGTGCCGCGCCGAGTCCCCACTCGCCGCCCATGCCGATGCCGTACAGCAGACGCAACACCAGCAGCACCGTGAAGTTAGGCGCGAACGCACAGACGAAGCCGACGACCGAGTAGAAGCACACATCGGCGATCAGGGGAACCCGCCGGCCTGCTCGGTCCGCCCACAGGCCGAAAAGCAGCGCGCCGACCGGTCGCATCACCAGCGTGACGGTGGTCAGGAAGGCCATCTTCTCCAGCGAGACCCCGAAATCCTTGCCGATCTCGGCGTAGACTAGGACGACGATGAAATAGTCGAAGGCGTCCATGGCCCAGCCGAGTTCGGCAGCCAAGAACGCGCTGCGCTGGTCGGAGGTCAACCGCTCCCGGCCGGAACACCGCGGTGGCGCGGATGCTGCGGGTCGTGCCATGGCCACACCTCCCAGCGCGCTGCTGTCGCTGGCCTACCCGGAGCGGTTCCGGAACAAACCTCACCACCGCCCATGCGTACGCCGGGGCGCTCATGCGACGAGCGGCACCGAGGCCGACGGCGGGCAGGATCAGACGAGGTCGCCGGCCATATGCAGCAGCGCGGTGGCGGTGTTCCAGTTCCGTTGCGTCACACCGACACCGAGCAGATCCCACCGCACCTTGAAGTACGGCGACGCGCTGATCCCGTTCGGGCACCAGAGGTAGAAGTGCGTTCCGGCGAACGCATGCCGATCGCCGTCGGCGGGCAGAGCCGCGATGATCCGCTCGACAGCGGCGAGTGCTGCCGGCTCGGGCGCGGCGGACAGGAAACCGAGCACGTGGCGCGCCGGATCCGTCGCGATCGTGCGGAACGGATCGGCGTCGATGGCGGCCGCGAGATCCTTGGGTGAGCGCACGATCACGGCCGTGTGCAGGCCCAGCTGTTCCGCGAGCGACCGCTCGATCGTGTGGCCGACCTCCGCCGGCGCGAGCGGGGAGCGGAGGACGACATTGCCGCTCTGCAGATGCGTGGCGACACCGTCGAACCCTTCGGCCGTGAGCGCGCGGCGCACATCGGCCATGGCCACCCGCCGATGCGGCCCCAGGTTGACTCCGCGCAGCAGCGCGATGTGAACGGCCATAGGCGCACCTTACGCGGCCGGCACGACACCGAGCCGGTACGCTCAGCGGGTACGGGCGAGGTAGCGCTGTGAATATGGTCGGGGTTGACACGGTCATGAAAGACGTTGCCCGTACGGGGCGGTAGCTCAGTTGGTCAGAGCAGCGGACTCATAATCCGCCAGCCGCGGGTTCGAGCCCCGCCCGCCCCACCCGGTCCCCACCAGCTCCATGCCGCTATCGGTGGTTCCAACGCGCGCGGATCTTATCGACTATGGCGATGTTCGGCCGCGAACGGCGTCAGTCGACGTCATAATCGAT
>JAFIHI010000066.1 GCA_017848755.1 Nakamurella sp. | reverse complement strand
TGCCGGTGAGGGGATCACCGCGTCCGTTGGGGGACTGGGGGTTCAGTATCCGCGCTCCGCGGGGTGGCACCTGGCCGTGGCCGAGGCGCGCGCCGCGGGCGCGCTGCAGATCGTGATCGCCGGCCCCGCCGGGTCACACCGCGACGAGCTGGCGCGCGCCGCGCGCCGTCTCGCGCCGGGCGGCAGCGTGATCGACGTGGGGGAGCCGGACGAGCCCGGCCGACCGCTGCTCGCCGACCGCCCGGGCGTGGGCGGACGCGCCGCCGCCTACGTCTGTCGCGGGTTCGTGTGCGACATGCCCGCCGCGACCCCGGCCGATCTGGAACGGGCGCTGCACGAGAACAACGTCATACCCGATACTCCCGGCCCGGATTGAGCGCGGCGCTCCGGGACGGCCCGCCGCGACCCCGGCCGATCCGAAACCGGCGCTGCACGAGAACAACGTCATACCAGACACTCTCGGGCCGGCGGACGCGCCGCCGCGCACGCCGGAGGTTCAGTAGAGGATCAGCCAGATCGCGACGCAGTGGCAGATCGCGGCCGCCGAGACGAACGCGTGGAAGAACTCGTGGTAGCCGAAGGTCAGCGGCCAGCCCTTGGGATGCCGCGTCGCGTAGAACACCGCGCCGGCCGAGTACAGCGCCCCGCCGGCGATCATCAGCACCAGCGGGGCGACCCCGCCGCCGTGCAGGATGTCGGGGATGACGAAGACCGCGACCCAGCCCAGGGCCAGGTAGATCGGCACACCCAGCCAGCGTGGCGCCGACGGCCACGCCATCTTCAGCGCCACGCCGCCGATGGCCCCGGCCCACACGATGATCAACACCGCCGTCGCCGTCCGATGCGGCAGGGCGAGCACGGCGAACGGCGTGTAGGTCCCGGCGATGAACACGAAGATCATCGAGTGGTCGGTGCGCTTCATCCAGCGCCGGGTGCGCTCGGAGATCCAGATATGCCGGTGATAGGTCGCGCTCACCGTGAACAGGCCGACGACGGTGGCCGCGTAGACCGCGCATGCCGCCGCAGCCGCCCCGCTGACCGTCGTGGCCGCTAGCACGATGAGCACGATGCCGACGGCCCCCGCGACGGTCGCCGAATACAGATGAATCCAGCCGCGGGCCCGCGGCCGGCCGGCGGCGAGCTTCTCCCGGATCTCTGATCGCGACGGGGTGGCGACCGCGGTCGCGGCGGGAGGCGTCATTCATCCATAGTGACGCATCGGCGCGGCGGACGCCCGCCCCGGGCAGTAATCTGCCTCACGTGCGGATGCCAACGATCGTCTACCGGCTCTACGAAGCACATCTCGTGCGCCAACTCGACCCGACGGCGGTGCCGCACCACGTCGGGGTGATCCTCGACGGCAACCGGCGCTGGGCGCACAAGGAGGACCTGGACAGTGCCGACGGCCACCGGGCCGGGGCGGCGCACATCGCGGACCTGCTCGCCTGGTGTCGCGGCGTCGGGATCCGAATGGTGACGCTCTGGCTGCTCTCCACCGACAACCTGCATCGCAGCGCGGAAGAGGTCACCGCGCTGCTCGCGATCATCGCGGATGTCGTCGACGATCTCGCGGCGCCGGGCGCGCCGTGGAAGCTGCGGATCGTCGGCGCGATGAGCGTGCTGCCGCCGGAGCTCGCCACCCGGCTGTCCGCCGCGGAGCTGCGCACGGCGGACCGCACCGGTATCGAGGTGAACATCGCCGTCGGCTACGGCGGACGGCAGGAGATCACAGACGCCGTGAAGTCCTTGCTGCAGGCGAAAGCCGATGCGGGACAAGACCTTCGCGAGGTGATCGACACGCTCGACGTGGAGGCGATCGGCGAGCACCTCTACACGTCGGGGCAGCCCGATCCGGACCTGGTGATCCGCACCTCCGGCGAGCAGCGGCTGTCCGGGTTCCTGCTGTGGCAGAGCGTGCACTCCGAGTTCTGGTTCTGCGACGCGTATTGGCCCGATTTCCGCCGGGTCGACTTCCTGCGCGCGCTGCGGGATTACTCTGCGCGACACCGGCGCTTCGGAGAGTGACGGTTGATTCGCCGCCGCCCCACGGCACTCAGGCGAATCACAGACAATTGCCATGAGGCCCGCGTCGGCGTGTGATGCTGTGAATGCGATGCGGTTGGATGCACACCCCGCACCGGAGGAGGTGCCATCGTGAACACCGGACACACCAAACTGCTGGTCGTCGATGACGAACCGTCGCTGCAGGACGTCGTCGCGACGTCCATGCGGTTCCTCGGCTACCACGTGTCGGTGGCCGCGACCGGGCGCGAAGCCGTCCGGCACGCCACCGAGGAACACCCGGATCTCATCATCCTCGACATCATGCTGCCCGACTTCGACGGGCTTGAGGTGATGCGGCGGGTGCGGGCGGCCGGGGTGGACGCAGGGGTCGTGTTCCTGTCCGCGCGGGACACTCCGGCCGACAAGATCGCCGGTCTGACGGCGGGCGGTGACGACTACGTGACGAAACCGTTCGGCCTCGAGGAGCTCGCCGCGCGCGTGTCCGCCGTGCTGCGCCGCGTGCGCCCCGAATCCGTCGATGACGAGACCCTGCGCGTGGCCGATGTCGAACTCGACCCCGCGACGTATCAGGTAACCCGCGCGGGCATGCCGATCGACCTCGCACCCACCGAATACAAGATGCTGCGCTACCTGATGATCAACGCCAACGTCGTGCTGTCCCGGCAGCAGCTGCTCGACGCCGTGTGGGGCACCGACTTCTACGGCGACGACTCGGTGGTCGCGACCTACATTTCCTACCTGCGTCGCAAGATCGACCTCGACGGGCTCGAGCCGTTGATTCACACCCACCGCGGCTTCGGTTATGTGCTCCGCGGGGAGCGGCACTGATCGGTGTGCGGGTGATGTGCCTATGCGAGTACCGCCTATGACGTCTCCCGCCGCTGGTCGCCCTGCGGAGCCGGCCGCCGGTTCGGTTGCGGGGCCGGTTGCGGAGCCGGCGGTCGGTTCGGTTGCGGGGCCGGCTGCGTCGGAGTCTGGGGATCGGGCGGCGGAGCACGCGGCTGAGGAGGCCGGACCGTACAGCGGCGGCTCTGCTTCGGAATCGGCCGTGCCACCCGCCGCCGCACCACAGACCGCCGGGCCCAGTGTGCCGCATGAGGGCAGCCCATCGGTGACGCCAGGTCCGGATTCAGGTCGCGGTGCCGGCCAGGAAACGGGGTCCGGCCAGGGGCCAGGGACCGGCGAGGCGGCCGGCACGGCCGAGGCACCTGGCGCGGCTCGGGCGCCCCACACTACCGAGGCGCCCGGCTCCCGCCGCCGTGTCCGCCGGTTCGGCCGGCTCAGCTTGCGGTCCAGGCTGATCGCGCTGGTGCTGGTTGTGGTCGCGGTGGCCCTGATCGCGGTCGACGTGGTGATCCCGCTGGTCACTAGGTCGTCGCTGATCGACTCGAAGGATCAGACGCTGGCCAGTGTGATCGCGAGCCTGAGTCAGAACCGCGATCCGTACGCGAGCGTCCAGCAGCAGCTGGAGTCCAACCCCCTTGCCGGCGAGTTGGGCATCTCGGTGGTTCGTGACCCGGGCACGACGCAGGTGCTCAGCGCCCCGGCGGGCCTGCGCGATGCGAATCCGGCGGTCGGGCGGGCTCCCGCGCTCGGCGTGCCGTATACGGTCCCGGACGTCTCCGGGAACGGCCTGGTGTACCGCGCCGAGGCCGTCGTGGGCAACGTGGTTGGGGGGCCGCAGGTCGTCGTGGTCTTCTGGATCCCGATGAACGATGCCGAAAGCACGATCAGCCGCATCGTGCTGCTGGAGATCCTGATCTCGCTCGGGCTGCTGGTGATCGTCGGCGGCATCGCGGGATTCGTCGTGCGGCGCGAGATGCGCCCGTTGGAGACCATGGCGCAGGCCGCGGACGAGATCGCGGCCGGCGATCTGTCGCGTCGCGTCACACCCGGCGCCGTCGGTACCGAGGTCGGACGGCTCGGCACGGCGTTCAACGGCATGGTCGACGGGGTGTCCGCCCTGCTGGCGGAACGGGCGCACAGCGAAGATCGCATGCGCCAGTTCGTCGCGGATGCCTCGCACGAACTGCGCACACCGGTCGCCGCGATCCGCGGCTATACGGACCTCTACCGGGCCGGTGCCCTGGATGTCGATAAGGCGGTCGACCGAGCCATGGAGCGGATGGGTTTCGAGTCGAAACGCATGGGCGCGCTGGTCGAGGACCTCCTCACGCTCACCCAGACCGATACCGAGAACGCCTCGCCCACAGACGATGTCGACCTGATGCCGCTGCTCGCCGGGGCCATCGACGACGCCGCGGTGATCGACCCGTCGAGGACCTGGCGGCTCGCCGGCACCTCCGCTCGGGCGGTAGTGCGCGGTGACCGCATGCGGCTGCACCAACTCTTCGCCAACCTGCTGGGCAACGTGCGAACCCACACCCCGCCGGGCACCGTCGCGACGCTCTCGGTGACTGCGTCCCCGGAGGTGGTGGCCGTCGCGGTGATCGACAACGGCCCCGGGGTCGACCCGGCGAGTCTCCCGAAGCTCTTCGACCGGTTCTTCCGCGCGGACAAGGCTCGCACCAGGGAGCGCGGTGGTTCGGGCCTGGGCCTGTCGATCGTGGCCTCGATCGTGAGAATGCACCGGGGCCGCGTCGTGGCCTCGCCTACGCCCGGCGGCGGGCTCACGATCACCGTGTTCCTGCCAGCGGTCGCGGCGCACGAACATGGCAGCGCCGGTGGCCGAACCCGGCATGGAGAGCGCGAACACGGGCGTAGTACGGCCGACCGGCGCACCGACGGTGGCGTGCGCAGTCGCGGTGGTGACGCACAATAGAGCGCGAACAGCTGCCAACCGCGGGGCCTACTGTGTTGAATTGTTCGCTCGGGCTCCGCTCCCCGGCGCCCTGCGACTCCGTCGCG
>JAFIHI010000007.1 GCA_017848755.1 Nakamurella sp. | reverse complement strand
TGTCCCAGTTCTACGCACACTCCATCAGCGGTGTGCGTCCTGCAGCATCCTGTCCAATATGTCCCAGTTCTACGCACACTCCCCGGCCTCGCGCCGTTCCGGCTATAGCGAAGATAGGGATACTTAGCGAGCCAAACAAAAGGTGTGAGTCTAGCAGCATTCCGCCTGATTTGTCCCAGTTCTACGCACACTCCATCAGCGGTGTGCGTCCTGCAGTATTCCGCCCGATTTGTCCCCGTTCTACTCACACCGCGAGCGCACCCGCCGAGAGCCCGCTCCGCAATCCCACGCCCACACCTCGCAAGACGCCGACCACCGCCTATGACGCCATTCGCGGCGTCCCGCCGCCAAGCGCCGCCGGTTATCCACAGACCGCGATGTCATCCACATTCTCAACACGGCCACCCCGCGAGCACCCGGTCGCCACTTCACTGGACGGATGCAAGCGAAACACGAGCCGCGTCTGCTGCAGAGCGCGGCCACCTTGGATATCCGCACGCTCCTGGCGAGGCAGTCCGGAACGCTTCTCCGAGCGCAAGCCCTCGCGACGGGCATGCCGCGGGAGAGGTTCGACCAGATGGTCCGGTCCAGGCGGCTGGTCAGGGTCTTTCCCAGCGTCTACACGAATCGCGACCCCGCTGATCCCGCCGTGCGCCTCTGGGCGGCATGGCTCTGGGCCGGCGAGGGCGCCGTCATCGGTGGCGGCGCGGCGCTCTTCGGGCACGGCGTCATCGACCGGATGCCGCGCTCCATCACCATCTACGTGCCGGTGGCTCGCGCTCGCTCACGACGTGATCCGCTGCGCCTCATCCGCACCCCGCTCGATCCGCGAGACGTGGGGTGGCACAAAGGAATCCGCTTTACGACCCCCGCTCGGACCTGCCTGGACCTGGCACGCTGGGGCGAGCGGAACGACTATCTCGAGGCCGTCCTCCGCCGCGATCTCACCAGCCCGGACGCGCTCCGGGCCAGTGTCCAGCGGATGGCCGCGGTGCAAGGCTACGACCGGGCGCTTGCCGCGGCGCACGCCGTCCTGACCCGGCCGTGGTCCCATCCCGAGCGCAGACTGCACCGGGTACTCGCGGACGCCGGCGTCACCGGATGGGTGGCGAACGACCGCACGCAGACGGCAACGGGCACCGTGTTCCCCGACATCGGCTTCCCGGACATCAAACTCGCGATCGAGATCAACGGCAAGCGCTACCACGACGAGGCCGTGGACCCGAACGCGTTCGAGCGGGACCACCGCCGCGAGCAGGCCCTGGTCGACGCGGGTTGGATCGTCATCCGCTTCACCGCCAAGCAGATCGAAAACGACCCGAAAGGCGTCTTGCACACGATCCTGCAGATGGTCAATCGTCTCCGCGGAGTTGCCGCGTGACGAACCTTCCGAGTATGACGCCGTTCGCTCCCGCTATTCCGATTCTGCAGGGCCCCGATAGACCAGGGGGCGGGGTATCGGCCGGGCATCGCATCGACTGGCGGCAGCACGCACGAACGGTGCGCGCAATGCCCACCCGCCCCAGCAGCCTGGCCGACCTCCTCGACGCCGTATCCCTTGCGGCGGAACCGAAGTCCGCCGAGACCTCAGCGCCACGGTGCTAGCGTGTCGCGGTACGCGGAGGTCACGATCCGACTTGAGCTACCACCGGACGACGTCATCCTCATCGTTCGTGGAGGCGAGCGCGGTCTCCTCGCCGAAAAAGTCCGCGATGACGCCGAACGCTCGCGCGCCATTATGGGCATTCTCGGCATTTCTGTGCAGTCGTCTATGCCAGGCGAAACCCTCGCGGATATGTGGAGTCGATCCAGGGTGCTCCGCGGCCGGGACGTCGTCTGGTGGTCGACGGTGGGACGGCTCCGGTACGCGGGTTTTCCGGTACTTCCCACCGGACGCGACGAGCGGCACTTCACCGTCGTCTTGGCGCATCTTGAGGATGCCTCGCTCGGCATGATGGGCGAGCTGTTCACGAGAGCGCAGCAATGACGAAGTTGCAGATCCCGGCACTGACGCGGACCATGAGGTCCATGAACCCGAAGGCGATCGTCCAGGTGGACTTCCACCTGTGTCCCGACGGACAGCACACGCTTGCGCTTGCCAGCGATGTCACCCCCGGGGCGGTGCTCGCTGCGGGCGATGTCGTCGCGGCGACCGACGGCGATGTCACACACCTCGCGGTCGTCGACTCGCTGACCGACAACGTGGTCTCGCTGGTCATCCTGTGGGACGCGACCGTCCCGGCTGCCTGAGCTTCGCCGCGTTACCGTGGCGGCATCCGTTGGATCGGTTGCCGTTCTGCCGCGCCCTTCCCGGGCACGCCGCGCCGTATCTTACGAAGATCCATTGACCGGATCCGCTTCAGTCGTCATACTCAGCATTCATAATCTAATTCGACAGAGTGAGGCGAAGCAACCATGGCACTGAAGCGAACCACCGGACTTCTCGCTTCCGCGTTTGCCGCAACGCTGACAGCGACGACGCTCGCCGCCTGCTCGCAATCGACAACACCCCAGCCCGGCGCGGGCACCGGGTCACAGAGCGATAGCGGCTCCGGCGCAACAGGTTCCGGCACGGCAGGCTTCGACGAGAAGAAGTACAGCGGCCAGACGATCCACGTCATGCTCGACGAGCACCCGTGGACGGACGGGGTGCAGCAGCACCTCAAGGAGTTCACCGCCGCCACCGGCATCACCGTAGACCTGAAGACCTACTCCGAGGATCTGTACTTCGACAAGGTCGACCAGGCACTCCGGTCGAACAATCCACCGGATGTGTACATGACCGGCCTCGATTTCGATGCCGCGAGCCAGTTCGGCGCAGGCCTGATGGAGCCGCTCACGCCCTACATCGACGACGCCACGAAGACCCCAGCCGATTACGACATCGCCGACTTCCCGAAGGGAACCCTGCAGCCGGCGGAGTTCCCCTCCGGCGACCCGTCCGCGAAACTCTATGCGATCCCGGTGTCCACCGAGACCTACATCTTGTTCTACAACAAGGATCTCGTCGACAAGTACCTCGGCGGCACCGTCCCGCAGACCATGGACGACCTCATCAAAGCGGCGGCCACGGTCACCGAGAAGGCTGGCGGAGAGGTCTATGGCTCGGTGATGCGCGGCGTGCGGTCGGCGGATTCCATCATGGACACGATGACGGGCATGGTCTTCAACGAACTGCCCGCGAGCATCAAACCTGAACTCCCGTACGGGGTCTGGTGGGACGGCGACTGGTCGAAGCCGCGCCTCACCGATCCCGCGATCGTCAAGGGTGTCGCCGATTACGCCGCCCTGGTGAAGTCCGGGCCGCCGAACTCGCTGAACATCGACTGGCCGGATTCCACGGCGCTCTTCCAACAGGGCAAGGCCGCCTTCTACGTGGACGCATCCGTGTTCGGGCCCTCGTTCGAGGACACCTCCAAATCGACGGTCGCCGGCCACGTGGGCTATGCGACGCTCCCGAAGGCGTCGCCCGATGGCACTACCGGCCTGTGGAGCTGGGGGCTGGCGATGGCCAAGGCGTCGCCCCGCCACGATGCGGCCTGGATGTTCATGCAGTACTTCACGAACAAGAAGATGACGGCCACCCTGGGCGCGCTCACCGGTGGCGCACCGCGCGAATCGGCGACCAGTGATCCGGCGTACACCGGCGCGCTGAATGCGGATTACGTTGCGGCTGTGGGCAAAGCGATGTCGACCGCGCGCCCGACCGCGATCCTCAACGGCAACGCGGAACCGGCCCTCACGGACATCGTCGACGCCATGATCGCGATCAGCCAGGGGCAGGCGCCCGACAAGGCCATGGCCGACGCTCAAACCAAGGTGCAGGCGCAGGCCGGCCAGCTCGCCGCCGAGTAACCGCGCGCCCCGGCCCTGCAACATCAGGAACGCCACGACATGACGAGCACGACATGAGCAAGACGGCACGCGTATGACGACGCTCGCCGAAACGGCGGTACTCGCGGCCGAAAGACCGCACCCGAGTAGCCAATCCGACACGCCGACGTGGCGTTTCACCGCCCCACTCGTCGCCGTCCTCGCCGCGACCACGGTGGTCCCCATCGGTTACGCGGTCTACCTCAGCTTCTTCGACTGGAACTGGGGGAGCCGTTTCCGGTTCGTGGGCCTGCACAACTACGCAGTGACGCTCACCAATGCGGAGTTCTGGGGCCCGATCGGGCGCACCGCCTCGTTCACCGCCATGGCGCTGGCGATCGAATTGGTCGCAGGGCTCGCCCTGGCGCTCGCGGTCGACCGGCTCACGCGCGGAATTGGCTGGTTGCGGACCCTGTTCATCCTGCCGCTCATGATGTCCGGGATCGTCGTGTCCATTGTCTGGAAGGTCATGCTTGACCCGACACTCGGTGTGGTGCCGTGGTTCTTGCAGCATCTGGGGCTGAGTGCGGTGAACCTGCTCGGCAACCCGTCAACGGCGCTGCCCACCCTTGCGTTCCTCGACGCGTGGTGGCAGTCCGGCTTCGTCTTCATCATCCTGTACGCGGGGATCCAGTCGCTGCCCAAGGAGCCGTTCGAGGCCGCCGAGGTCGACGGCGCCGGCTACTGGTCCCGGTTCCGGTACCTCACCCTGCCGCTGCTCTTGCCGCTCATCGCGGTGGTCGCCGCGGTCCGGGCGGTGGACTGTTTCAAGCTCTTCGACCTCGTCTTCGGCGCGACGAACGGCGGCCCGGGAACGGCCACGCAATCGCTCCAGATGCTCGCCTACAGAACGGCTTTCAAAGGTCACCAAATGAGTGCGAGTATGACGATGCTCGTCGTCTACACCCTGTTCGTGATGATCGCGGTCACCGTGGCCCTCGGTCTGCGGCGCGTCGCCGGACGCCGCGCGGGCGCCGGCGGAGCGGGACCGCAATCCGGCGCGAGCGCGGGGGAGGCCTGACATGCAGTCCCGGTCGAAGCCGTTCATCTACCTTGTGGTGCTCCTCGCGATCGTGATGACGCTGTTCCCGCTGTACTGGATTTTTGTGCTCGCGACGCGAGATCCCGTGCAGGCCTTCGGAACTCCCAAATTCCTCTTCGTTCCGCAGTTCGACGCGTTCGGCCAGGTGTGGACGGACCAGGGCTTCGTGCATGCGGTGATCATGAGCGTCTTCACCACGGCCATCACGATCCTGATCGCGCTCGCGGTTGCCACGCCGGCCGCGTACATCATGGTGCGGCGGCACGTCCGGCGTCGGCAGCCGCTCATCGTCTGGCTGCTGGTGGCCTACCTGGTGCCGGACTTCGTCGTCGCGATCCCGTTCTACAACATCTTCCAGTACATCCACTTGTACGACACCGCAATCGGTCTCGCGCTCGTCTACCAGGTGTTCATGACGCCGTTCGCCGTCACGATCATGATCGCGTTCTTCCGAGACATCCCGCCGGAGGTCGGCGAGGCAGCCCTGATCGACGGATGCACATCCGCGTCCGCGCTGTGGCGGGTGTACCTGCCGCTCACCCGCGCGGGTGTGGCCACGGTCGCGATCCTGATCGGCATCAATGTGTGGAACGAGGTCACGATCGCGCTGGCGCTGACGTCGGACCACCCGACGGTGCCGATCGCGGTGGCGGCGTACAAGGGCTTCGCCGCGCTGAAGTGGAACCAGCTCGGCGCGGCCTCGTTCCTGTCGATCGTGCCCATGATCGCGTTCGCGCTGTTCGCGCAACGGCATATTGTCCGCGGCCTGACCGCCGGGATGTCCCGCTGACTGCGACTGACCAAAGGTGTGAATCCAGCAGCATTCTGCCCGATTTATCCCTGTTTTACTCACACCCTGGGGCGGGTTCTCGGGCGGGAGTCGTTCTCGGCTCCACCCCCCAACGGTGTGAGTCCTGCAGCATTCTGCCCGAATTGTCCCAGTTCTATTCACACCTCGGCGATTCCCGCAGTGCGCTGATCGCCGGGCCGGTCCCGTGCCCTACCCACACCGCCCCGTGCCTGCTATGCCCGGTTGCCTCCCGACAGCGCCACTTTCGGATCGATGAGCTCCAGCCCGGCGACCCTCTCGAAGTGTCGGAGGTTACGTGTGGCAAACGGCAACTCGTGCCGGAGGCAGATGCCGGCCTGCAGGCTGTCGGCCGTTCCGATGGTCAGCCCGGTCCCTGAAAGCTCCGACGCGACCTCACCGGCTCGGAGCGCGGCCAGTGCGTCGAGCGGGAGGGTCCGGCGCCGGAGCAGCCGAAGGATGTCGTCGCGTCGCTTCATGAACCCGGTTCCGACCCGCAATTCGAATGCGGTCACGGCGGTCACCCGCAGCCTTGCGTCGCGAATGAGCGTTCGCACCATTGCGACGCCATCGCCCTTGCCGCGCAGGAAGTCGATGATCAGATCGGTGTCGGCGACTACGAGGCTCGCCACGTGCGCCACTGATCGTCGATCCGCTCGTGGATCTGCCGCGCCTCCCGCGCCGTGATGCTGCCTTCCAGACTCAACAAGAGATCCGTCTCATCGGGGCCGAGTTCGGCGAGATACGCGTCGAGCGCCTCCTGCACCAGGGGGGAGAAACCGCGGATCGATCTCCTGGCGCTCAGTGCTGTGAGAGCCCGATGCTGCTCCTCCGTGATGTCTATCGTCGTCCGCATGCATGCATCGTAATGCGTGCATGCATATCCGGGAATCGTCCCGAGGTACCCAGCAGGTTCTGAGCGCGCCTCGTCAGGAGCGCCACGCGGCCCCCGGCCCCAACCCCACAAGGGTGTGAATCTAGCAGCATTCTGCCCGATTTATCCCTGTTTTACTCACACCTGCGGCGTGTTTGCCTTAGCGCCCGCTCCCGCCTCTGCTTCCACCCCGACGCCCGCGTCGCCCCCGGCCCCGACCCCCGCCTCTGCCTCCGCCTCCGCCGGCTGCGGATCCGGCACCGCGGCCAGCAACTGCTTCGTGTATTCCGCCTGCGGGTGGTGCACCACGGAGTACGACGGCCCGGCCTCGACGATCCGCCCGTCGGACATCACCACGATCCGATCCGCGTACGCCGCGGCCGTGGACAGGTCGTGCGTGATCATCAAAATGCCCAGCGACGACCCGCGCCGCAGCTCGTTCAAGAGCTCCAGGATGCCCAGCCGCAGCGTCACATCCAGCATCGACACCGGCTCGTCCGCGAGCAGCAGATCCGGTTGCAGTACCAGGCATGCCGCGATCGACACGCGTTGACGCTGCCCCCCGGAGAGTTCGTGCGGATAGCGCTCCAGGTAGTCCGGCGACAGAGCCACGCGCTCAAGGGCTTCCGCGGCGGCGCGACGACGCGATGCCGCGTCTCCGATACCGTGGATCCGCAGCGGCTCCTCGAGCGTCTGCCGCACGCGGAATCGTTCGTCCAGCGACTCGTACGGATCCTGGTAGATCATCTGCACGCGCCGCCGCATGTCCTTCAGCGCCCGGCGTCGCAATCCCACGATCGACTCGCCCCGCAACGTCACCGCGCCACTGTCGATCTCCGTCATGCCGAGCACGCTTTGCGCCGTAGTCGTTTTGCCGCAACCGGATTGGCCGACGAGCGCCACGAACTCGCCGCGCGCCACCTCGAACGAGATCCCGTCGACCGCGACCAGGCGGTGCGCGCCGCCAGGTCCCGAACCGACCGCCGATGACGTCTTTC
Organism: Nakamurella sp.; assembly: GCA_017848755.1. Classification (GTDB taxonomy): domain Bacteria; phylum Actinomycetota; class Actinomycetes; order Mycobacteriales; family Nakamurellaceae; genus Nakamurella. The sequence goes on along the minus strand of JAFIHI010000007.1, from coordinate 628 downwards.
GCGACCTGCGGATCGGGAAACTCACCCGGAGATCTGAAACCTTAAGGAGCGCTGAGGATTCCGCGGTCGCATCGCGCGGCTTCGCGTCTTTCAGGCTCGGCGTCGAGGCGAACAGCTTTCGCGTGTACGGGTGCCGACCGCGGTAATAGAGCTCGCCGATGGTGCCGGTCTCGATGATGCGCCCGCCGAGCATCACGGCCGCCCGGTCGCAGGTTTCGGCCACCACGCCGAGATCGTGCGTCACAAGCACCAGCGCGAGATGCAGCTCCGACGCGAGATCCGTGAGCAGGCGCAGGATCTGGGCCTGCACGATCACGTCCAAGGCCGTCGTCGGCTCGTCCGCGAGCAGCACCCGCGGCTCACACGCGAGCGCCATCGCGATCACCGCGCGCTGCCGCATCCCCCCAGAAAGCTCGTGCGGGAACGCATGTCGCCGCGCGACCGGGATGCCGACCATGTCCAGCAGTTCGTCGACGCGCTTGTCGACGGCCGCGCCTGTCCGCACCCGGTGCACCCGCATCGCCTCGGCGATCTGCCAGCCGACCGTCTTCACCGGATTCAGCGAGTTCATCGCACCCTGGAAGACCATCGCGATATCCGTCCACCGATGCGACCGGATCGTCTTCTC